>NZ_JBVIAY010000004.1:0-388470 GCF_055573695.1 Streptomyces sp. NPDC030143
CGTGGGAGAAGGAGCGGCGTCCGGTGCGTGCTCTCGGCGTGCGGCGCGGAAGTCCTCGTAGCGGCGCTACTTGGGCTTTCGCGCGGTGCGGCGAGGGTGCGCGCCGGGCGTCGCGACGCCGCGGAGATCAATCAGAAGGGCCCCTAGGGGGTACCAGGGGTCGCGTGGCGTTGCCTGCGGGCGCGGGTGTCCCGCTACGCCGACGCCTCCGTCAGACGTTGCTTCTCCGCCTCCGTCAGCTTCAGCTCCGCCACGCCCAGCAGGGCGGGCAGTTGCTCGACCGTGCGTGCCGAGGCGATCGGGGCGGCGACGGTGGGCCGGTCGGCGAGCCAGGCCAGGGCAACCGTGGCGACCTCGGTGTCGTGGGCCCGGGCGATCTCGTCCAGGGCAGCGAGGACCTTCTGGCCCCGCTCCGTGCCCAGGTGCTGGGCGGCGCCCTGGGCCCGCGCGCTGTCCACCGTCGTACCGGGGCGGTACTTGCCGGTGAGGAATCCGGAGGCGAGCGCGAAGTACGGGACGGCCGCGAGGCCGGCGCGGTCGGCGAGGTCCTGGAGGTCGCCCTCGTAGGTGTCGCGGGAGACGAGATTGTAGTGCGGCTGGAGCGCCACGTACCGGGCGAGGCCCTCACGGTCGGAGAACTCCAGGGAGGCACGCAGGCGTTGGGGCGAGATGTTGGAGGCGGCGATGTGCCGCACCTTGCCCGCCTTCACCAGGTCGTCGAGCGCGCCGATGATCTCCTCGACGGGCACCTCGGGCTTGTCGAAGTGGGTGTAGTAGAGGTCGATGCGGTCGGTGTCGAGGCGGCGCAGGGAGGCGTCCGCGGCGGCCTTGATGTTGGCGGCGGTCAGGCCCTGGAAGTCGGGGTGCTGGCTGACCTTGGTGGCGATGACGACGTCGTCGCGGTTGCCGCGGGCCTTGACCCACTTGCCGATGAGGGTCTCGGACTCGCCGCCGCTGTTGCCGTCGACCCACGCCGAGTAGGAGTCGGCGGTGTCGAGGAAGTTGCCGCCGGCGGCGGTGTAGGCGTCCAGCACCGCGAAGGAGGCCGTCTCGTCGGCGGTCCAGCCGAAGACGTTGCCGCCGAGGGCGAGCGGGAAGACCTCGAGCCCCGAGGAACCGAGCTTGCGAAGAGAAGTCATGCTTCTCCTCAACACCGCGGCCGGAGGCGGGTATTCCGCGCCTCCGGCCAACGGTTCGCAACCGTCCGGGAAACCACCTCACCGGTCCCCGGACGTCAGGGGAGGTACGGGACCTCAGGGGTGGGGCCTCGGGGTTTGGGGCCCTTACGCTGTCGGATCTTCGGGCCCTGACGCCGTCAGGGTCCCAGCGGGCTCAGATGCTGAGCCCCTTGCCGCGCAGCCAGGCCGCCGGGTCGATGCCGGAGGAGCTGCCGCCCGGGTGCACCTCCATGTGGAGGTGGGCGCCCGTGACGTTGCCGGTGGCGCCGACGCGGCCGATGACCTCACCGGTGGAGACCTTCTGGCCGACGCTGACGCTGATGGAGGACTGGTGGGCGTACCAGATCTCGGTGCCGTCGTCGAGGGTGAGCACGGTCTTGTACCCGTACGACCCGTCCCACCCTGCGGAGGTGATCGTGCCGCTGTGGACGGCCTTGAGCAGGGTGCCGGTGGGGGCGGCGAAGTCGAGGCCGGTGTGGTAGCCGGAGGACCAGTAGGCGCCGGCCTGACCGAACGTCGAGGTGATGGTGTACGAGGAGGTCGGCAGCGTGTACTGCTTGGCGAGCGCGGCCAGGCGCTCGGCCTCGGCCTTCTTCGCGGCCTCCTCGGCGGCCTTCTTCTTCGCGGCGGCGGCCTCGGCCTCCGCCTCCTGCTTGGCCTTGGCGGCCGCGTCGGCCTCCGCCTTGGCCGCGGCGGCCTCGGCGGCGGCCTGGGCCTTTGCCTCCAGCTGGGTCTGCTGCGACTCGGCCTGGGCCATGATGCGGCTGCGCAGGGTCTCGCCGGCGTCGGCGGCGCTCTCGACGGTGTCGTCGGCCGCGACGGTGGTGCCGAAGCTCGCGAGGGCGGGTGCCGTCTCCTCGGGTGTGTTGTCGTCCGAGATCAGGGAACCCACGGAGGGGAGGTCCGGCATGGAGATGGAGACCGGCGGCTTGCCGGTGTTGGCACTGGCCATGCCGCCCGCGCCGACGGCGGCTATGACGCCGACGCCGAGAACGGTGGAGCTGCGGGCGAGTCCGCCGCGCTGCTTGGCGACGCGGTGCCGGCCGCGTACCGGGCGAATGGACTCCGCGGTGGGGTTCCATTCCTCCCAGGGGCCCTCGTCGGTGCGGTAGCCGCCGTAACCGAAGGTCTGGCTGGGCGCGATGGGGGCTTCTGGGGCAGGCGGGTTGGACGCCACGCGGGCGTGCTCCTTTCCTTCCGTCGCCTACCGGGTTAGCTGACGGGTTCGGAGCGGGAAGGTCTCCTACGCGCGTATACCGACCGTTGTTACACGGCGGATTCCGCGTGATTCACCCCAAGGTGGTGGTTCCCCGGTTCCCTTACGGGATTCGGCGCGTGCGCACGGAGCCGCCTCTTGTGACGGCTGGGACGACCGCGCTGCGTTATCGAACGTTAATAGACCCGAGGGCTGGTTTCCAAGCTGTTCCGCTTGATCAACAACATTTTTGGCCTGGACTTTCGGCGCAGGAGCGGTGAAAAACGGGCGAGTTGGCCGCCGCGGGGGACGCGGGGGCCAACCCTCCGGTTGTGATGGTGACTCAGTTGTTATGCGCTGGGCGCTCGCGCGCTCACGAAACGTGACGACAGGCGCCAGAGGAGACGTGGAAAACCGCGACAGACGCGACGAGGCGGATTCGGGGACAACCGGGGAGAAACCGAGGGGAACCGAGGGAAATCGGAGAACCGGGAGGACCTGGGGGAAACACACCGAGGGCCGGAATCCTGATCGGATTCCGGCCCTCGGCTTTCAGTAGCGGGGACAGGATTTGAACCTGCGACCTCTGGGTTATGAGCCCAGCGAGCTACCGAGCTGCTCCACCCCGCGTCGGTATGACACCAGTGTACGCCATGCGCGGGACCCGAAGTACAACGGTTATTCGAACGGGGTTTCCCGGGGTGGACGGCCCTCCACCCGGAGGTGGAGGTTCGGGGCCTTGGCCAGGTCCTCGTACTCCGGGAGCACCACGACGTCGACGCCTTCCGCGGCCAGCAGACCGGTGCCGTCGGCCGCGGTCACGAAGGTGTCCGGCTCCCGCCAGGCGGTCACGACCCGGCGCACCCCGGCCTCCAGGATGAGCCGGGCACAGGGGGCGGGCCGGGAGGACCGACGGGCGCAGGGTTCCAGGCTGCTGTACACGGTGGCCGTGGCCAGCCGCGGGTCGGCCGGGTCGATCTTCGCGAGGGCCGCCTCCTCGGCGTGGACGACGGGGTCGCCGGCCTCGCGGGAGTGGCCGCGCGCCAGCTCCGTCCCGTCGGCGGCCACCACCACCGCGCCCACGCTGAACGCGGTCTCCGACGGCGGGCAGGCGGCCGCCAGCTCGCAGGCCAGGGCCAGCCAGTGCCGGTCGGCGGCGGACGCGACGCGTCCGGTGCCCGGCCCGGTGGGCTCGTAGCGCATGAGGACGACGTCCTCGATGCGGCGGGTCTCGACGAGCCGCAGGCGTCCGCCCTGGTACCCGCCGGGGCCGAAGAGCCGGGGCGCGTCCGGGTCGCCCACGAAGAGAGGGGCCAGGACGAGCTGGAGCTCGTCGGCGAGGCCTTCCCTCAGCAGCTGGGTGTGGATGGTGCCGCCGCCCTCGACCATGAGCCGCCGTACACCCCGTACGTCGTGGAGGTGACGCAGGAGCGCACGCCAGCCGACGTCGGCACCGAGGGGGACGATGTCGGCTCCCAGCCCCAGCGAGGCGGCCCGTCCGGCGCCCCGGTCCGTCGTGTAGAGGACCTTCTCCCCGCCCGTGTGCCAGAACCGCGCCCGCGGGTCCAGCTCCCCCGAGCCGCTCACCGTGACCTTGAGCGGGTACTCCGGCTGCCCGGCGGCGACCCGGGCGGCCCGTCGCTCGGACGAGTTCACCAGCAGACGGGGGTTGTCGGCGCGGATCGTGCCGGCGCCGACCAGGATGGCGTCGACCGAGGCGCGGACCTCGTCGACCCGGTCGAAATCGGCGGGGCTGGAGAGCAGCAGGCGCTCGGGGCCGGTGTCGTCGAGGTAGCCGTCGAGGGAGACGGCGGCGGACAGCAGGACGTACGGGAACGGCATCGGCGCGGTCTCCGGGCTCGGTCCGACAGGGTCTTGGTTCAAGTTTGAAGCAAACCTACACTGGTCGCATGACGACCCGCTGGCTCACTCCCGAGGAGCAGCGCGCCTGGCGCGCGTACGTCGCCGCCTCCCTGCTCCTGGAGGACGCGATCGACCGGCAGCTCCAGCAGGAGGCCGGCATGCCACACCTGTACTACTCCATCCTGGCCAACCTCTCCGAGGTCGCGGAACGGCGCCTGCGCATGACCGACCTCGCGGAGCGGCTGAAGATCACCCGCAGCCGGCTGACGTACGCGGTCACCCGGCTGGAGAAGGACGGGCTGGTGCGGCGCGAGAACTGCCGCTGGGACAAGCGCGGCAGCGTCGCGGCCCTGACGGAGGCGGGCACGAGGGTGCTGGAACGGACGGCGCCCGGCCATGTCGAGACCGTCCGCGCCGCCCTCTTCGACCGGCTGACGCCGGAGCAGGTGGGCCAGTTGGAGGAGATCTGCACGAGCGTCGCGCAGGGCCTGCAGGGGGACGACGCGGGGGCCGCCCCCGAGGGCGGCGTGCCGTGGCTGCGCCGCTCGTCACCTCCGTGCTCGCCCTCGTGAGCCCCGCCGAACCGCAATGAGCCCCGCCCCACCACCATGAGCCGGGCCGGAGCGTGAGCCGCGCCGATCCGTAATGACCCGCGCCGAAGCGTGAGCCGGGCCGAAGCGTGAGCCCTGCTGAGGCGGCAGCCGGGCCGAAGCGCGTGAGCCGGACCGGAGTGTGAGCCGGGACACAACTCCATTGCTTCAAAATTAAAGCATGAGGTAAGGTCTCGACCCGTAGATCTGCTTCAGTTTTGAAGCAGATGACTCCCTGACCGGACCCGGAGAACCCGCATGCCCGACACCATCGCCGCCACCCCGCGTGCCCGCGTCCGGGTACCGCTGCGCTTCGACGACGGCTACTCTGTCGACGCCGAACTCGTCACCTTCCACGGCCTGACCGACGGTCAGGAGCACGTCGCCGTCGTCCTCGGCGATCCCGCTTCCGCTACCGTCCCCGGCAGCGTCCCCCTGGTCCGGCTGCACTCCGAGTGCCTGACCGGTGACGTCTTCGGTTCCGCCCGCTGCGACTGCGGGCCCCAGTTGCGCGAGGCGGTCGAGCGCATAGCCGACCGCGGCGGCGTCCTGCTCTACCTGCGCCAGGAGGGCCGGGGCATCGGCCTGTACAACAAGCTCGACGCGTACGCCCTCCAGGACCAGGGTCTCGACACCTACGAGGCGAACGCCGCCCTCGGCCTGCCGGAGGACGCCCGCGACTACACGGCCGCCGCCCAGATGCTGCGCGCCCTGGGCATCACCGGCCTGGACCTGCTGTCCAACAACCCCGACAAGGCGGAGCAACTGCGCTCGTTGGGCATCGACGTCCGCGACCGGGTGCCGACCGGCGTCTTCACCACCCCGCACAACGTCCGCTACCTGCGGGCGAAGGTCCTCCAGACGCAGCACACCCTGCCGCTGGGGGACCTCACGGAGCTCAGTGTGGGCTGACGCCCGCTCAGGCGTCCACCACCCGGAACGCTATGCACACCACGGGCGTGTCGTCCCCGACCGGTACGCCCTCGGTGCTCCAGAAACGTCGGTGACCCGCCCGCCACTCCTCCAGGTCGGCGTCGCCCTCGCCCTCGGCCGCCGCGTGTTCCCAGGTGACCCCGGCGAAGGTGGTCCGCTCCACGCCGGTCACCTCCAGGGTGGCGACGAATGAGCCGTCGCCGTCCAGGAGGGCGAGGCGCTCACCGACGTACTCCAGGCCCTCCGTCTCCTCCACGTACTCCGCGAGGAGACCCGTCGTGGCCCTCTTCCTGCCGGCCAGGACGAGGGAGTTCAACCGGACGCGCATCTCGTCCGGGGAGCCGAGCTCCATCGCCCGCATGCCGTTGACCCGTGGCCACATGGCCGTCTCCTCACTTCTCGGTTCGCGTGCCGGTTCGGTGGTCGGTCGTTCGGAACGGGCCGTCGAGCGCGGCCCACTGGAGCAGCATGACGGTCTTCGCGTCGGCGATCACACCGCCGCGGACGAGGTCGAGCGCCTCGGTGAAGGGCAGTTCCACGACGGTGATGTCCTCGCCCTCGTCGGCCACGCCCGCCCGGTCCGCGCCGGGCTCCGAGCCGTCGTAGGGGGCGGCGAAGAAGCTCAGCCGCTCGGTGACCGAACCGGGGCTCATGTAGGCGTCGAAGACGTGCTCGACCTCGTGGACGGTCCGGCCGGTCTCCTCCTCGGCCTCACGGCGGATCGCCGCCTGCGGGTCGTCGCCGTCCAGCAGCCCGGCCGCCGTCTCCAACAGCATGCCGTCGGGGTGCCCGTTGACGTAGGCCGGCAGCCGGAACTGACGGGTCAGCAGGACCGTACGCCGGTCGATGTCGTACAGCAGGACGGTCGCGCCGTCGCCCCGGTCGTACGTCTCGCGCCGCTCGCGGCTCCAGTGGCCGTCGGTGTGCCGGTAGTCGAAGGTGGTCCGCCGCAGCACCGACCAGTCGCAGGCGAGGACCTCGACGTCACGGATCCGGACGCGGGGGTTTCCGGTCAGGTCCCGGCCCTGGAGGTCGAGCCCGGTACGGCCGCGGGGGTCGGGGACGTCGATGCCCGGGCGGGGCGGCACCGCCTCCCCGGCGTCCGCCCGCCGTTCGCTGTGCCCGGTCATCGCCGGCCGCCGTCCGGTACGTCGGCAAGCGCGGAGTAGACGTCCTTGCCCTGCGCCCGGGCCCGCGCCACCATCCGGTCGGCGCCCGCCGAGGGCCCGCCGACGCGCAGGACCGCGTCGCAGCGGTCGAGCAGGCGTTCGGCGACGGGATGGAAGAGCTCCTCGAAGAGCGGGTCGTCGGGGCCGGTGCACCCGGCCGTCTCCAGCAGCGGGAGCGCCAGCGCCTCGCCGGTGACGGGCAGGTGCCCGGCACGGAAGAGTTCGAGGGCGGTCTCGTTCATCGCGCGGACGTTCGCGGCGAGCTTCGGGGGGTCGTCGCCGGTACCCGAACGGTACGGACCGGCGACGAGGATCATCAGGGGTGGATGGGACACAGGGGTCTCCTGGTGCTCAGGCGGTGGTGAGGCTCGGGGGCGGGCGGGCCAGGCGGTCGTACAGCTCACGGGGTGAAAGGCTCAGGCGGTCGTACAGCTCACGGAGTGAATGGCTCAGGCGGTCGGCTCAGGTTGTAAGGCTCACGGGGGTGAATGGCTCAGGGAGTGAGTGGCTCGGGCGGCCGCCCGATCCGGAGGGCGGCGCAGGTGGCCCCTGGACGGCGGGTGGCTCAGGCGGGCCGCCGGACCCGAAGGGCGGCTCACGGCGGGCCGCCGGACCCGGCGGTTGCTCACGCGAGGACCGTCCCCACGCCCGCCTCGCGCAGGGCCTCCAGGGTCGGCGGGCCGCCCGGATGGGTGGCGGGGTCGGCTGCGGCGGAGTCGGTGACGAAGGTGTCCACGGCGTCGAGCGGAGCGACCCGGCTGAAGGCGCGCACACCGAGCTTGGTGGCATCGGCCACGGCGACCGTACGGGTCGCCTGCCGGAGGCCGGCCTGCTTGACGGCGGCGTCGTCCAGGGAGAACTCCGACCAGCCGTGCGCGGCGTGCACTCCGCCGATGGACATCACGAACACGTCGAAGGCGAGGGACTCCACCGTGCGCAGCGCCAGCGGCCCCACCAGCGACCGCTCCCCCGGCCGGGACCGCCCGCCGACGACCAGCAGCTCGATCCCGGGCCGGTCGGCCAGTCGTACAGCCGCCTGGAGACTGAGCGTCGCGACGGTCAGCGGGCCGCGTGCTGCCAGGTGTTCGGCCACGTGCACGGTCGTCGTCCCGGCGTCGAGCAGGACGCGCGCGCCAGGCTCGACCAGGCCTGCGACGGCCGCGCCGAGCCGGTCCTTGGTCGCGGCCTGCCATCCCTCCCGCGCGTCGAACCCACCGCCCTCCTCCCGCGCCCGCCCGGCGACGGCACCCCCGTGCACCCGGCGCACGAGGCCCTGTCTCTCCAGCGCGTCGAGGTCCCTGCGCACGGTCATCTCGGACACCCCGAGCCGCTGCGACAGCTCGGACACGGAGACCCGCCCGGCGGCGCCCTGCACCAGGCGCAGGGTCAGGTCGAGACGGTGGGCGACACTCATGGAGCATTTCTACCACCCCAGCGGTAGAACGAACATGAAACTGTTCGAGCGCGCCCGCCCGACGCCGTCCACCCTCCGCCCGTGTCACAGCGCGGCCACCGCTTCGACCACGGCCAGGCAGCGGGCAGTTGTCCCGCCCGCGGCGCGGCTGTCGGCTCGGCGCCCGGCACCCCGACGACCATCCACCAGCGGGCGGCACGGGTAACGAGACGTGCCCGGGGAGCGGCCGGCCCGCCCAGTCATCCGAAGCCGTGACGTCCGCGGCCGCGGCCGGCACCCGTTGCCGACCGGGGCCGCTCGCGTGCCTGGGTGACTGCTCCCTCGCGTGGGCATACCGATTGCACCGGAACGGGGGGAGAAGCCATGGCTCGGTACGAGGGTGGCTGGTGGACCAAGAAGGTGTACTTCACCAAGGAGGAGACGGAAGACCTCGCGGACGCCGCCGCAGCGGCGGCAGTCATCGCCACGGCCGTCCCGGATCCCGGCGTGAGCAAAGGCGTGGCGGTGGTGGCGGGGCTGGTCACCATCCTGGCGCGGACGGCGAAGCGCAAGGACAAGGCGCTTGGCCTCACGATCAGGACTTTCCCGGCCGGGTCGGTCCTCCCTTTCTTCCACGACGACGAATGATCGGCGGCGCTACCGGTCGGGCGTCACAGCTGTAGCCCTCCCGGCCGAGCAAATGATCACCGGAGTCCCGGAACACGCCTGAGCCCCCGCGCCAATCCCTGTGACGTGGGGGCTCTGCGGTAGGCCCTGTGGGACTCGAACCCACAACCAATGGATTAAAAGTCCACTGCTCTGCCAATTGAGCTAAGGGCCCAGGCGATGTCGCCTCCATGAGCATAGCCGGACGAGGCCGCGTCTCCGATCGGGTATCGGGGACACGGCCCCGCCGGGGACGGAGAAAGGTCACGGATCCGTCGTTTCGGCCGGTACCCCCTCCCGTGTCGCCGTCCCGGCGTCCGCGGGGGCGAGGAACCAGTGGCGTGCCGAGACCAGCCACCAGGTCGCCGCGAAGCCGAGGACGACCAGGACGGCGACGGGGGCGTAGTTGAAGGTCTCCCAGGTGACGGGGGAGACCTGGGGCAGCATGAACAGGACGGTGATGACGGCCACCCAGCCCACCGACACCACGCCCACCACGCGCGACCAGCGGCCCAGGTGCCACGGCCCCCGTTCGAAGGCCTCGCCCTTGCGCAGCCGCAGCAACGTCGGGATGACGTACGCGATGTAGAGGCCGATCACCGCGATCGAGGTGACCGCCGCGTACGCGGTGACGTTGATCAGATACGGCAGGCCCAGTGCGAGCGCGCCGCCGGCCGCCAGCCAGACCGCCGCGACCGGCGTGCGGTTGACGGGGTCGACGGTGCTCCAGACCCGGGAGAAGGGCAGGGCGCCGTCGCGTGAGAAGGCGTAGATCATGCGGCTGTTGGCGGTGACCGAGGCCATGCCGCAGAAGAGCTGCGCGCCGATGACGACGAGCAGCAGCAGCTTGCCCGCGGTCGCGCCCAGCGCGTCGAGGAGGATCTGGGCGGGCGGCGCGCCGGTCGGGGAGGCGAGGGCGCCCTCGTACGACTGGATGGCGAAGGTGAAGCCGAGGAGCAGGACGAAGCCGGCGATCCAGGAGGTCCAGATGGAGCGGACGATGCCCTGAGGACCGGCCGTCGAGGCGTCGCGGGTCTCCTCCGTCATGTGCGCGGAGGCGTCGTACCCGGTGAAGGTGTACTGCGCCATCAGCAGACCCAGCAGCACCACGTACAGTCCGCTGCCCCAGCCGGTGTTGTTGACGAACTCGCCGAACACGAAGGACGCCGACTGGTGCCGGTCGGGGACCAGGACGAGCGCGCCGACGATCACCGCGACCCCGCCGACGTGCCACCACACGCTCACGCTGTTGAGCAGCGCGACGATGCGCACACCGAAGGTGTTGAGCAGGCCGTGCAGCAGCAGGATCGCCGCGAACAGCAGGATCGTCCGGCCCGGCGTCACCTCGAAGCCGAACTGGAGGTTCAGGTAGGCGCCGAGGAAGGACGCGGCCCCGAAGTCGATCCCGGCCGTCACCGCGACCTGGCCGAGCACGTTGAACCAGCCCGTGAACCACGCCCAGGCGGCGGCGCTGCGCGGCGGCGCGAGGCGGTGCGCCCAGAAGTACAGGCCCGCCGAGGTCGGGTACGCCGAGCAGATCTCGGCCATCGACAGCCCCACGAACAGGGTCATGAGACCCACGGCCACCCAGCCCCAGGTGATGACCGCCGGGCCGCCCGTGTTCATGCCGAACAGGTACAGCGTCAGACAGCCCGACAGCACCGAGATGATCGTGAAGGAGACCGCATAGTTGGAGAACGCCGACATACGGCGGGCGAGGACCTGTGTGTAGCCGAGCTGAGCCAGCCGTTCCTCGTCCGACAGCCCACTCGCTCTGACGTCATCTGTCATGCCCCCAGCAATTCCCTGCCGGAGGGCGTGACACACGTCACAACTTGGCCGGAAAGCACGCGGTCGGCCCCGAGCGGCACCCCGGACGCGAGAACGCCGTGGCCCCCACCGAAGAGTCGGTGGGGGCCACGGCGTTCACTCAGCGGAGCCGTCCGGCGGTGCGTCCGGCGTCGCGCCGGACGTCAGCCGTTGCGCTTCCAGCGCGGCTTGTCCTCGCGGCGGCCGAAGGAACCGCCCCGGTGGTCGTCACGACGGTGGTCGTCGCGGCGGCCGTTCGGGCGGTCGTGGCCGCCGGAGCGGAAGCCCGGGCGGTCGTCACGACGCTCGCGGTTGAACGGACGGTCGCTGCCACGGTGACCGCCGCGGTCGTCCCGGCGGAAACCGCCCCGGTCGTCACGACGCTCGAAGGAACGGCCACCGCGGTCGTCGCGGTCACGGTTGAAGCCACGGCCGCCACGGTCGTCGCGGTCACGGTCGAAGGGACGACGCTCGTCCCGGCGCTCGAAGCCACGGCCACCCCGGTCGTCACGACGCTCGAACGAACGGCCACCGCGGTCGTCACGGTCACGGTTGAAGCCACGGCCGCCACGGTCGTCGCGGTCACGGTCGAAGGGACGACGCTCGTCCCGGCGCTCGAAGCCACGGCCACCCCGGTCGTCACGACGCTCGAACGAACGGCCGCCACGGTCAGCGCGGTCGCCCCGGTCGCCCCGGTCGTCACGGCGGAAGCCGCCCCGGTCGTCACGACGCTCGAAGGAACGGCCACCGCGGTCGCCACGCTCACCCCGGTCACCGCGGTCGTCACGGTCCCGGTCGAACGAGCGGGCGCCCCGGTCCATGTCCCGCGCGGCCGGCTGCTCCGGCACGGAGACCTCGGTCGCCACCGCGGCCTCGACGGCCTCGACGGCCACCGCTGCCTGCGCCTCGGCCACCGCGGCCTCGGGGTCCTCGCCCCGCTCGCGCGCGACCCGGGCCACCAGCCGGTCGGCCTCCTCGCGCAGCTCGGTCGCGCGCCGCTGCGCCCGCTCCAGCTGCTTGCTGAGGTGGGCGACCTCACGCTCGGCCTGCTGCGCCGCGTTGCCCGCGGACTCGGCCTGCACCTCGGTCATCGACCGGGCGCCGGTGATCTCGGCGACCGCCGGGTCGAAGGCCGCGCCGCCCTGGATGATGTGACGCCCGGCGTCGACGCCCGCGTCCTCCATCAGACGGAAGATCTGACGCCGCTGGTGCGGCAGCGACAGCGAGACGACCGTGCCGGTGCGGCCGGCGCGCGCCGTGCGGCCGGCGCGGTGCAGGTAGTCCTTGTGGTCGCCGGCCGGGTCGACGTTGAGCACCAGGTCGATGCCGTCGACGTGGATGCCGCGCGCCGCGACGTCCGTGGCGACCAGGACGTTGACGTACCCGTCCTTGAAGTCGGCCAGGGTGCGGGTGCGGGCGCCCTGCGTCATGCCGCCGTGCAGCGCGTCGGCCTTCACACCGGCGTCGCGCAGCTGCTCGGCGACGCGGTCGGCGCCGAGCTGGGTGCGCACGAAGATGATGGTGCGGCCCTTGCGGGAGGCGATCGCGGCGGTGACCGGCGCCTTGTCCTTGGGCTTCACGATCAGGATGTGGTGCGACATGGTCGTCACGGCGCCCTGGGCGGCGTCGACCTCGTGGCTGACCGGGTCCTTCAGGTACCGGTCGACGAGGGTCTTGATCTCGTTCTCCATCGTCGCGGAGAACAGCATCCGCTGACCGCCCGCCGGCACCTGGTCCAGCAGCTCGGTCACCTCGGGCATGAAGCCCAGGTCGGACATCTGGTCGGCCTCGTCGAGGACGGCGATCTGCACGTTCTCCAGGGAGCAGGCGCCCCGGCTGATGATGTCGCGGAGACGGCCGGGCGTGGCGACGAGGACGTCGACGCCGCGCTCGAGGGCGTAGATCTGGTTGCCCATCGAGGTGCCGCCGCAGACGACCTTCATCTTCAGGCCGAGGACGTCGCCGTACGGCTGGAGGGCGTCGGCGACCTGCATGGCGAGTTCACGGGTCGGCGTGAGGATGACCGCGCGCGGCTTGTGCTTCTCGGTGCGGCCGCCGGCCAGCGTGGCCAGGGCCGGCAGACCGAACGAGAGGGTCTTGCCGGAGCCGGTGCGGCCACGGCCGAGGATGTCCTTGCCGGCCAGGGCGTCCGGGATGGTCGCGGCCTGGATCGGGAAGGGGGTGGTCACGCCGTTCTGCGCCAGCTTGCGCACGACACCCTCGGGCAGACCCAGGTCCGCGAAGGTCGTCTGGGGCGCCTCGTCGGCGACGGCCTCGAGGGTTTCGACGGCCTCGACGGCCTCGTCGTTCTCGGGCACGACGACGTGATCAGTACTGGAAATGGACATGCGTATGCGAAACCTTCCGGAGTCTCGTCGGCACGCGCCCGTCAACTCCGTGATTCGCTCTACGACCGCCTCGATGCGGTCCGCCACGGCAAGGGAGAGTACGCGCCACACGGCGCGCTCTGCGTTGGCGCCGGGCAAATAGGGTCAAACGATCTACCACCATACGCACCCACCACCCCCGAAGGCAAACCGGGTCCCAGGGACGTGCGTCACACCCCGGGCGGTGGTCGGTGCGGTGTCTCAGGCCGGCGAACCCGCCTCGGGCGCCGGCTCCCGCTCCACGAGCTGCGGCGCCGGCTCCTCGTGCGCCGAGGACGACGGCTCCGGGGAGGGCGACGGCGGGGGCTCCGGGGACGGCGGCGGCTCCGGCGAAGACGGCGGCTCGGGATCGGCCGAACGGGTGGGTGTCGGCTCCTCCTTCGGCGGCCCGGGCATGCCCGGATGCTCGCTCCGGCCCGGATGCGCCCCGGTGGAGGCGGGTGCGCTCACGCCCGCCGACGGGGAGGCCTGCGGGGACCCGGACCGGTCCGCCCCGCCCTTCCCGCCGCCCTTGCCGTGCCCGTGCCTGCCCTCGCCGCCCGCCGCGCCGAACCCGTGCCCGCCGGCCGGCCCGCCGGGCCCGCCGTCCGGCGCCTCACCGCCCCGCTGCCCCGCCGACCGCGACGGCTCGACCCGACCCCCCTCCCCGTCCCCCACGCTCATGCATCCGGCGGCCGCGGCGACGGCCATGACCGTGGCGGCCAGGCGAACGGGTACGTACAAGGGGCGCACAGGGCCACCTCCGGGGGAGAAGCAGAAGTAACCTCCCCAACTCCCTCCGCCCGCGGGAGGACACGCGCCCCGTTCACGACGGCTCCGCGCCGCGGGCCCGTCAGCCGTACCCGAGCGCGTGCAGCCGGGCGTCGTCGATGCCGAAGTGGTGGGCGATCTCACTCCTGTCGGACTTCCTCAACTGCGCGGAGTGCGGGGCCCGGATGTCGTACGACGCGTACTGGATCCGCAACGGCAATCCCTGGCCGCGCTATCGCTGCTCGCGTCGCCAGATGAGCGGCAGGTGCCCTGGAACGCTGATGAAGGGTGACCATGCGGACGCGCTGGTCACGGGGGCGCTGGTCGGCCACCTGACCGCCTTGGAGGATGACTCCCCTGCGCTCCTGGCCATCGCGGAACGCTGGGTGGTCCCGCACCTGTTCCAGGCGCGCGTCAACAAGGTCGCGGACGTGCGGGTGGTCGTCGTCGGCCCGAAGGTGTTCGCCATCAGGATCGACTCCGACCTGTTGGACTGGCGGGCGGATTACAGCGCCCTGACCTACAGGCCCATGACTCTGCCCACCGGGGTGGAGGGGCGCTGACCGCCCACCTGGAGCATTTCGGCCTTGCCTCCGGCAGCTTTGACCTGTGCATCACCCGTGATGGTGACCTCCAGTGGCTGGAGCTGAACCCGAACGGCCAATGGGGTTGGCTCGAAGAGGAGACCGGGCTACCGATCGCTGCCGCATTTGCTGATCTCCTGGGACAAGGAGCCACAACGTGACCCACTCCGACCCCGCGACCCTCCGCCGCGTTCTGGCTGACCACTTGGCAGACGGAGGAGTCCTGAAGACGCCAGCGTGGCGAAAGGCCATCGAATCCGTACCCCGGGAACTGTTCCTCCCGTCGTTCTTCAAGGACGAGCCGGGCCCCAACGGCATCACCCAGTACGTTCCCATCAGCCACAACGCCGACAAGGACGAGCGACCCTCACTCATCTACCAGAACGAGACCTGGGTGACCCAGCTCGACGGCCACCTGACAGCCGACACCGCCAAAGGGTCGGTGACCGACTTTCCCACCTCCTCCTCCACCATGCCGGCAGACCAAGCCCGGCGGGATCATCCTCGCCACCGTAGGGCCCAGCGCCTGGTCCTACGGCACCGGCCTGGCGAAACTCACCGTCAAGGACGACGGCACCGCAGAGGGCCGGATCATCGGTCGAACCTCGTTCATGCCTGCCCGGGCGGAGGCGGCCGTCCCGCTCTCCGGGGACCTTTCCGCCCGCGCCGCGCACGCCGACACCGAGCGGCGGAGCACCCTCTCCCCCGGCATCCTGGACGACTGGGTGCCCGCCTTCCTGGCTCAGCTTGCCGCGCCTGGCGCCCATCTCGTACGGGCGGTCAGCGACAGCCGGGAGACGGTCTACCTGTTCGACACGGCACGCGAGGCGTTCGCCGCCCTCACCGCCGGCGGGAACGGATGGGCAGTCCGGCAAGGGGGACCAGTCGCCATCTCGAAAACACGCTGACCGCCTGGCGGGACGCTGGCGAACCCGACATCACCGCCGTGCGCATGGAGGTCACTCCCACAGCGCACGCGTACTGGATCGGCGGACAGCAGATCACGACTCAGGCCCGCTCCTACCGGATCGGTGACCAACCGGCACTCCGCTGGAAGCACCAGCACCCCCCGCTGAGCGTCTGACCCCGCCGCCACACCGCACAGCCCTGGCCGGCCGTCCCCGGGTGGTGCCACGGCTGTGCGCTACGGCACGACGGCTCCACAGCCACTCCGCTACGCGCGGTCGTCCTGGACAATGACGGTGTGCTGGAGATGACACGCGACAGGTTCGAAGAACTGGTGAGTGAGGCCCTGGACCAGATCCCGCCGGAGCTGACGCGGGTCATGGACAACGTGGCCGTGTTCGTGGAGGACGAGCCCCCGGCGGACGATCCGGAGCTACTGGGCCTGTACGAAGGGACCCCACTCACCGAGCGCGGGGAGTGGTACGCCGGAGTCCTCCCCGACCGCATCACGATCTACATGGGCCCGACCCTGCGCTACTGCGAGACGCCGGAGGACGTGGTGCACGAAGTTGCGGTGACCGTCATCCATGAGGTGGCGCATCACTTCGGCATCGAGGACGCCCGGCTCCACGAACTGGGCTGGGGCTGACTTCCGGGCATCCCCGGCCACGCACCATAACGCCACTGACCAGGACGGATACCAGGCTCTACCGGCGACTCATCCAGTTGGCCGAAGATCAGCAAAAGATGTGTACGACGGGGCATCCTGCACCACGGTCACCTCGGTCTCCTCGACGACCTCCTCGCGCGTACCGCACATCCGCAGGGTCGGCCCCCGGTAGATGGTGATCCGGTCGGGCAGCACCCCCGCGTACCACTCGCCCCGGTCCGTCAGCGGCGTGCCCTCGTACAGCCCGAGCAGCTCGGGATCGTCCGCCGGCGGCTCGTCCTCGACGAACACCGCGACGTTGTCCATCAGCCGCGTCAGCTCCGGCGGAATCCGGTCCAGGGCCTCGGCGACCAGTTCCTCGAACTCCTCGCGCGTCATCTCCAGCACAAACCCATTCTCCGGCACGCGGGCGCCGTACGAGGGGCACGAACGGCCCGCATATCGGGGCGCGCACCTGGGCATACGGGACCAATGGTCCGCGTCCGCGTCCCCGCAGCCGCCCTGAGCCCCAAGAACCACCTGAACCGGATCCGCTCCTCCCGCCGCTCCCCCGTCACTCCCGAACTCACCCACCGGCCCCGCCCCTGGGGCCGCGCCGCCGGCCTCACCGCCGTCGTCCTGTTCGGCGCCTGGCTCGGCCTGCTCGTCGTCGGCAACGTCGGCGTCCCCGTCGGCCCCATGAACACGACGATGACGCTGCGCCCGTCCGTCACCGGCGGCACCAAGATCAACGTCTCGCCGCTGGGCGCCCTGCACCTCGACAGCCACATCGCCCCCGTCCGCCTGGACGTGAACGTCGACCAGCTCGATCCCGCCCGTTCCCAGGCCCTCGTGGACCACCCCGAGCGTCTCTCCGGCCTCCAGGACGAGGTCGCCCGGGACGTCGAGCACGGCACCCTCGACCTCGCCGTCCGCTCCTGCGTCGCCGTCGTCGTCGGCGCCACCGCCCTCGGCCTCGCCGTCTACCGCAGGCCCCGCCGCGCCCTGGCCGCCGGCGGGCTCGCGCTGGCCCTCCTCGCCGCCTCCGGCGCCACCGCGTACGCCACCTGGAACCCCAAGTCGGTCCTCGAACCCCGCTTCTCGGGACTGCTCGCCTCGGCTCCCTCCCTCGTCGGCAACGCCCGCAGCATCGTCACCGAGTTCGACGTCTACCAGCGGGAACTCGCCCGCCTGGTCACCAACGTCACCAAGCTCTACGACGCCACCTCGACCCTGCCCGCCTACCAGCCGGACCCCACCACCGTCCGCGTCCTGCACGTCTCGGACATCCACCTCAACCCGGCGAGCTGGAAGATCATCGCCTCGCTCGTGGCGCAGTACAAGGTCAACGTCATCGTCGACTCCGGCGACACCATGGACCATGGCACGGCCGCGGAGAACGGCTTCCTCGACCCCATCGCCGACCTCGGCGCCCCCTACGTCTGGGTACGCGGCAACCACGACTCGCAGATCACCCAGGAGTATCTGGGGGGCATCAAGAACGTCCACGTCCTGGACGACGGCCGCGCGGTCACGATCGCCGGTCTGCGCTTCGCCGGCATCGGAGACCCCCAGTTCACCCCCGACCGCTCCACCCGGCAGAACACCGAGGGCCTCCAGGAACGGGCCGGCGACCGCCTCGCGTCCGCGCTGCGCGTCCAGCGGACCCGGGGCACCCCCGTCGACATCGCCGTCGCCCACGAACCCGCCGCGGCCCGCCGGACCGACGGCGAGGTCCCCCTCGTCCTGGCCGGGCACGTCCACCACGAGGAGATGGAGGTCCTCGAGAAGGGCACCCGGCTGCGCATCGAGGGCTCCACGGGCGGCAGCGGTCTGCGCGCCGTCGAGGGCAAGTACCCCGACCCCATCCAGGCGTCGATCCTCTACTTCGACCGCGACACCCGCCGCCTCCAGGCCTGGGACGAGATCGAACTGGGCGGCCTGGGGCTGACGACGGCCGAGGTCAGCCGCCACCTCCCGAAGGAGAACCAGCCGGGCGCCGGCCCCTCACCCAGCGCTCCGACCCCCTCCGCCGACACGCCGTCCCCCACCGCCTCCGTCCCGCCCGCGGACAGCCCCTCGGCCACCGTCCCGTAAACCGTTTTGGCGATCCCTCCCGCCATCCCATATGCTTCTCACGTCCCCGACGCGCTGAGAAGCGCCCAGGCGGGCCGATAGCCCTCATCGTCTAGCGGCCTAGGACGCCGCCCTTTCAAGGCGGTAGCACGGGTTCGAATCCCGTTGGGGGCACGCAACACCGTGTGCGACACTGTCGTACACAAAGCTTGGTCCTGTGGAGCAGTTTGGAGTGCTCGCCACCCTGTCAAGGTGGAGGCCGCGGGTTCAAATCCCGTCAGGACCGCTGAGGTTTCACGTGAAACCTCGTGGCTGGGTAGCTCAGTTGGTACGAGCGTCCGCCTGAAAAGCGGAAGGTCGCCGGTTCGACCCCGGCCCCAGCCACCGTCGCTGAACAGCGAGAGAACCCCCGTCGAGATCCTCGACGGGGGTTCTTCATTGGCGTGACGGTGCGGAGCGGTTCCGGACACCTGAGGAGCCGGGTCAGCCGCACGGACGTCCGCGGCGGCCCAGCGACTCACTCCGGGACGTCCGCCGGCCCTGTCTGCCTGGCGGATCTGCTGGACGAGGCCTCCGGCCGACAGGCCCGTCACGGCTGCTGACGCCGTCCTCGCCCGCCTTCGCCGCTCGCCGCCCGTGCCCGCAGTCCGTCCGCCGTGCGTGGTCGGCCGTCCGCAGCCGTCCGCCCAGGACATCGGCGGGAGACACGGCGCGGCAAAAGCGTTCGCCACGTTTTTCCCCGGGATGAGATCCTGGACCGCGTATGTCTACGCACCCTGCCCCCGCCCTCGGCGCCCTCGCCCCCCGCCTGGCCGAGCTGACCCTGCGCGATGCGCATCGGCTCGGGCGCAGGCTCGAAGGTGCGCGCAAGATCCGTAAGCCGGAGGCCCGCGCCGCCGTTCTCGCCGAGATCGAGGCCGAGGTCGCTCTGGCCGAGGAGCGCATGGAGGCGCGGCGGGCGCGGATGCCTGCCGTCAGCTATCCCGAGCAGCTTCCGGTCAGCCAGAAGAAGGACGCGATCGCGGAGGCCATCCGTGATCACCAGGTCGTCATCGTCGCAGGTGAGACGGGGTCCGGAAAGACGACCCAGATCCCGAAGATCTGTATGGAGCTGGGGCGGGGGGTGCGCGGCATGATCGGGCACACACAGCCCCGGCGGCTCGCCGCCCGGACCGTCGCCGAGCGGGTGGCCGACGAGCTGAGGACACCGCTCGGGGAGACCGTCGGCTGGAAGGTGCGGTTCACCGACCAGGTGAACCCGGACGCCACCTTCGTGAAGCTGATGACCGACGGCATCCTGCTCGCCGAGATCCAGACCGACCGCGAGCTGCGTGCCTACGACACGATCATCATCGACGAGGCCCACGAGCGGTCCCTCAACATCGACTTCCTGCTGGGCTACCTCGCGCAGTTGCTCCCGCGCCGGCCCGACCTGAAGGTCGTCATCACCTCCGCGACCATCGACCCCGAGCGGTTCTCCCGGCACTTCGGCGACGCCCCGATCATCGAGGTCAGCGGGCGGACGTATCCGGTGGAGGTGCGGTACCGGCCACTCCTGGAGGACGACTCCGAGGACGCCGACAGGGACCAGATCACCGCCATCACCGACGCCGTCGAGGAGCTGATGGGTGAGGGGCAGGGCGACATCCTCGTCTTCCTCTCCGGTGAGCGGGAGATCCGGGACACCGCGGACGCGCTGGAGAAGAAGAAGTACCGGTTCACCGAGGTTCTCCCGTTGTACGCCCGGCTCTCGCACGCCGAGCAGCACCGCGTCTTCCAGGCGCACACCGGTCGCAGGATCGTTCTGGCGACGAACGTCGCCGAGACCTCCCTGACCGTCCCCGGCATCAAGTACGTCATCGACCCCGGCTTCGCCCGCATCAGCCGCTACAGCCACCGCACCAAGGTGCAGCGGCTGCCGATCGAGCCGATCTCGCAGGCCAGCGCCAACCAGCGCAAGGGGCGCTGCGGCCGTACGTCCGACGGCATCTGCATCCGCCTCTACTCCGAGGACGACTTCCTCGCCCGCCCGGAGTTCACCGACGCGGAGATCCTGCGCACGAACCTGGCCAGCGTCATCCTGCAGATGACCGCCGCCGGCCTCGGCGACATCGAGAAGTTCCCCTTCATCGACCCGCCGGACCACCGCAACATCCGCGACGGCGTGCAGCTGCTCCAGGAGCTCAACGCGCTGGACCCGGCGCAGAAGGACCCGCGCAAGCGGCTCACCGACACCGGCCGCAAGCTCGCCCAGCTCCCCGTCGACCCGCGTCTGGCCCGCATGGTCCTGGAGGCCGACCGCAACGGCTGTGTCCGCGAGGTCATGGTCATAGCCGCCGCGCTGTCCATCCAGGACCCGCGCGAGCGCCCGGCCGACAAGCAGGCCCAGGCGGACCAGCAGCACGCCCGCTTCAAGGACGAGACCAGCGACTTCCTCGCCTACCTCAACCTGTGGCGGTACGTGCGCGAGCAGCAGCGCGAGCGCGGCTCGTCGTCCTTCCGCCGCATGTGCAAGCAGGAGTACCTGAACTTCCTGCGCATCCGCGAGTGGCAGGACATCTACACCCAGCTCCGCACCGTCGCCAAGCAGATGGGCATCCACCTCAACGAGCAGGACGCCCCCGCCGACAGCATCCACACCTCGCTCCTCGCCGGCCTCCTCTCCCACCTCGGGATGAAGGACGTGAAGGACGGCAACAAGAACGAGTACCTCGGCGCCCGCAACGCCAAGTTCGCGATCTTCCCCGGCTCGGCGCTGTTCCGGAAGCAGCCCCGGTTCGTGATGTCGGCGGAGCTGGTGGAGACGAGCCGTCTGTGGGCCCGGGTCAACGCGAAGATCGAGCCGGAGTGGGTCGAGCCGCTCGCCGAACACCTGCTGAAGCGGACGTACAGCGAGCCGCACTGGGAGAAGGACCAGGCCGCGGTGATGGCGTACGAGAAGGTCACGCTGTACGGCGTACCGATCGTCGCCCAGCGGAAGGTGAACTACGGGCGCATCGACCCGGAGGTCTCCCGGGAGCTTTTCATCCGCAACGCGCTCGTGGAGGGCGACTGGCGAACGCACCACAAGTTCTTCGCCGACAACCGCAGACTGCTCAGCGAGGTCGAGGAGCTGGAGCACCGGGCGCGGCGCCGGGACATCGTGGTCGACGACGAGACACTGTTCGACTTCTACGACCGGCGGGTGCCCGAACACGTGGTGTCCGGCGCCCACTTCGACTCGTGGTGGAAACACAAGCGGCACGAGCAGCCGGACTTTCTGGACTTCGAGCGGGAGATGCTCATCCGGGAGTCGGCGGAGGCGGTCACCAAGGCCGACTACCCGGACTCCTGGCGACAGGGCCCGCTGAAGTTCCGCGTGACCTACCAGTTCGAGCCGGGCGCGGACGCGGACGGCGTGACCGTCCACATCCCGCTCCAGGTCCTCAACCAGGTCAC
The DNA here is from genome assembly GCF_055573695.1 of Streptomyces sp. NPDC030143. Lineage (NCBI taxonomy): Bacteria > Bacillati > Actinomycetota > Actinomycetes > Kitasatosporales > Streptomycetaceae > Streptomyces > Streptomyces sp. NPDC030143. The sequence goes on from NZ_JBVIAY010000004.1 coordinate 21,587, forward strand.
GGACGAGGGCTTCGACTGGCAGATCCCGGGCCTCAGGGAAGAGGTCGTCACCGAGCTGATCCGCTCGCTGCCGAAGCCGATCCGCCGCAACTACGTGCCCGCGCCGAACTTCGCCAGGCGGTTCCTGGACCGGGTGGTGCCGGTGCAGGAGCCGTTGACCTCGGCGATGGCCCGCGAGCTGAAGCGCATGGTCGGCGTCCCCTTCGAGGCCGAGGACTTCGACTGGTCGAGGATCCCCGACCACCTGAAGATCACCTTCCGGATCGTCGACGAGCGGCGCCGCAAGCTGGCCGAGGACAAGGACCTGGAGGCCCTGAAGCTCCGGCTGAAGCCGAAGGCACGCCAGGCGCTCTCCCAGGCCGCCGCGGCCACCGCCGAGCGGCAGGGCGGCGAGTCACTGGAGCGCAAGGGCCTGACCGACTGGACGATCGGCACGCTCACCCGTGTCTTCGAGACCCGTCGCGCCGGCCAGCCCGTGAAGGCGTACCCGGCGCTGGTCGACGACGGCGACACCGTCTCCGTACGGCTCTTCGACACCGAGGCCGAGCAGACGGAGGCCATGTGGAAGGGCACGCGTCGGCTGATCCTGCGCAACATCCCGGTCAATCCCGCGAAGTTCGCGTCCGAGAAGCTGACGAATGCCCAGAAGCTCGCGCTGTCCTCCAATCCCCACGGGTCGATCCAGGCGCTGTTCGACGACTGCGCGATGGCGGCCGCGGACAGGCTGATCGCCGACTTCGGCGGGCCGGCGTGGGACGAGGAGTCGTACCGGAAGCTGTACGACAAGGTGCGCGCCGAGATCGTCGACACGACCGTGCGGACGGTCGGGCAGGTGCAGCAGGTGCTGGCCGCCTGGCAGGCCTGTGAGCGCCGTCTGAAGGCCGTGAGCAGCCCGACCCTGCTCGCAAACCTGACGGACGTGCGCAAGCAGTTGGACGCCCTCGTGAAGCCCGGGTTCGTGACCTGGGCGGGGCTGCGGCGGCTGCCGGACCTCATGCGCTACCTGGTGGCCGTGGACCGGCGGCTGCAGCAGATGCCGACCGGCGTCCAGCGGGACACCGCCCGCATGGAGAAGGTCCACGAGATGCAGGACGAGTACGCCTGGCTCCTGGAGCAACTGCCCCCGGGCCTGCCGGTATCTCAGCAGGTACTGGACATCCGCTGGATGATCGAGGAGCTACGGGTCAGCTACTTCGCCCACGCGCTGGGCACGGCGTACCCCGTCTCGGACAAGCGGATCGTGAAGGCGATCGATGCCGCCGTACCGTAGCGGCACTCGCACGGAGGGTGAGTTCGACCGGGGGGCTCACCCTCCTGTACAGTCCTTCTCGCAGCGCAACGCAGGAAAAGCGCCGCGAAACCTGGTCCTGTGGAGCAGTTTGGAGTGCTCGCCACCCTGTCAAGGTGGAGGCCGCGGGTTCAAATCCCGTCAGGACCGCACAGATACAGAAGGCCCGTCCCGCAAGGGGCGGGTCTTCTGCGTATCCCCGCAGGGCACGCGGGCCTTCCCCGGACCGAGTCCACACCAGCACCCGTCGGCACCAGCACCGGCACCGGTCCTCCACCGCCGGCCGGGCCTCCGCACCCGCAACCCCACCGCCGCCGCACGGACCGCACCCCGCGGCCGCCTCCGAACCACTCGCGCGCCCCCCAGCCGCCTCCGAACCGCTCACGCACCCCACGGCCGACGCCCGGGCTGCTCACGGCCGCCCCCGCACCCGTTCCGCCGGCTCCCGAACCGGACCGATCCGGACGGAACGGACCCATCCCGGACCGCCGAGCACTCCCGCGCCGGCGTGCGCGCCGGCGCGGGTGACCGGTTGACCGGACCTCGAATCTCCGGATCCCGGCTGTTTCGGGTGGTCGGCGGGCCTTCGGGGGCGGCCGGGCCACCGGCGCACGCGCACCGCTCTCTTGACGGCGTCACATTCCCTCGGTACCCAGGGTTCAGGGCCCCGTTCCCCGCGCGGCCCGCTGGAGGTGGCGTATGACGGCATCGGCTAGGCACGAGACGCGGGCCCTGCTCCGCGCGCACCTGTCGGCCGCGTCGTCCTATCGGCATCTGACCCGCCACTGCCCCATCTGTCACCGCCTGCTGCGGCTGGCCATGGACGGTGCCGTACGGGGCGCGGAGGCCCCTGCGGAGGCGGCCGAGCGTGCCGTGGAGGACGAGCGCCCCGCGGGGGCGTGAGCGGCGCGTCGAGCGGCCGACGCGGCGTCAACCTCCGTATGGGGAAGGGACGCTGGAGACGGAGCCCTCTCTAGCGCATATGCCACGGCGCCAACAAGGCCAGCGGCATGTGACGGGTGTCACCGCATGAGTTTCCGAAACGGGGGTTCTTACCCACCTCCTACAACTGGTCAATTTAATATGTGCAATTGCACCACTCTGGAAGGTGCTCCCCGGAACCCCCCCAGACCCTCCCCAGACTCCGACAAGGCCACTCACAGACCCTCCCGCTACACCGGTCCGAGCGCACAAAAAAGATCGCGCTGGACCCGGCGGGGTCCAGCGCGATCGACGACGCACCGTGTGGGCAACGGGCCTGTTGGGGCAGACCCGCGTCGCTTGGAGCTAGGTTTCGGGCGCCGCGACAGATTGGGGGACCTGTCGCACCACCCGGTATTCAGTTGTTCAGGCCTCGCTGCGCTGCTGCGGGATGCCCGCCAGCAGCGCGCGGACCTCGGCCTCGCGGTAGCGGCGGTGTCCGCCGAGCGTGCGGATCGACGTGAGCTTGCCGGCCTTCGCCCACCGTGTGACCGTCTTCGGGTCAACGCGGAACATGGTGGCGACCTCAGCCGGGGTCAGCAGCGGCTCAGCATCAGGGGTGCGAGCGGTCATGAGCGGCCTCCTCGGGAGAACCGAACCTTCTCGGTTCTTTCCTCTAAATTCTGCACCTTGACCCGCGTTGCCCGAAATGGCGGACGCGAGTCGAGTCGGTTATAGGACGAACGGCTTGTCCTCGGCACTACAACTACACCATCTGTCCAGCCGCGTCGGCCAAACCGATGGAATTGCCCCCCAGGTGTTCATCGGCGACGGAAGCCGATGGACCATGCCATAGCGGACAGTCACGCCACTGTGACGATCAGTCACAGGACGATCAGGAGTCACCAGACCCCCCAAAGCGTGCAATGCTGAGATCCCGCCCACAGTGGAACACAAGCGGACGGAGGGAGCCCTCCCCGGACTCCTTGTCCTATTTTGGCACGAGGAGGGGCAAGCGACGCAAGGGCCGCGTACGTGCGGTCCATCACCCTTGCCTCAAAAGCCCGGATCGGGATCAACGTCCCGTCAGTTCCGCGAAGTGCGGTCGACCGTACGCTGTTCGAAGGCTCCGTGGCCGTGACGTACGTCACTAAGGGCTCCGGACGAAGCCGACGCCCCTTTTTTCGGAGCTCCGGGGGAACGGCTGTCGCGTCTGTCACACCGTCAGTTCGCCGAACGCCGGTCCCGCACGGCCCGCCACCGGTCCACCAGCCGCGCGTATGCCTCGCCCGCCGCTGCGCCGTCGCCCCTCCGCAGGGCCGCGATGCCCTCGGCGACGTCGGCCGCCGAGTGGTCGCCCTCCAGATCGCCGGCCGGCAGGGTGTGGACGAGTCCGCCGTAATCCAGTTCCACCAGCGAACGCGGGTGGAACTCCTCCAGCCAGCGCCCCACGTCCACCAGACCCTCGATGAGCGGCCCCTCGTCCATGGCGTCCCGCAGCGCGCGCAGCGCCCGGGCCACCCGGCGGCGCGCCTGCACCATCGGTGTGCGGTAGCGCAGCACGGGCGCGACCTCCGCGGTCCCCTTGTCGTACTCCCGCTCGTCGTCGGCGACGAGGACGAACCAGTTCAGCGGGATCTGCCAGGTCGCCGTGCGGATCCAGGGGCGGGCGTCGGGGTTGCGGGCCAGCCAGCGCTCGTAGTCCTGGGCGGCCTGGAGACGGACCAGCGGGGGCAGGACGGCGTCCAGGACCGGGCCGGGCAGTTCGTCGCCCAGTTCACCGAGGGCCTGCCAGCCGCGCAGCCGGGTGCGCCAGGGGCACACGCACAGCACGCCGTCGACGTCGAGGACGAACGCGTCCCCGCTCTCGTGCACCGGCACCGCCACCGGCGGGGTGGGCAGCAGGTCGGCCAGCGACCGGCGCAGCTCGTCCTGGTAGGAGGGGAGGTCGGGGCGACGGGCGTACCGCACCCAGTGGCCGCGCTCAGGCTCGGCGAAGGCGCCCAGCGGCTCGTACACGCGCAGATAGGCCGCGTACGGAACGATCACCGAGGACACCTGGGGCACGCATCCTCCCTCCCCTGTGGACCGACCGGGAAACCTTCCGGAACCGCTCTCGGGTGGCGGTGGAACGGGCCGGAAATCATGCAAATCGTCGCACGTCCGTACTCCGGGAGGAGGTGATCCCGAGCAGTACGCGTTCGGCGGGCCGTACAGGCTCTACGCTCAGCACCACAGGCCCCGCCACCCGTACGGGAGCCCCCGTCCCTACCGCCGCGAGCTACCCAGGAGTCACCACCGTGACCGACGTATCCACCGGCGTCCTGCACACCCTGTTCCAGTCGGACCAGGGGGGTCACGAGCAAGTCGTGCTCTGCCAGGACCGTGCCAGCGGCCTCAAGGCCGTCATCGCCCTCCACTCCACCGCCCTGGGCCCCGCGCTCGGCGGTACGCGCTTCTACCCCTACGCGACCGAGGAGGAGGCCGTCGCCGACGCCCTGAACCTCGCGCGCGGGATGTCGTACAAGAACGCCATGGCCGGGCTGGATCACGGCGGCGGCAAGGCCGTGATCATCGGCGATCCCGACGTGATCAAGACCGAACAGCTGCTGCTCGCCTACGGCCGGTTCGTGGCCTCGCTCGGCGGGCGGTACGTGACCGCCTGCGACGTCGGCACGTACGTGGCCGACATGGACGTCGTGGCGCGCGAGTGCCGCTGGACGACCGGACGCTCGCCGGAGAACGGCGGCGCGGGCGACTCCTCGGTCCTGACCGCCTTCGGCGTCTACCAGGGCATGCGGGCCAGCGCGCAGCACCTGTGGGGCGACCCGTCGCTGCGCGGGCGCCGGGTCGGCGTCGCGGGCGTCGGCAAGGTCGGCCACCACCTGGTGCAGCACCTGCGCGACGAGGGCGCCGAGGTCGTCGTCACGGACGTGCGCGAGGACGCCGTGCGCCGGATCCTCGACCGGCACCCGCAGGGAGTCACGGCGGTGGCCGACACCGAGGCGCTGATCCGGGTCGAGGGGCTCGACATCTACGCGCCCTGCGCGCTCGGCGGCGCGCTGAACGACGACTCCGTGCCCGTGCTGACCGCGAGGGTGGTCTGCGGCGCGGCCAACAACCAGCTCGCCCACCCGGGTGTCGAGAAGGACCTCGCCGAACGCGGGATCCTCTACGCGCCGGACTACGTGGTCAACGCCGGCGGGGTCATCCAGGTCGCCGACGAGCTTCACGGTTTCGACTTCGAGCGCTGCAAGGCGAAGGCCTCGAAGATCTACGACACCACGCTGACGATCTTCGCACGTGCGAAGACGGATGGTGTTCCGCCGGCCGCCGCCGCCGACCGGATCGCCGAGCAGCGGATGCACGAGGGGGCACGGGCCCGCGGCTGGTGAACCGGAGGACGGGGTTCCGCGGGCAGGTCCGGGGACCCCGTTCGAGGCCTTGTCCGGTACCGCTCGGAGAAAAGTTAGAGAGAACTCTCACTCTTCCCGGCGGGTCGCCCGCGGATAAGTGGTTAAAATCGCCACTGACCAGCGAGGACGGGGCGCCTCGAAGGTTCTGCGCACACGCGCGTCCCACGGGCGACGTACCGTATGGGTGTGGGCTCAGGTACCGTGGAAGCCCTACGGACCGGCCTCTCTGCGGAGAGTCCGTTCCGGATCATGAACGCGTGTCAAGACTCTGGGGCCGTCGAGCCCCGTCGTTGAGGGGGTCGAGCCATGGGGCGCGGCCGGGCCAAGGCCAAGCAAGCGAAGGTCGCCCGCCAGCTGAAGTACAACAGCGGCGGGACGGACCTCTCACGCCTGGCCGAAGAGCTGGGCGCATCGTCTACATCGAGCATGCCGCCGAATGGCGACCCGTTCGAGGACGATGAGCAGGACGACGACCCGTACGCACGGTACGCCGAGCTGTACGGGGACGACGAGGACGACGAGGACGAGGACTCCTCGCAACATCGTCGCGGCGCTTGACGTTGCTCTGAGCATGCACCCGGTCGGTGACTTCGGTCACCGACCGGGTCTTGTGCTGCGCCCGGGGTTTCAGCCGGCGTAGTCCCCGACCAGAGTGGCTCCGGTGGTGTGCTCGCCGCGCTCGGTGATCTCACCGGCGACCCAGGCCTCGACCCCGCGGTCGTCGAGCGTCGCCAGGGCCACGTCCGCCGACTCCTGCGGCACGATCGCGATCATGCCGACGCCCATGTTCAGCGTCTTCTCCAGCTCCAGTCGCTCGACCCGGCCGGTCGTGCCGACGAGGTCGAAGACCGGAGCGGGCGTCCAGGTGGAGCGGTCGACGGTCGCGTGCAGCCCGTCGGGGATGACGCGCGCCAGGTTGGCCGCGAGGCCGCCGCCGGTGATGTGCGAGAAGGCGTGCACGTCCGTCGTCCGGGTCAGGGCCAGACAGTCCAGCGAGTAGATCTTCGTCGGCTCGAGGAGTTCCTCGCCGAGGGTGCGGCCGAGGTCCTCGACGTGCGCGTCGAGCGAGAGGCCCGCCTGGTTCAGCAGGACGTGCCGGACGAGGGAGTATCCGTTCGAGTGAAGGCCGGAGGCCGCCATGGCGATCACGGTGTCACCCGTACGGATGCGATCCGCGCCCAGCAGCCGGTCGGCCTCCACCACGCCCGTACCGGCGCCGGCGACGTCGAAGTCGTCGGCGCCCAGCAGGCCCGGGTGTTCGGCCGTCTCGCCGCCGACCAGGGCGCAGCCGGCCAGCACGCAGCCCTCCGCGATGCCCTTGACGATGGCGGCGACCCGCTCGGGGTGGACCTTGCCGACGCAGATGTAGTCGGTCATGAACAGCGGCTCGGCGCCGCACACCACGATGTCGTCCATGACCATGGCGACCAAATCGTGGCCGATGGTGTCGTAGACGCCCATCTGGCGGGCTACGTCGACCTTGGTGCCGACGCCGTCGGTGGCGGAGGCGAGCAGGGGGCGCTCGTAGCGCTTGAGGGCGGAGGCGTCGAAGAGCCCGGCGAAACCGCCGAGGCCGCCGAGGACCTCGGGGCGCTGGGTCTTGCGCACCCACTCCTTCATCAGCTCGACGGCGCGGTCGCCCGCTTCGATGTCGACGCCCGCGGCTGCGTAGCTGGCACCAGTTGTCTCAGACATGGCTAGTGAGAACCTTCGTGTCGTACGGCAGGTGTGACGGGCCGTCTACGGACGGCGGATCGCGTCGGCGGCGGCCGTGGCGGCCGGGCCGGCGGCCAGCTCCGTCTCCAGGAGCTGCTTGCCCAGCAGCTCGGGGTCGGGGAGCTCCATCGGGTACTCGCCGTCGAAGCAGGCGCGGCACAGGTTCGGCTTGGCGATGGTGGTCGCCTCGATCATGCCGTCGATGGAGATGTAGGCGAGGGAGTCGGCGCCCAGGGAGGTGCCGATCTCCTCGATGGTCATGCCGTTGGCGATCAGCTCCGCGCGGGTGGCGAAGTCGATGCCGAAGAAGCAGGGCCACTTCACGGGCGGCGAGGAGATCCGGATGTGGACCTCGGCCGCGCCCGCCTCGCGGAGCATGCGGACCAGGGCGCGCTGCGTGTTGCCGCGGACGATCGAGTCGTCGACGACGACCAGGCGCTTGCCCTTGATCACTTCCTTCAGCGGGTTCAGCTTCAGGCGGATGCCCAGCTGGCGGATGGTCTGCGAGGGCTGGATGAAGGTCCGGCCGACGTAGGCGTTCTTGACCAGACCGGCGCCGAAGGGGATGCCGGAGGCCTCGGCGTAACCGATGGCGGCCGGGGTTCCGGACTCCGGGGTCGCTATGACCAGGTCGGCCTCTGCCGGGGCCTCCTTCGCCAGGCGGCGGCCCATCTCCACGCGGGAGAGGTACACGTTCCGGCCGGCGATGTCGGTGTCGGGGCGGGCCAGGTACACGTACTCGAAGACACAGCCCTTGGGCTTCGCTCCCGCGAACCGGGAGGTGCGCAGGCCGTTCTCGTCGATGGCGACGAACTCGCCCGGCTCGATCTCGCGGACGTAGCTGGCTCCGCAGATGTCGAGGGCGGCGGACTCGGAGGCGACGACCCAGCCGCGCTCCAGCCGGCCGAGGACCAGCGGGCGGATGCCCTGCGGGTCGCGGGCGGCGTAGAGGGTGTGCTCGTCCATGAAGACGAGGCTGAAGGCGCCCCGGACCTTCGGCAGGACCTCGTGGGCGGCCTCCTCGATGGTCAGCGGCTTTCCGTCGTCGTCGACCTGGGCCGCGAGAAGGGCCGTGAGGAGGTCGGTGTCGTTGGTGGCCGCCACGCGCGGGGTGCGGCCCTCCTGCTTGGGCAGGTCGGCGACCATCTCGGCGAGCTGGGCGGTGTTGACCAGGTTGCCGTTGTGACCGAGCGCGATCGAGCCGTGCCCGGTGGCCCGGAACGTCGGCTGGGCGTTCTCCCAGACGGAGGCGCCGGTGGTCGAGTAGCGGGCGTGTCCGACCGCGATGTGACCCTGGAGCGATCCGAGGGAGGTCTCGTCGAAGACCTGGGAGACGAGGCCCATGTCCTTGAAGACGAGGATCTGGGAGCCGTTGCTGACCGCGATTCCCGCGGATTCCTGGCCCCGATGCTGGAGGGCGTAGAGCCCGAAGTAAGTGAGCTTGGCGACCTCTTCGCCGGGAGCCCAGACACCGAAGACGCCGCAAGCGTCCTGGGGGCCCTTCTCACCGGGGAGCAGATCATGACTGAGTCGACCGTCACCACGTGGCACGCTTCCGAGTGTAGGCGAGGTCGACCACTGGTCCGAATTGGGGATACTTGCCGGTAACTGGATCTTGAGCCCGGCCGACACCCCTGTTTCGGCTTGTTTCCGCAGGTCAACCCAGGGTTTTCATGATCCGAGGGGCGGGTCGGCCGGTCCCGGGAGCGGCCGACCCGGGACCGGATGCCGATCCGTGAGTGAGGTGTCGCACATCATTCGGGGCGGTGTGCGCGGTCCCACGGTGCGGGGCTCAGCTCCTGGTCAGCCGCACCTGGGTGCCGTCGGACGCGCGCAGCGTCAGCGTGCCGTCCCCGACCTCGGTGGTCAGGGTGCCCGCGGCGAGCGTGCGGGACAGGATCCGCTCGAAGGCCATCGGAGCGCCCTCGCAGGCCATTCTGGTCGCCCTGAGGTCGCTCAGCCGGACGCTGTCGCCCTCGACGGCGGCCTTGCCGTGGAAGTGGTTGCAGCCGTAGGTGCCGGACGCCTTGCCGTCCTTGATCTCGACGTTCGCCCCGGCGTCGGCGGGAGCACGGTGACGGGTGCCGTCCACCGTGACGCTGTCGACCTTCCACCGGACGCCGGTGACGGGCTGCTCGACGCCCACCGAGCCGCTGCCGGCCTGCTCGCCGCCCGCCTTCTCGCTGCCGCAGGCCGCCGCGAGGGGGACGAGAACGGCGACGGCGGCCAGCAGCATGCGCTGCGTGGGCCTGTGCCTCTGCGTGTGCCTCTGCCTGTACATGCCGATTCGACGGGACAGGTGGGGTGGTCGGTTCCCTCAGGACGTCAGCGGCAGCAGGTCCGCGAGGTCGGCCCGCTCGCCGCTCGCGCTCACGTTCGCGTCCGCGACGGCGTCCTTCCAGGTCAGCCGACCGGTCGCCAGCCGCACCCAGGTCAACGGATCGGTCTCGACCACGTTCGGCGGGGTGCCGCGGGTGTGCCGGGGCCCCTCCAGGCACTGCACGACGGCGAACGGCGGCACCCGCACCTCGGTCGCCCCGCCCGGCGCCTTCGCGGCGAGGGCGTCGGCGAGCAGCCGGGTCGCGGCGGCCAGCGCCTGCCGGTCGTACGGCACGTCCAGACCGGGCACGGCGGCGTTCAGGTCGTCCGTGTGGACGACGAGCTCGACGCACCGCGTGACCAGGTAGTCGCCCAGGGACAGCGCGCCGGCGTCGGTCTGGAGCAACCGGGTCGCGGGGTGGGCGTCGAGCCGCTCGCGCAGGGTCGCTTCGACGTCGGCCAGGTGGGCGGCGAGGTCGGGGTGCCGGGCGGCCGGAGCCCGGGTGAGGTCGGCGGCGGCCGGGGCGTCGGTGGCGGTGGCGGTGGCGGTGGTGGTGGTGAACGGCCAGTCGAGCAGCACGGCGTCCTGCCGCGCGGGCTCCGGCAGGTCCAGCGAACGGTGCACGGCCGTGACCGCCGTCCCGATGTGCGCCACCAGCTCGCCCACGGTCCACTCGCCCGACCCCGCGGGCAGGGCGAGCTGCTCGGGCGTGAGTGAGCCGACCACCTGCCGGACGTTCCCGAGCTGCGCCAGCACGGCGGTACGGATCTTGGCGTGGTCGTAGCTCCTGATGCGCTTCTTCGCCGGGGACATGACGGGGAGCCTAGTCGGCGGTGCCGGCCTGCTTCGGAGGGTGGGGGCGGGAGGTTCCGGGGCGACCGAGCGCCTGCGGGAGCGGGGGGCTGGGCGGTGAGGCATGGGGCGGGGGCGCCGCGGGGTGGGGAGGGCGGGCGTCCGCTGGCGCCCGGCGGCGGTGCGGGCCGTCGAGCGAGGAGGGGCCGTCGAGCGGGGAGGACCGTCGAGTCGTGACGGCGGTCGAGTCGTGACGGCCGTCGGGCGGTGCGGGCCGTCGGGCGGGCGTCGGGGGCGTGGCCCGGCCGGGATCGAGGGGCCGGCGTTGGGCTTCGGCGCCCGGGGTCGGTCGGGGCCGGGCGTCGGGGGCGTGGGGGTGAGGTGCCTCGCCGAGGGGAGGCGGCGGCTCGGGCAGGCGGGCGGAGCGTGACCGCAGCCGGCGGGGCTGTCGGGCTCGCGGCACGGGGTCGGAGCCGGGGACACCGGAGAGGGCCCCACTGGGACGAGCAGGCCCGGCTGGGGCGAGGGGATCTGATCCACGGGGGCCGTGAGGCGCGGGAAGGCCCCGCCCGGAGTGCGGGCGGGGCCTGGTGTCGTGTGGGCGGGTGCTCAGGCCAGGAGGGCCGGGATGGTCTCCTCGTGCGCCGTGCGCAGCTCCTCCAGGGGGAGGGAGAACTCGCCCTGAAGTTCCACCGTGTCACCGTCGACGACGCCGATACGGGTGGCCGGGAGGCCGCGCGCACCGCACATGTCGTTGAAGCGGACCTCCTCCGAGCGCGGGACGGCCACGACGGCGCGGCCGGCCGACTCGGAGAAGAGGAAGGTGAACGCGTCCAGACCGTCCGGGACGATCAGGCGCGCGCCCTTGCCACCGAGCAGCGCCGACTCGACGACCGCCTGGATCAGACCGCCGTCGGACAGGTCGTGCGCGGAGTCGATCATGCCGTCACGGGAGGCGGAGATCAGGATCTCGGCCAGCAGCCGCTCGCGCTCCAGGTCGACCTTCGGGGGCAGGCCGCCGAGGTGGTCGTGGATCACCTGGGACCAGGCCGAGCCGCCGAACTCCTCACCGGTGTCGCCGAGGAGGTAGAGCAGCTGGCCCTCCTCCTGGAAGGCGACCGGCGTGCGCCGGGCCACGTCGTCGATGACGCCGAGGACGGCCACCACCGGGGTCGGGTGGATGGCCACCTCACCCGTCTGGTTGTAGAGCGAGACGTTGCCGCCGGTCACCGGGGTGCCGAGCTGCTGGCAGGCGTCGGCGAGACCGCGGATGGCCTCCGCGAACTGCCACATGACGGCCGGGTCCTCGGGCGAGCCGAAGTTCAGGCAGTCGGAGACGGCGAGCGGCTTGGCGCCGGTGGTGGCGACGTTGCGGTACGCCTCGGCCAGGGCGAGCTGGGCGCCGTGGTACGGGTCCAGCTTGGCGTACCGGCCGTTGCCGTCCGTGGCGATGGCGACGCCGAGGCCGGTCTCCTCGTCGATGCGGATCATGCCGGAGTCCTCGGGCTGGGCGAGGACGGTGTTGCCCTGCACGAAGTGGTCGTACTGGGACGTGATCCACTTCTTCGAGGCCTGGTTCGGGGACGCGACCAGCTTCAGGACCTGGTCCTTCAGCTCGGCCGACGTCGCCGGGCGCGGCAGCTTGTTCGCATCGTCCGCCTGGAGTTCGTCCTGCCAGGACGGGCGGGCGTACGGACGCTCGTACACGGGGCCGTCGTGCGCGACCGTCCGCGGGTCGACGTCGACGATCTTGCCGCCGTGCCAGAAGATCTCCAGGCGGTCGCCGTCGGTCACCTCGCCGATGACGGTGGCGATGACGTCCCACTTCTCGCAGATCTCCAGGAAACGGTCGACCTTCTCCGGCTCGACGACCGCGCACATGCGCTCCTGCGACTCGCTCATGAGGATTTCCTCGGGAGAGAGGGTCGAGTCGCGCAGGGGGACGTCGTCCAGCGTCACGCGCATGCCGCCGGAACCGTTGGAGGCCAGCTCGGACGTGGCGCAGGACAGGCCCGCCGCGCCGAGGTCCTGGATGCCGACGACCAGCTTCTCCTTGAAGGCCTCCAGGGTGCACTCGATGAGGAGCTTCTCCTGGAAGGGGTCGCCGACCTGGACGGCCGGGCGCTTCGACGGCTTGGCGTCGTCGAAGGTCTCGGAGGCGAGGATCGACGCGCCGCCGATGCCGTCGCCGCCCGTGCGGGCGCCGTACAGGATGACCTTGTTGCCGGCGCCGGAGGCCTTCGCGAGGTGGATGTCCTCGTGCCGCATGACGCCGATGGCACCGGCGTTGACCAGCGGGTTGCCCTGGTAGCAGGCGTCGAAGACGACCTCGCCGCCGATGTTCGGCAGTCCCAGGCAGTTGCCGTAGCCGCCGATGCCGGCGACGACGCCCGGCAGGACGCGCTTGGTGTCGGGGTGGTCGGCCGCGCCGAAGCGCAGCGGGTCGACGACGGCGACCGGGCGGGCGCCCATCGCGATGATGTCGCGGACGATGCCGCCGACACCGGTGGCCGCACCCTGGTAGGGCTCGACGTAGGAGGGGTGGTTGTGCGACTCGACCTTGAAGGTGACCGCGTAGCCCTGGCCGACGTCGACGACACCGGCGTTCTCGCCGATGCCGACGAGCAGCGCGTCGGACTGCGGGGCCTTCTCGCCGAACTGGCGCAGGTGCACCTTCGACGACTTGTACGAGCAGTGCTCCGACCACATGACGGAGTACATGGCGAGCTCGGCGCCGGTCGGGCGGCGGCCGAGGATCTCCACCACCCGCTCGTACTCGTCCTTCTTCAGGCCGAGTTCGGCCCAGGGCAGCTCGACGTCGGGGGTCGCGGCCGCGTGCTCGACCGTGTCCAGAGGCGTCCGGCTCATGCGTTGACCAGCTTCTTGAGGATCGAGGTGAAGAAGGGGAGGCCGTCGGTGCGGCCGGTGCCGATCAGCGGCTCGACGGCGTGCTCGGGGTGCGGCATGAGGCCCACGACGTTGCCGGCCTCGTTGCTGATGCCGGCGATGTCGCGGAGCGAGCCGTTCGGGTTGAAGTCCACGTACCGGAAGGCGACCCGGCCCTCCGCCTCGAGCTGGTCGAGGGTGTACTCGTCGGCGACGTACCGGCCGTCCATGTTCTTCAGCGGGATGTGGATCTCCTGGCCGGCGCTGTAGTCGCTGGTCCAGGAGGTCTCCGCGTTCTCCACCCGCAGCTTCTGGTCGCGGCAGATGAAGTGGAGGTGGTCGTTGCCGAGCATCGCGCCCGGGAGCAGGTGGGCCTCGGTGAGGATCTGGAAGCCGTTGCAGATGCCGAGGACCGGCAGACCGGCCTTCGCCTGCTCGATGAGCGGCTCCATGACCGGCGAGAAGCGGGCGATGGCACCGGCGCGCAGATAGTCGCCGTAGGAGAAACCGCCGCACAGCACCACGGCGTCGACCTGGTGGAGGTTCCTGTCCTTGTGCCAGAGGGCGACCGGTTCGGCGCCCGCGAGGCGGATCGCGCGCTGGGTGTCCCGGTCGTCCAGGCTGCCCGGGAAAGTGACGACGCCAATACGAGCGGTCACTTCGCGGCCTCCGCGACTTCATCAACCCGGACCGTGAAGTCCTCGATCACGGTGTTGGCGAGGAAGGATTCCGCGAGATCGTGGATGCGGGCGAGCACGGCCTCGTCGACGGGTCCGTCAACTTCCAGTTCGAATCGCTTTCCCTGACGTACGTCCGAGATGCCCTCGAAACCCAGCCGCGGCAGTGCGCGCTGCACCGCCTGGCCCTGGGGGTCGAGGATCTCCGGCTTGAGCATGACGTCGACTACGACGCGTGCCACTGGCACTCCCGGTGTTGTGGTGCTGAGCAGGTTCCTGCGGCTGTGTTCAGGCAGGTGTCTTCAGACTACCCGCACAAAATTTCTACGCGAGTAGAGTTGTAGGAATCTACGTGACGACTGTCACGATGCGGCCTCAGGGCGAGGGCTTCACGAAAAGTTCAGGGAAAGATCCCGGATCGATGCACCAGAGGTATTGCGCTGGGACACGCGGGCAGATTTAGTCGGGCTTCACTTTCCATTGCCGGGCACTGTACAAATGAAATGGCAATAGCCGATACTTTGCCCCATAACAGGCTGACAGTCGACATCTCCGTGACGTCTTGGCACGTCATCGCAGAGCTGTCGCACGAAGGGACCGATATTCGTGGCGCAGAAGGTCGTGGTCACTCTCTTTGACGACATCGACGGCTCGGAAGCGGCGGAAACGATCGCCTTCGGACTCGACGGCAAGTCGTACGAGATCGACCTGAATGAAGCCAATGCCGGGAAACTGCGTAAGGCACTCGCACCGTACGTGGAGGCCGGCCGCAAGCGGTCGCGCTCGGGCAAGGCCTACAAGCAGACGGAGGTCGCGCCCGACCCGGCGGCCGTCCGGGCCTGGGCCCTGGCCAACAAGATGGACGTGCCGGCGCGGGGCCGCATCCCCAAGAGGGTCTACGAGGCGTTCACCGAGGCCCAGTGACCCCCTGCGCACCACCTGCCCCAGGGTCCGTCAGCGGGCCCTGGGGACAACCGACTTGCGCTACCCCCCACATGGTCGGCTAATGTCTGGAGCACGCCGCCGGGCCGGGAGAAAACCCAGCTCACGGAGGCCACGCGGGTGTAGTTCAGTAGCAGAACATCCCCCTTCCAGGGGGAAGGCGCAGTGTGCGATTCCTGTCACCCGCTCTGCACCGCCGGTCCGATCCTCCTTGTGGATCAGGTAGGCTGGTGCTCGCACCGATCAGTGAAAGCTGGTCGGCGGCAATGCGGACGTAGCTCAGTTGGTAGAGCGCAACCTTGCCAAGGTTGAGGTCGCGAGTTCGAGCCTCGTCGTCCGCTCGGGAATTAGACCCCGGTCCATTGGACCGGGGTCTTTTCATGCGCCCACTGATCGTTCGTCGTCTGATCTCTCGCGTCTGATCTCTCGTGTCTGATCTCTCGCGTCTGACCTTTCGCGTCGTCCGACCGTTCACGGCTGGTGCGCTCGGGGGCTGCCGGCCCTCCCGGTCGCCCTGGCCTGCTCGGTCGCCCTGGCCTTCCCTGGTCGTCCGCTCCTTCCGGTCCTTCCGGTCCTTCCGGTCCTTCCGTCGCGCGGGCTTCCCGTCCTCTGACATTTGTCATACGGAGTGATGACAGCGCGCACTGCAGTCGGCGCCCGTCCGCCGGGAGGCTGGAGTCATGGAAGCCAGGGACACGAAAGAGCACGTGATCGAGGTCACCGACCTGCGGCGTGTGTACGGGGGCGAGTTCGAGGCGGTGCGCGGGATCACCTTCCACGTCGACCACGGGGAGGTCTTCGCGCTGCTGGGCACCAACGGGGCCGGCAAGACGTCGACGGTGGAGCTGCTCGAGGGGCTCGCGCGGCCCGACGGGGGACGCGTCCGCATCCTCGGCCACGACCCCTACGCCGAGCGGGCCGCCGTCCGGCCGCGCACCGGGGTGATGCTCCAGGAGGGCGGCTTCCCCTCGGAGCTGACCGTCAAGGAGACCGCGCGGATGTGGGCCGGCTGTGTCAGCGGGGCCCGGCCGGTCGGGGAGGCGCTCGCCCTCGTGGGGCTCGCCGGCAAGACCGGCGTACGCGTCAAGCAGCTGTCCGGGGGCGAGCGGCGGCGGCTGGACCTGGCGCTCGCGCTGCTCGGCGACCCGGAGGTGCTGTTCCTCGACGAGCCGACGACCGGCCTGGACGCCGAGGGCCGCCGCGCCACCTGGGACCTGGTGCGCGCCCTGCGGGACGCGGGGACGACCGTGTTGCTGACCACGCACTACCTGGAGGAGGCGGAGGGCCTCGCAGACCGGCTGGCCATCCTGCACGAGGGACGCATCGCGGCCGCCGGGACACCCGCCGAGGTGACCGCCGCCCAGCCGTCCCGGATCTCCTTCGAACTGCCCGAGGGGTACTTCGTCGGCGACCTGCCGCCGCTCGGTGAGCTGGGCGTGAGCGACCACGAGGTCGACGGGCGCCTGGTCCGGCTGCGGACGCGGGAGTTGCAGCGGACGGCCACCGGTCTGCTGGTGTGGGCCGAGCGGGCCCGGATCGAACTGCGCCGACTGGACATGCGGTCGGCGTCACTGGAGGAGGCGTTCCTGGGGATCGCCCGGGACGCGGCGAACGCCTCGGGTGTCGAGGCGGAGCACAAGGAGGTCGCGGCATGAGCGGGATCGTCGTCAAGGGCCGGGGTGCGGTGACCACGCCGGCGAGCCGGATGGCCGCCCTCGCCCGCGCCGAGCTCGTCCTGCTCGGCCGCAGCAAGGCCACCCTGGTCACGGCCGTCCTGGTGCCGCTGGCGCTGCCCTTCAGCCTGCGGTCCGTGATCGACGAGATGGACGTCCAGGACGTCGGCCTCAGCGTCGGCCTGGTCATGCTGCCGGCCGCCATCGGGTTCTCACTGCTGTTCGGCGTGTACGGGGCGCTCACCGGCATCTTCACCGCCCGGCGCGAGGAACTCGTGCTGAAGCGGCTGCGCACGGGCGAGCTGCGGGACGTCGAGGTCCTCGCCGGCTCCGCACTGCCGGTGCTCACCACCGGCCTCGCGCAGTGCCTGGTGCTGGCGGCCGCCTGCACCGCCTTCCTCGACGTACCCGCCCCCGAGGCGCCCCATCTCGCGGTACTGGGCGTGCTGTTGGGGCTGGTGATGTGCGCGGCCCTGGCGGCCGTCACGGCGAGCCTGACCCGGACCGTGGAGAGCGCACAGGTCACCACCATGCCGTTCGTGATCGTCTCGATGATCGGCTCGGGTGTGGCCGTCCCCCTGGAACTGCTGCCCGACCGGGTCGCCTCCGTCCTGGAACTGCTGCCGCTGAGCCCGGTCATCACCCTCGTCCGCGGCGGCTGGACCGGCGACCTGTCGGCGTACGAGGCGGTGGGCGCCCTGGCGACCGCACTGGCCTGGACCGTGCTGTCGGTGTTTGCTGTACGGCGGTGGTTCCGCTGGGAACCGCGGCGCTGACGTACCGGGGGAACGGGGAGACGCGAGCATGAGCAGGCCGGGGGGCTGGTGGCGGCGAAAGAGCACGCCGGCCAAGGTCGAGACGTACACACGGTGGTCCTTCCACTTCTTCGCCGTGGCCGAGTTCACCTCGGTGGGCGTGCCGTTCGGTTCGGGGGTGTGGACCGGGGCCGGGCTGTGGCTGCCGGTGCTGATGCTCGGGCACAGCGTGCTGTGCGCCCTGACGGCGTCGCGGGCGCTGGACTGGACGCGCGGTCGCCGGGCCCGGCCGGTCCGGCTGCTGTGGGCGCTCGCCGCGGCCACCGCGGCGGTCGGTGTCCTCGCGCTGTGGATCGCCGAGCACACGGCACACGGCAGGGACGACGTCGCGACCGCTGCGGGCGGCGTGTTCGGGGTCAGCATGATCTTCGCGGCGGGCAACACCGCGCTCGGCGTCCGCGGCCTGCGGCGCGTCACGGGGGTCGTCGTCGGCTACGCCGTGGGCGCCGGTGCGGTGGCGCTGCTGCTCGTCCTGCCCCTCGGCGCCGCCCTGGTCTCGGTGGTGGCGGTGCTGATCGGCGGCGCGTTCCTCGCCTCCACCTTCGTCTTCTCCGTGTGGCTCCTCAACGCCGTCTACCAGCTCGACGAAGCCCGCGAGACCCGGGCGCGGCTCGCCGTCGCCGAGGAGCGGCTGCGGTTCGGGCGGGACCTGCACGACGTCATGGGGCGCAACCTGGCGGTCATCGCCCTCAAGAGCGAGCTGGCCGTGCAGTTGGCGCGCCGGGGCCGGCCCGAGGCCGTGGAGCAGATGATCGAGGTGCAGCGCATCGCGCGGGAGTCGCAGCGCGAGGTGCGGGACGTCGTACGCGGCTACCGGGAGGCCGACCTGGGCGTCGAACTCGCCGGTGCGCACGGGGTGTTGACGGCCGCAGGCATCGACTGCGACGTGCGCGGCGAGACCGACGGACTGCCCGCCGAGGTGCAGTCGGCGCTCGGGTGGGTCGTCCGGGAGGCGACGACCAACGTGCTGCGCCACGGCGACGCGGCGCGGTGTTCGGTGAGGCTGCGGGTGACGGGGGGACGAGTGGTGCTGACGGTGGAGAACGACGGTGCGGAGCCCTCGGGGGACGGGGAGGGCTCCGGCCTCGCCGGGCTGCGGGAGCGGCTCGCACGGGTGGACGGGACGCTGGAGGCGGGGTTCGCGGGGCCGGGGGTCTTCCGGGTGGTGGCGGAGGTGCCGGTGCGGGATTCGGGGTGTGCGGCGGGGCGGGATCCGGCGACGACTGCGGGATGGGAGTCGGCGTCTTCGGGAACGCGGGAATCGGCGTCTTCGGAGACGCGGGAGTCGGCATGGACGGCGGGGCGGGATCCGGCTGCGGCGGGGCGGGATCCGGCGTCTTCTCACGCTCGGGACTCGGCGTCGGAGGGGCGGGAGTCGGCTGCGGCGGGTCGGGGGTCGGGGTCCGAGGTGCCGGAGTCGGCTGCGGCGGGCCGGGAGTCGGCTGCGGTGCGGGAGGGGGTCGTATGAGTGTGCGGGTGTTGCTCGCGGACGACGAGCATCTGATCCGGGGGGCGTTGGCCGCGCTGCTGTCGTTGGAGGACGACCTGCTGATCGTCGCCGAGGCGGCCACCGGGCCGGAGGCCCTGGCGATGGCCCGGGCCCACGAGCCCGACGTCGCCGTCCTCGACCTCCAGATGCCCGGCGCGGACGGTGTGAAGGTCGCCACATCCCTGCGGAGCGAACTGCCCGGCTGCAAGGTGCTGATCGTCACCAGTCACGGCCGGCCCGGCCATCTCAAGCGGGCGCTGGCGGCCGGTGTGCGCGGGTTCGTGCCGAAGACGGTCAGTGCGCAGCGGCTCGCGGAGATCATCCGGACCCTGCACGCCGGAAACCGCTACGTCGACCCGGAGTTGGCCGCCGACGCGATAGCCGCCGGGGACTCGCCGCTGACCTCGCGCGAGGCCGAGGTGCTGGAGCTCGCCGCCGACGGGGCGCCCGTCGCGGAGATCGCCGAGCGGGCCGCGCTGTCCCCGGGGACCGTGCGCAACTACCTCTCCTCGGCCGCCTCCAAGCTGGGAGCGGAGAACCGGCACGCGGCGGTGCGTCTCGCGCGCGAGCGAGGTTGGGTATAGTTGCTCTCGCGCCACGGCGCACTGCGGACGTAGCTCAGTTGGTAGAGCGCAACCTTGCCAAGGTTGAGGTCGCGAGTTCGAGCCTCGTCGTCCGCTCTGGTCGCGAAGGCCCCCGGTTCCCCGGGGGCCTTTCGCGTTACGTCCAGCTGACGCCCGTCAGACGCTCGTAGGCCTCCACGTACTTCGCACGGGTCGCCTCGACGACGTGGCCGGGCAGCGCGGGCGGGGGCTGCTCGCTCGCCCGGTCCCAGCCGGACTCGCCCGAGGTCAGCCAGTCCCGCACGAACTGCTTGTCGTACGACGGCTGCGCGCGCCCCGGCTGCCACTGGTCGGCCGGCCAGAAGCGGGAGGAGTCCGGGGTGAGCACCTCGTCGGCGAGGACGAGGCTCTCCCCGTCGTAGCCGAACTCGAACTTGGTGTCCGCGAGGATGATGCCGCGGTCACGCGCGATGTCCCGGCCGCGGGAGTAGACGGCGAGGGTCGTCTGCCGCAGTTGGGCGGCCGTCTCCGCGCCGACCTGGCGGGCGATCTCCTCGTAGGAGACGTTCTCGTCGTGCTCGCCCACGGCGGCCTTGGTGGCCGGGGTGAAGATCGGGGCGGGGAGTTCGGAGCCGTCGACCAGGCCCTCGGGGAGGGCAAGGCCGCAGACTGTGCGGGAGGCGTTGTACTCCAGCAGGCCGGAGCCGGTGAGGTAACCGCGGGCGACCGCCTCGACGGGGACCATCTTCAGGGACTTGCAGACCAGGGTGCGGCCCTGCCACGCGGCGGGGGCGCCCGCGGGCGGCTCGGTGCTCAGGACGTGGTTCGGGACCAGGTCGGCGAGCTGGTCGAACCACCACAGGGAGAGCTGGGTGAGGACGCGGCCCTTGTCGGGGATCTCCGTGGGCAGGACCCAGTCGAAGGCGGAGATGCGGTCGCTGGCGACCATCACGAGGTCGCCCGCCTCGTTCTGGTAGAGGTCGCGCACCTTGCCCGTGTGCAGATGCACCAGGCCCGGCACCTCGAGGGGTTCGGGCTTTTCTACGAATCCGGACACGGTTCCTCCCCGTGGTTCTGTCCTAGGCCTTGATTGTCCCGTATGGGGGCCCGGGTGGGGGCAGCGGGTCGGTTCTGCGGGAGGGGCGGGTGATCTTGTGAGAGGCGGGGGGGCGTTCCGCTGGTGGTGGCGTGCGGGTGCCGAGCGGCGGGCGGGTCAGTCCCGCTTGCAGATGCGGTCCAGGAGGTTGGCCGTGGCGCGCTGGACGCGGGGATCGGCGTGGCCGGGGCGGTCCAGGGCAGGGGACCAGGCGAAGGTGCCGGAGGCGAAGACCCAGGCGCCGGAGGGGGCCCGGTAGAGGGAGGTCTCCTGATGGCGCAGGACGCCGTCGGGGTCGGCGTAGGGGGAGTGCGCGAGGAGTGTGCGCTCCTCGTGGGGCGGGAGCGCGGTGCGCGGGAAGTAGCGGTCGGCCTCACCCGCGACCAGGCCCTCGATGCCGTCGCCCTCGTGCGCGCCGGTCGCCTCCCACAGCCAGTGCCCGGAGTTCCGCACGATCAGGGGGTGCGGCTCGGGGACGCGGCCCGCGTACTGGATGCCGATCAGCTGCTGCTCGGCGCGGTCGATCTCCCGCCACAGCGCGGGCTTGCCCGGCCCCTTGCGTTTCCGGCAGGTGAGGAGGCGGCCGGGGACACCGGACGGCGACGGGCCCAGTTCCACCTGCCAGTAGACGGAGTTGGCGGCGAGGAAGACGAGCGAGGTGCCGCCGTCGCGGGCGAGTTCCACGGTGCGGCGCATGGCCTGCGACCAGTACTCGTCGTGGCCGGGGAAGATCAGGCCGCGGTAGCGGGTGGGGTCGATCTGACCGGTGTGCAGGTCGCGGGCGTCGGCGTAGGCGAGTTCGTAGCCGTAGCGCTCGGCCCACCGGATGACGTCGTAGGCGTGGCCGACGTGCAGCGGGAGGCCGGCGCCCGCGTACGGACGGTCGAACGACACGGTCGTCGCGGCGTCGGCCTCGCCGAGCAGCCGGCCGTTCTCGTCCCAGGCGTGGTAGAGGCTGGCACCGGTGCGGCCGTCCTCCGGATAGAGGTTGTACGCCTGCCAGGTGATGTCCGGGAGCAGCAGGAGCAGGTCGGCGGGGCGGCTGTCGCGGACGGTGAAGGGGATGTGGGAGCGGTAGCCGCCGACGGTGGTGAGGACGGCGACGTACGCGCCGACGTTCCAGTACGAGGGGACCTGGAGACGCCAGGAGAGCCACCAGTGGTGGCAGGAGACCGTGCGGTCGGCGGTCAGCGGCGGGGGCTGGACGATGCCGGGCAGGCGCGGACTGGTGGTGATCTTGGCGGCGCCGTCTCCGTCGTAGTGACCGATGCGGTAGATGTCGACGCTGAACTCCTGCGGCGGGTCGACCGTGATGTGGAAGTCGACGGCACCGCCGGGGGCGACCGCACCGGTGGAGATGAAGCCCTTGATCTGGCGGCGCACGTCGTCGGCGGAGCGGGGGCCGCCGACGGCGGGGCGCGGGGCCGGGATCCTCGGGGCGTCCTGGGTGAGCGTGGTCCCCCTGGGCACGGCGGCCGGAGCGGCCGGGTCGACGTACCAGGGGACGATCTGGCCGGAGTCGCCGAAGTAGGTCTCGCCGCCGCGCAGCCAGGGGAGCGGCCCCTGACCGAAGGGGTCCGTCACGGCGTGCGCCAGTGCTCCCGATTCCCATCGGCGGACGTGCTGCGGTCCTGGCCCTGGTCCCGGTCCCATGGTGCTCCCCTCCCTCGGCCCCCGTGCTGGTCGTCCGTGTGCTTGTCCTATGTCCCTCGCCCATGCCATGGGCGCGTTCGGTCCCAGCACATCACATAACGCACGCAGACTGTCACTATTCGTTGCGGATTGGCAGAAAGTGGAATGAAGTGCTCCGGCCGGGTGTGGCGGTACGGCTGTGGGGTGGCGGTACGGCTGTGGGGGGCGGGGGTGCCACGTGTGCGCGCCGTGGCCGGAGGTGGCGTCTGATGCCGTGCCGTGCGTCTGACGCGGTGCCGTGCGTCGCTGCCCGTGCCGTGCCCCCTGATGCCGTTCGGTGGCCGCCCCGCGTCCGGCGCGTTCGGTGACCTGTGGTGCCGCCCCCGTGGGGTGGGTGCGTTCGGTGACCCGTGGTGCCGCCCCGTGGGGCGGGTGCCCGGCCGTGCCGTTCGGGGCTCAGCCGAGGCGTACCGGCTTCTCCGGTCGTATGCCGAGCTCCACCAGCCAGGCCCGCAGCGGTGTCGCGTCGCCGTCCTCGACCAGGCTGAGGACCCGGGGGTTCAGGTCGGCCACCCGTTCGCCGTGGACGAGGAGGGTCGGGCCGTCGAGCCAGTCCAGGCCCGGGGTGGCGCCGACGGTGTCCATGGCGGCGCAGCAGACCATCGCCGTGACGTGGTCGGCGAGGAGGTCGCGGTCGGTGCGCGGGGGCTGGAGGGGGAAGAGCGGCAGGGCGCCGTCGTCCCACAGGGGGGTGTCCGGGCCGGCCGGTCCGGGTGCCGGGGAATCGGACGCGGGTGCTGCCTCGGCCTCTTCGCGGGCCAGCTCGGCGCCGAGGCGGGCGGCGAGGGCGCTGGTGCGGGGGTGGTCGTCCGCCGGGAGGGCGTCCTCCGGGGCGGCGGGCTGGGAGGTGGCGGACGAGGGGGCGGGCGGGGCCGGTGCCGGCACGTCCGTCAGATGGTCGAGCACCCGGGCCAGGGTCGGGCCCTCGGCGGGCGGGGTCGCGGGCGGGCCGGGCGCGCGGCGGACGCCGAGCGCGTCGAGGACCCGGTGCAGGCGGGCCGCGTCGGCGCGCCACTTCCGGTCCACGACCTCGTCCGGATACTCCTGCCAGCCCACCGGCGACCAGTCCGGGCCGGACTTCGCGGGGCCGCCGTGGAACAGCCGGGCGGCGAGGAGGGAGGCGGCCTCGTCGATGGCGCCGGGCTCTTCCAGCAGGTCACAGGCGGGACGCTCGCCCAGGCGGGAGGTGAAGCCCTCGGCCAGCCGGTCACGCCGGGACAGCTCGGTCAGGGCGGCGACCACGCCCGCGTCCAGCCGCGAGGGCCAGCGGCCCATCCGCCAGGCGGGCAGCGCGACCCGGGTGAGGAGGCGGTCCCAGCCCGCGTAGGCGAGGCCCACCTGCTCCTGGGCGACGATCCGCAGTCCGTAGTCCACAGCCTGTGCGCGCTCGGCCGCCGCCGCCGCCACCCCGCGCTCCATCTCGGCCGCGTGGACCTGGCAGCTCCGCAGCAGCAGCCGCGCCACCCAGCCGATGCCCGCGCAGACCAGACGGACACCGGGACAGCGCCCGCGGTCGGCGGAGACGGCCACCGCCGCGTCCAGGCCCCGTACGAAACGCCGGGCCGCCGCTATGTCGGGGTGCGCCGAGGGTCCCGTACCGGCGACCACCGGGGCGAGGACGGCCCGCAGCTCGCCCACGCGCATCCACCACAGGAACGGCGAGCCGATGACGAGCACGGGCGCCGTCGCCGTACGGCGGTGCAGGTGCCGGGCGGGGCCCGCGCCTGCTATCTCGTCGCGCTCCCGGGGCGGGGGCGGGCCGTGGGCCGGATGGGTACGGTCCTCCAGCCAGCTGTCGCAGTCCGGGGTGAGCGCTATGGCGGAGGGCGCGGGCACCTCGAGCCGGTCGGCGAGGTCGCGCACCATCCGGTACAGGTCGGGGGCCGAGCTCTCGGCGATGGCGACCGTCGGGCTGACGGCCGGGCGGGCGCGGGCGACGACGAGGGCGACGAGGCCGGCGGCGAGCAGCACGAGCAGCGCGCACGCGGACACCACCCAGCGGGCGATGTTCCAGCCGGCCCCGACGAGATGCCCCGTGGAGTCACCGGCGAGCAGGATCACCGCGGCCGCCGCGGGCAGCAGCGCGACGGCGAACGCCCTGCCGCGGATGCGCAGCACGGCCATCGCCCGGGCCCGCGCCGCCTGTGCGCCCGCCTCCACTCCGATACCGGTCACGACCGGACCTCACCCCCTCCCCCGCGGTACTGGCTCTCCTGTCTTGTCCACTCCCCCACTGTGGCACTCGCGCCTGACATCGCAATGCCGATGGGCCAAGTGCCGGAAAGCTTGCGCCGCACCCTAGTTGGCGGTTCGGCCTCCGTCAGCCGGATGGGGCAGCGCTCACTCGATGGAATGGCTTTGGGGAAAGGTGGATGACGGTGGGCAAGGATCAGGCCCCGGGTCCGCGGGGTGGTTCCCTGCGGACACCGGGGCCTGGGAGATGCCTGGTGAGAGCCCGGAGTCAGGCCTTTGCGAGCCCGGAGTCAGGCCTTCGCCGCCGCCTCCGACGCCATGTCTGCCGCCGCCTTCGCCGCGATGTCGGTGCGGTGCTGGGAGCCGTCCAGGCCGATGCGTGCGACCGCCCGGTAGGCACGCTCGCGGGCCTGGGTGAGGTCTGTGCCGGTGGCGGTGACGGACAGGACGCGGCCGCCCGCGCTGACCACGTGCTCGCCCTCCCGCCGGGTGCCGGCGTGCAGGACGTAGGCGTGCGGGGCGTCCTCGGCGGCCACCTCGTCCAGGCCGGTGATCGGGTCGCCGGTGCGCGGGGTGGCGGGGTAGTCGCGCGAGGCGACGACCACGGTCACGGCCGACTCGTCGCTCCAGCGCAGGGGCTCCAGATGGGCCAGCGTGCCGGTCGCGGCGGCCATCAGCAGCCCGGCGAGCGGGGTCTTCAGACGGGCCAGGACGACCTGGGTCTCGGGGTCGCCGAAGCGGGCGTTGAACTCGATGACCCGGACACCGCGGGAGGTGATCGCGAGGCCCGCGTAGAGCAGACCGGAGAAGGGGGTGCCCCGACGGTGCATCTCGTCGACGGTCGGCTGGAGGACGGTCGCCACGACCTCGTCGACCAGCTTCGGGTCGGCCCACGGCAGCGGGGAGTACGCGCCCATGCCGCCGGTGTTCGGGCCCTCGTCGCCGTCGAGCGCGCGCTTGAAGTCCTGGGCGGGCTGGAGCGGGACGACCGTCTCGCCGTCGGTCACCGCGAAGAGGGAGACCTCGGGGCCGTCGAGGAACTCCTCGATGACGACGCGCTCGCAGCCGGCCGCGTGGGCCTCGGCGACCGCGAGGTCGTCGGTGACGACGACGCCCTTGCCGGCGGCGAGACCGTCGTCCTTGACGACGTAGGGGGCGCCGAACGCGTCGAGGGCCTCGGTGACCTCCTCCGGCGTCGTGCACACGTAGGAACGGGCGGTGGGGACGCCGGCCGCGGCCATCACGTCCTTGGCGAACGCCTTGGAGCCCTCGAGCCGCGCGGCCTCACCGGAGGGGCCGAACACCGGGATGCCCGCCTCGCGTACGGCGTCGGCGACCCCGGCGACCAGGGGCGCCTCCGGTCCGACGACGACGAGCTCGGCGCCCAGCTCGGTGGCGAGCGCGGCGACGGCCTTGCCGTCGAGGGCGTCGACCTGGTGCAGCTCGGCGACCTCGCCGATGCCGGCGTTGCCGGGCGCGCAGTGCAGCGCGGTGACGGCGGGATCGAGGGACAGGGAGCGGCACAGGGCGTGTTCGCGGGCGCCGCTGCCGATGACGAGGACGTTCACGGGGCCAGCCTAACGGGAGGGCGGGCCGGGGGTTGTGCGGGCTTCCGAAGGCTCGCAGGTTCGGGTGTTGTGCGTTCCTATGAAAAGAGGGTGGGCGGGGGCGGGCCGTCGGCGACCCGTCGGCGACTCGTTCTGCCACTTTCCACGCGCTTCGTGCCCCCTTCCCGCGTGCCTTGTGACTCCCTTCCTGCGCGTTTCGGCACGCCTCGACCTGTTGTGGAGCGTGGAGCGCCGCTACTCGTTGTGGAACTCCTCCACCACCGTCGCCCCCAGCTCCCGGACGATCAGTTCGTGGCCGGAGAGGGCCGACTCGTTGAGGTCGGGGTCGTCGTCCTCGGGGATGTCGTCCTCGAGGGAGACGGGTTCCGGGGCGGGGGGCTGGGGGGCGGGGCTCGACGCCGGGGCGGCGTGCGTGGACGCCGAGGGGGGCGTGGTGCGGGTGGGCGTGGGGGCCGAGGGGCCGGCCGGGCCGGCCGACGGCGTGGGCCGGGGTGCCGTACCGCCGCCGTAGCCGCCCTGGGGGCTGCCGTAGCCGCCGGACGGCGGGCTCGGGGGGCCGCCGAAGCCGCCGGCCGGTGCGGGGGCCGAGCCGCCGCCCGACGGGTCGACGACCGCGTCGATCTTCCAATGCACGTTGAACTGCTCGGTCAGGGCCTGACGCAGCACGTCCTCGCTGCCGCTGCTCGCGAAGTTGTCGCGGGCGCCGGCGTTGACGAAGCCGAGCTGGAGGGTGGTGCCGTCGAAGCCGGTGATCTGGGCGTTCTGGCTGAGCAGGATCCAGGTGAAACGGCGACGGTTCTTGACCGCTTCCAGGATGTTGGGCCAGAGCGTGCGCGGGTCGATACCGCCGGCGGGAGGAGCGTAGGCGACTGCCGGGGCGGCGCTGGGAGCCGGGGCGGGAGCCGGGGGGGCGGGCGCCGGGGCCGCCGGAGGGCGGGCGCCGCCGCCTGCGGGCGCCGCGGTGGGCCAGCCGCCGGGACGGCGCCCGCTGCCGGCGGCGGCGGGGGTCGGCCAGGCGCCGGGGGCGGGCGGAGCGGCCTCCGCGGCTGCGGGGCCGGACGCGGGGGGCGCCGGGGTGGGCGCCTGGGTGGGAGGTGCCGGCGGTGCGGGCGGTGCGGGCGGTGCGGGTTGCGCAGGGGCAGGCGCCGGTGGCGCGGCCGCCGGGTCGGGGGCCGCAGCCGGGCCGGGGCTCGGGGCGGAAGCCGGGGCGCCGCCGCGCACGGCGGCCCGGGCGGCAGCGGCGCCGCCACCGGGCGGAACCGCCTGCGCCGCCGGTGCGACGGGAGCCCCTCCGTGCGCCTCGGGGCCGGGCACGTATCCCGTGGCGGGCATCCCTGCCGCGGCGGCGCCCGCCGAGAAGTTCACACCGCGCTCGATGCGGTCGAGGCGGGCCATGACGGACCGCTCGTCGCCGTAGGCGGCGGGCAGCAGGACGCGGGCGCAGATCAGCTCGAGCTGGAGGCGGGGCGACGTGGCGCCGCGCATCTCGGTGAGGCCCTCGTTGACGAGGTCGGCTGCGCGGCTGAGCTCGGCGGCGCCGAAGACGCCGGCCTGCGCCTGCATCCGCTCGATGACATCGGCGGGGGCGTCGATGAGGCCCTTCTCGGCCGCGTCGGGCACCGCGGCGAGGATGACGAGGTCGCGCAGCCGCTCCAGCAGGTCGGCGACGAAGCGGCGCGGGTCGTTGCCGCCCTCGATGACGCGGTCCACGACCTCGAAGGCCGCCGCGCCGTCCCCGGTGGCGAAGGCCTCCACCACCGAGTCGAGCAGCGAGCCGTCCGTGTAGCCGAGGAGGGAGGTGGCCATGGCGTATGTCACACCGGCCTCGGTGGCTCCGGCGAGGAGCTGGTCCATGACGGACATGGAGTCACGCACCGAACCGGCGCCGGCGCGCACGACCAGCGGCAGGACGCCCTCCGCGACGGGGATGTCCTCCTTCTGGCACACCTCGCCGAGGTAGTCCCGCAGGGTGCCCGGCGGCACCAGCCGGAACGGGTAGTGGTGGGTCCGCGACCGGATGGTCCCGATGACCTTCTCGGGCTCGGTGGTGGCGAAGATGAACTTCAGATGCTCCGGGGGCTCCTCGACGACCTTCAGCAGCGCGTTGAAGCCGGCCGACGTGACCATGTGGGCCTCGTCGATGATGTAGATCTTGTAGCGACTGCGGGCGGGGCCGAAGAAGGCCTTCTCCCGCAGGTCACGGGCGTCGTCCACACCGCCGTGCGAAGCGGCGTCGATCTCGATGACGTCGATCGAACCCGGCCCGTTGCGCGCCAGGTCACGGCACGACTCGCACTCGCCGCACGGCGTCGGCGTGGGCCCCTTCTCGCAGTTCAGGCAACGGGCCAGGATGCGCGCGCTGGTCGTCTTGCCACATCCGCGCGGACCGCTGAACAGGTACGCGTGGTTGACCCGGTTGTTCCGCAGCGCCTGCTGCAGCGGGTCGGTGACATGCTCCTGCCCAATGACCTCGGCGAACGACTCCGGGCGATAGCGGCGGTACAGCGCGAGAGACGACACGCATACGAGGTTATAGGCGCCCACTGACAACCGGACCCGCCCGAGTCCGCCCCCGCGGCCCCGCCCCGACACGCAAGCGCCCCCCACGCACCCGCCAGAGCCGACCTACCCTTGCTGCCTTCCGGCCCTGGGGGAGTTCAGTCAGATAGCGCCGCGTGAGGGGCTGCCCAAACAGTACCCGATGCCGGCGGCCGGGAACGAGTTCGCGAGCACTCCTCTCGGTCATGTAATGTTCCTGGCGGAGGATTCGCCTAGAGGCCTAGGGCGCACGCTTGGAAAGCGTGTTGGGGGCAACCCCTCACGAGTTCGAATCTCGTATCCTCCGCCAGTGCCTCACCGGGCACGATGTCGAAGGGCCCCACCGTTCGCGGTGGGGCCCTTCGGCGTACTCCGTCTCACTCGCGCCGAAGCAGCGCCACCCCGAAGCCGATACGCCGACCTGTCAGGGACAGCGCGGCCATCGCCTCATTCATCGGTGTCGTCTGGTTCGCGCGGCCAGACAGCGATGGCGATCAGCACGGCTGCCCACACCCCCAGCGGCGTGACCGGCCAGTAGTACGTCAGCTCTCCCTTCTCTGCACAACGCGCGCCCCAGATCGCCGACATGATCAACGCACCGCCGAGCCAGTAGCGCCATTCGGCCAGCCAATCCCTGAGGTCTTTGCGGTCCTGCTCCGCTCGGGTGGGGGTCGGTGTGGGTAAGTCGGCTACCAGCAGGGCAAGCTCATCAGCCGTGCGTGCGCGCAGTGCGCGTCTCGAACGGGCCTCATGCTCGTGCGGATCAAGTCGCCCCTCAGCCAGTGCCGCTGCCAGTACATCGAGCACTTCGTCGCGGTCCCGGTCCGAGACCCTCACGGCAGGCACAGAATGCTCACGCCGGTCGTCCACCCCTGTCCCCTTTCGGCACCACACAGCACCTGGTCCGATGACGCTTTAGAATACGACTGTATCTTAAAGATGGAGCGTGACCGATGCCCAAGACGGTTGACAGGGAGAAGCAGCGCCGACAGATCGGTGCGGCCCTGCTCCAGCTGGTCTCCGAACGCGGCCTTGACGAGGTCAGCGTGCGTACCGTGGCCGCCGCCACCGGCCGCTCCCCCGGCGCCGTTCAGAAGTACTTCCGCACCAAGGACGAGATGCTCACCTTCGCCGCCGAGCTGGCCGGTGAGCGCATCGAGCGCCGGATGGCCGACGTGAACACGACACTGCCGCTGCGCCAAGCGCTGCGCGAACTGATCCTGACCACGCTCCCAGTGGACGCCGAACGACGCGCCGAGGCCACCGCGCAACTCGCCTTCGCCATCCACGCGGCACACCACCCCCGCCTTGCCGAGATCCGGCGGCAGGTCGACGAGGACATCCGTCAGGCACTGGCCGCCTGGCTGGAGTCGGCCGGGCACAAAGCCGAATCGGCGACCGTCGCCGATTCGGTGATCGCACTGTCCGACGGCCTTGCATTGCGCATGCTGTACACCCCACAGGACCATGAGCACCTGCTCACGGTCCTGGACCAGGCCTTGGACGCCCTGATCCCGGGCCCTGAGGCAGACGTCCACGTCAGCGAGTAGTCCGGGGCGACCAGGGTGTGCCGCATCGGGCGGGGAGCGACGGGGAGCACCGCACCTGTCAGGGCGGCCGGACGCTCTCCCCTCCCGCTCAGCGCTCGACGCGTATCTCGGCCCGCTCGCTCACCTGGTCGATCTCCGTGACCCGCACCGTCGCCTTCATCTCCCAGGTGCCGGGGAGGGGCAGGTTCACGTTGCCGGCCCAGTAGCCGCCCCGGTCGGTGAGCTCGGCTTCGAGGGGGCCGATGTCCTGGCTGGGGAGGCTGAAGGACAGCCGCAGTTCGGGGATGCTGATGAACCCGCCGTCGAAGCCGTAGACGACCGCCTGGACGGGGTTGTCGCCGACGCGGCCCGGGTCGAGGGTGATCTGCACCCGGCCGCGGGCGCCGGGGAACTCGGGGCTGCCGGCGTCGAAGGGGATATACGTCACCGAGGCGGCGGGGATGCCGGCGGACTGCTCGGTGGTCGCCGCCTCGGCCTCGGCCCGGCCGGGCAGGGTGCCCGTCAGCACGGTCGTGAGCATCAGCACCACGACGGAGACGACGACCTCCGCCAGGACGGAACGGCGCAGCGCCCGGCGGTGCGCGTCCTCGGCCGGGGGCAGGGGCGGCTGCCGGGGGGTGCCGGGGGCCGCCGGTGTGTCCGGGGCGGCGGGGCCGGAGGGGGGCGCGGCCTCGCCCCCGCCGTGCGGCCGGAGACGGTCTTCGCCGGGCCCGCCAGGGCCGTCGCCCAGCGCTCCCGTGTCCGCGTCCGCAGGCGTGGCGGGCTCGTCGGGGGTCGTCGTGTCCGGGGGCGCGGGGGCGCCCACCGGCTGGGGGACGCGCGAGGCCACCGCCGCCGTCCGCCGTGTCGCTTCCGCGGCCGCCACCGTCCTGTTCGCCGCCTGGACCGCCTCTTTTCCCGTCTCTCGGGCCTTCTCCATCTCTTGGAGCCTCTCCGTCTCCTGGAGCCTCTCCGTCTCCAGCCTCTCCGTCTCCTGAAGCCTCTCCGTCTCCTGGCGCCTCTCCGTCTTCGTCGTCCCGTCCGTCTCCGTGTTCTCGTCCGGGTTCGTCGTCGTGGCCGCGTGGGCCCTCAGCAGGGCTGCCGTGAACTGACGGGAGAACGCGCCCGCCAACAGCAGGAAGAGCACCGCCGCCAGCTTGGCGAGGAGGGTGCGGCCGTAGGTCGTGGTGGTGAGGGTGTCGAGGGTGCCGAGGCCGCGCCAGGACTGGTAGACGCCGGTGAGGGCGAGGGCGGCCACGGAGACGGTGGCCAGGCGGGAGAAGCGGGCGATCACGGTCGGCGGCAGGGCGTCGTGGCGCAGCAGGACGAGGACTGCCGGGAGGCCGCCCAGCCAGGCCGCCATCGCCAGGAGGTGCACCACCGAGGAGGTCATCGCGGCCGGGACCTGGATGCCGGCCGACGCGTGTTCGGCGGCGGCCCAGGTCAGGGCGAGGCCGACGGCGAGGGCCGCGCCGGTCACGAGGGTCGCGCGGGAGGGCCGTTCGCGGTCGCGCTCGCGCCGGAGGAGGACGGCGGCCGCGGCCAGGAGGGCCAGCCGGGCCAGCAGGGCGAGGCCGGGGCGGCTGGTGAGGGTGCGGCTGAGGCCGGAGGGGTCCAGCGCCTCGGCCGGGGACACGCCCGTCTCGTAGGGGGCGCGCAGGAGGAGCAGCAGGAGCGTCGAGGCGGTGAGGAGACACCAGCCGGCCAGGAGAGCCCTGCGCAGGGGGCGGGGGTCCGGTGGGCGGCAGACGATGACGAAGACCGCCGTGCCGATGAGCAGGGCCGCGCCGCCGTACGCCGCGTAGCGGCCGATCTTGTAGAGGGCGCCGGTGGCGGGGTCCTCGATGGCGGTCGCGGGCAGGGCGGCCGTGGTCGGGGACGGTTGGCCGACGGAGAAGGTGAAGGCGCCGGAGACCGGGTGGCTGTCCGCCGAGACGACGCGCCAGGCCACGGTGAAGGTGCCCTCGCCGAGTTGTTCCGGCAGGGTGACCCGCGCCGTGTCCCCGCGGCCCTCGGCGTGCCGGGCCGGGCCCGTCTTCACACGTTCGTTGTCGGGGCTCAGCACGCGGAAGGAGTCGTCGAGCAGGCCGACGGACTCGGTGAAGGTCAGGGTCAGGGCGCGGGGAGCGGTTTTGACGACGGATCCGTCGGCGGGATCGCTGGAGCGGAGGGCGGAGTGGGCCGACGCCTGTCCCGCACCCTGGAGGAGGAGCAGGACCAGCACGGTGCCCAGCAGCACCAGTCCCTGAAGTCGCCGGGTTCGGCCGGCCGCCTGGCCGCGTCCGCCACTGCGTCGTCCGTCGTGGGACTCTTCGCTCACGTCACCGCTCCGTACTTCGGACTCGTGTGCTCGAAGGACAGATACGGACGGCGGACCCGTCCTGCTCACCACGTCGGCCGTGCCGAGACCCCGCCGTCCACCACCAGGTCGTGGCCGGTGATCCAGGAGGCCAGCGGGGAGGCGAGGAAGACGCAGGCGTCGCCGACGTCCCCGGGGCGGCCCAGCCGGCCGACCGCCACCGCCTCCCGCCACCGCCGCACCCCCTCGGGCCACGCCTCGGCCAGGCCGTCCCGTTCGATCAGGCCGGGGGAGACGGTGTTGACGCGGATGCCGTACGGGCCGTACTCCTGCGCGGCGGCGCGGGCGTGCATCACGACCGCCGCCTTGGAGGCGGAGTAGTGGGCGTGGCCGGGTGCGGGCAGGCGTGCCTCCACCGAGGCGATGTGCGTCACCGTGCCGCCGTCCCGGCTCTCCCGCATGACCTGGGCGGCGGCCTGGGTGCAGGCGAAGACGCTGGTCAGGTTGGTGTCGACGACGGTCCGCCAGTCCTGGGCCGTCATCGACTCCAGTGACTGCACGGGCTGGACGCCCGCGTTGTTGACCAGGGCCGTCAGCCGGCCTCCACCCCACTCGGCGGCCTCGCGCACGAGCCGCGCGCACTCCTCGGGGCGCGTCAGGTCGGCCCGCAGGACGACCGCCCGGCCGCCCGCCCCGACCACCCGGCCGGCGACCTCGCGGGCCGCCTCGGCCGCCGTACGGCAGTGCAGGGCCACCGCCGCGCCCTCTTCGGCGAAGCGCAGCGCGATGGCGCGGCCGAGTCCGCCGCTCGCACCCGTGATCAGGGCCACCTGGCCCGCCAACAAACCCGTCGTCATGGACGGCAGAGTTCCCTGATCAGGGCGGCGCGGTCCGGGTGGCGCGCCGTGAGGTCGGCCGCGTCGCCGTGTTCGTAGTCCCCGTAGGTGAAGCCGGGGGCCATGGTGCAGCCGAAGAAGGTCCAGGCGCCGCCCGCGGCCACCCGCGCGCCCATCCAGGTGCGCGCGGGGACGGTGAGCTGCGGCTGCTGTCCGCCGAGCACGTCCGGGCCGAGGACGGCCGTGCGCGAGGTGCCGTCGGGGGCGAGGAGCAGCAGCTCCAGGGGGTCACCGAGGTAGAAGTGCCAGACCTCGTCGGTGGGCAGGCGGTGCAGGGCGGAGAAGTCGTCCGCGGTGAGCAGGGCGACGATCGCGGAGCCGGCGGGGCGGCCGTCGGCCCCCTCCGGCCCGGCCCAGGTGCGGTGGAACAGTCCGCCCTCGCGGGGGATCGGCTCCAGCCCGTAGTGGGCGACGAGGTCTGCGGGGGTGAGCGGGCCGTGGGGGGTCACCCGGGGAAGGCTACCCGCCGACTCAGGAAGGCCAGTTGGGCCCGCTTCTCCGGCAGGTACACGTCGGGCAGGTCGATCTCGGGCAGGGTGACGACCGGGCCCGGCTCGAAGCCCTGGCGCAGGAAACGGGAGACGGCCTTCTCGTTGCGCACGTCGGGGTCGACCACGACCCGGCGCCGGTCCAGGCGGAGCAGCACGTACGTCGCGAGGACGGTCATCAGGGCGGAGGACCAGCCGCTCCGTGCGCCCTGGACGCCGGCCGGGGCGAGGAGCAGGTGGACGCCGATGTCGCCGTCCTCGACCGGGTAGCACTCGCCGACCCGGTCCTCGGCGGGCTCGTACGTCTGGAGCAGGGCCACCGGGGTGCCGTCCAGTTCGGTCAGGTAGGCGTGGTGGGTGTCGAGGCCGGCCATGTGGGCGTAGACCTCGGCGACCTGGTCGCGCGTCAGGCCGGTCATGCCCCAGAACGCGGCCCTCTCCTGGCTCACCCACCCGTGGACGACGTCGGCGTCGCCCTCGGCGTCCAGGGGGCGCAGGGCGACGGTGCCGAACCCCTCGACCTTCTGCTCGTGCACGTACGGGTCAGACATCGCTCTCCTTCGTCAGGTGCGTCCAGTCGGTGACGACCGGGGCCAGCTCGCCCGTGAGCCACAGGGGCAGCTGGTCGTGGTGGTGGGGGCTGTCGGGCAGGCCGGAGGCGCCGTGCGGGACGACCCAGCGGCTGTCCTCGCGGCGGGCCAGGTCCCACACGTAGCGGGCGGCGGGCCCCCGGGCCGCGAGGTCGGTCCAGCCGGGGACGGCCGAGGTGCACAGGACGCAGTCGTGGTCGCCGGAGAGCTCCGGCGCCCGGTACGAGGGGTCGGGCAGGGCCCGCCAGGGGGCCAGCCGGTGGGTGTCGCCCCAGCGGGCGGCCGGTTGCCCGGCGGCCTCCTCGACGGCCTCCCGGACCAGCGCGGGACGGTCGATGCCGTACAACTCCTCGGCCCGCAGGAGGTGTTCGAGGGCGAAGCCGATGCGCGGGACGAGCGCCAGCCAGGGCTGGAGGACCTCGGGGTAGGCGGGCGCGGTGGTGAGGGCGGCGAAGACGGGGTGGGCGGCGAGGCGGCGGACGACGGCACTGCGCAGCGCGGCGAAGACGGCGGCCTCCTGGCTGTCGGCGTCCATGCGGCGGTTCCAGCGCAGCAGGCGTTCGCGCAGGCCGGCCGCCGGGTCGGTGAGGTCGTCGAGGGCCGCCAGGTGGTCCAGCAGGGGGGCGGCGGAGGCGAGATGGGTGTCCGTGTGGACGGCGGGCATGTCGGCGGCGGACCAGTGCCGGCGTCCGTCGAGCAGGGCGCGGATGCGGTCGGCGCGGTGGGGCGGGGCGAACTCGACGCCGAGCGGGGCGGCGGGGCCGCGCTGGTTGGCCATGACGGCGACGCCGTCGGTCAGTCCCGCGCGGGGCGGCTCGTGCCAGCCGGTCCACTCGTGTCCGGGCTCCCAGGCGTCGACCAGACGGACGCGGTTGGCCTCGGAGCGCACCGGCACCCGGCCCGCGACCCGGTGCAGCAGACCGCCCTCGGTGTCGGCGGCCTGGACGACGTTGACCGGCTCGGCCCAGCGGTCGACCGCGCGGTCGACGTCGGCGACCCGGCGGGCGCGCAGGAGCGGGAGCAGGGCGCCGAAGCCCAGGTCGCCGGTGACGCGGGGCGGGTAGCGCAGGGCGAGGGCGAGCGGGGTGCCGTCGTCGAGGCCCTCCGGGCCGCCCGCGATCACCGGGCCGCGCTCGGTCTCCAGGACCTCCACCTCCACGGTCTCCTCCCCCGCCACCCGGACGAGTTCGGTGTGCCGGGCGACCCGCCGCCAGGTGCCGTCCGGACCGAGCGCCTCGACACCGGCGCCGGTGCGGCGCAGCCGTTCGCGGTAGAGGTCCTGGTAGTCGGCCATGGCGTTGGTGATGGCCCAGGCGACGGTGCCGGTGTGGCCGAAGTGGGCGATGCCGGGGATCCCGGGGACGGCGAGGCCGACGACGTCGAACTCGTCGCAAGCGAGGTGGATCTGCTGGTAGACGCCGGGGTCCTCGATGAAGCGGTGGGGGTCGCCGGCGATGACGGCCTGTCCGGTGACGGTCCGTTCGCCGCTCACCAGCCAGCCGTTGCTGCCGGACGTCCCGGGGCCGTCGGTGGCGAACAGGCCGACGGCCTCGGGACCGAGGTGGCGGACGGCCTCCTCGCGCCACAGCTTGGCGGGGAAGCCGGCGAAGAGGATGTGGGTGGCGAGCCATACGGCGAGCGGGGTCCAGGGCTCCCAGCGACCGGGGACGAGACCGACCTGGGCGAACTCGGGGGCGACGGGGGTCGCGGGGGCGACCCGGGACGCGGGGGCCGTGGGGGCGGAGGGGGCCGAGGGAGTGGGGTCGGCGGCGGGGGTCGCGGGCGGGAGGTCGGCGGCGCCGGCCGCCGGGTGGGGGCCGGCGCCGGGGCGGTGGCCGAGGCTGTCGTCGGGGCAGCCAGGGTGGGACCCGGCGTCGGGGCCCGGCTGGGGCCTGCCGTCCAGGCCCGGCTGAGGCCTGCTGTCGGGGCCTTCGTGGTGGCCGTCGGGGCCTTCACGCCTGTCCTCGGGGCCTCCACCGCGGCCGTCGGGGCATTCCTGCCTGCTCTCGGGGCCTTCGTGGACCCCGTCGAGGCCTCCACCGCGGCCCTCGGGGCATTCGTGGTGGCGGCCCTCAGGTCCTTCCTGCCTGCTCTCGAGGCCTCCGTGGCCCCCGTCGAGGCCTCCGCCGCGGCCCTCGAGGGTCGTGCGGAGGGCGTC
This sequence comes from Streptomyces sp. NPDC030143, assembly GCF_055573695.1. Classification (NCBI taxonomy): domain Bacteria; kingdom Bacillati; phylum Actinomycetota; class Actinomycetes; order Kitasatosporales; family Streptomycetaceae; genus Streptomyces; species Streptomyces sp. NPDC030143. The sequence continues at coordinate 58,132 of NZ_JBVIAY010000004.1, forward strand.
GAGGCCCTCGTTGACGCCGTCGACGTACGCGCGCACCCAGTCGGCGCTCTCCGGGTCGCGCTCCTCCAGGGTGGCGAAGCAGCGGCGGGCCGTGTCGTCGAGGCGGGCGCGGCGCACGAAGCGGTCCCAGGGGAGGGCGTCGGGGCCGAGGAAGGACGCCGAGGTGCCGCGGGCGCGGTGGCGTTCGACCTCCAGTTGCCAGGCGCGGTCGCGGGCCGTGACCAGCCCCTGGAGCCGGGCGAGTTCGCGGGCGGTGCCGGCCCGCAGGTGCGGAATGCCCCAGGCGTCCCGGTAGACGCCCCGCGTGTCTCTGTCGGTCCCGGTGTCGTTCTGGGTGGTCACCCTGTCGCCCCTCCGCGCCTGCACTGTGCTTTAGGTTAGCCTTACCTAATCATTCGGGGCAGCAGGGTACGCGAGAGGTGAAGAGGCCATGGCGCAGGGGCGGGGCTGGGAGGGCGCGGTCCTCAGGTTGATGCGGGCGAAGGACTTCACGCTCACCGTCACGGGGGCGGAGGACATCACACCGCACTACCGACGGCTGCACCTCTCCGACGGCGGGCTGCTCGCCGCGACGGGGATCCATCCGACGATGTGGGTCCGGCTGTGGTTCACCAACGCCGGCAAGCCGCACCAGCGGGCGTACACGCTGGTCGACCCCGACCGGGCGGCCGGGACGTTCTCCCTGGAGTTCGCCCTGCACGAGGGCGCGGCCAGCGACTGGGCGCGGGCGGCGAAGCCCGGGGACACGATCGAGGCGACCGTCCAGGGCACCGGTTTCGAGGAGCCGGCGCCCGCTCCCTCGCACCTGTTCGTGGTCGGCGACCCCGCCTCGCTGCCCGCGATCAACTCCCTGCTCGACGCGCTGGGCCCGGTCCCCGCCACCGTCTGGTTCGAGGGCGGTGGGGACGGCCTGCCCTTCCGCGCCGACCCGGCCCGCCACGAGATACGGCACGTGCCGCGCGCGGACGGCGGGGCCGCACTGGTCGAGCGGGTGCGGTCCGAGCTGCCGGAGCCGCTGCGGGCCACCCCGGACCCGTACGTCTGGATCGCCTGCGACACCCGCACGACGCGCGCGCTGGCCACGTACGTGCGCAAGGAACTGGGCGCTCCCAAGGAGCGGACGCACGCGCTGGGGTACTGGCGGGCGGACTGACCCCGCAGGCGGGATGATCGGGACATGGACGTCACCCTTCACCTGGCCCAGGACCCCGAGGCGGACGAACTCCTCGGGCGCTCCCCGCTCGCCGCGCTGGTCGGGATGCTGCTCGACCAGCAAGTGCCCATGGAGTGGGCGTTCAAGGGGCCCCGGACGATCGCCGACCGGCTCGGCGCGGAGGATCTGGACGCGCACGAGATCGCCGCGCGGGATCCGGAGGCCTTCGCGGCGCTGCTGTCGGAGAAGCCCGCCGTGCACCGCTACCCGGGCTCCATGGCCAAGCGCATCCAGCAGCTGTGCCAGTACCTGGTCGAGCACTACGACGGCGACGCGAGCACCGTCTGGGCCGGTGTCGGCACCGGCGGGGAGCTGCTGAAGCGCCTGGAGGAGCTGCCCGGCTTCGGCAGGCAGAAGGCCCAGATCTTCCTCGCGCTGCTCGGCAAGCAGCTCGGCGTCACGCCCACGGGGTGGCGCGAGGCGGCCGGTGCGTACGGCGAGGAGAGGTCCTTCCGGTCCGTCGCCGACATCACCGGCCCCGAGTCCTTGGCCAAGGTGCGTGCCCACAAGCAGGAGATGAAGGCGGCGGCCAAGGCGCAGAAGGCCGCGAAGCCCGCCGGGTCCGCGAAGTCCGCGAGGCCCCCGAAGGGGTAGATGTACGCCGAACGGGCGGTTTGTCCGCTCGGTGCGCTGAACGTTCCGCGTGTCGCGGGGAGATCACCTCCCATGAGCACCGCAGGACGTCGACCGCGCAGCCGCACCTGGCTTCGGGTCCTCGTGCTGCTGCTCGCCGTGCTGCTGCCGGGCGCTCCCGCCGAGACGGCCGCGCCCCCGGTCGTCTCCGCCGAGAGCTTCGAGTACGACGCCGTCGACACGGCCCTGCGCGCCCCGGCCGGCGGCGCCCACCGCGTCGTCGCGCCCCCGCGCCCGGCACGCCGGCCGCTACCGGAGGCGGGTGCGGCCCCGGCAGCGCCGCCCCGGCCGGCCCGGCCCCTGAACGCACTGCGCACGGTGGTCCTGCGCTGCTGACGGACGCCTCTCCCCCGTCCCTCAGCACTCACGCAAGGAACCGGACCACCATGACCGCAGATCCTTACGCCGTCCTGCGCGCCCTGCTGCGCGCGGAGGCCGCCCGCAGTGCGCCGAAGCCGCAGGGGAACGCGGCGGAAGCGGAGACAGGGCAGTCGGCCGCCCGCCCGAAGAGCGACCGGCGTCGCTGACGCGACGGCGGGGGAGGCCGGGCCGCCGGCCTCCCCCGCCGTGCGGCGCACGGGTGACGCGGTGCGCCGCGCCCGCCGCACCGCTGTCCACAGCCTGTGCACAACGATGGCGCGTGAGGAACAACACGCCGGGCCGCGGGGCGGACACGCCGACGACGCGCCGCCGCCTTTCGGATCGCGAGCGCATCGGACGTCCGGCGAAGGGCGCGAGCCGGTCGGGGCACCGCCGCCGGGCACGAGCGGGCCGCCGCGGGCCGGTCGTTCCCGTTTGCACCTGTTCATCATGTCTTTTGCAGCGGCACACTCCGCCTCCATGGCTGCGCCCGGAACGTCGGGACCGGTAGGCTTTCCGTGTGATCTTCAAGCGCATCGGAAACGGCCGGCCGTACCCCGACCACGGCCGGGAAAGCACCCGGCAGTGGGCGGACGTCGCGCCGCGCCCGGTCCGCCTCGATCAGCTGGTGACCACCAAGCAGCAGCTCGACCTGGAAACACTGCTCGCCGAGGACTCGACGTTCTACGGCGACCTCTTCGCGCACGTCGTGAAGTGGCAGGGCGACCTCTATCTGGAGGACGGGCTGCACCGCGCGGTGCGGGCGGCGCTGCAACAGCGCCAGGTGCTGCACGCGCGCGTGCTCGAGCTCGACTGAGCCGGGCCGCTCCTCCGACCCCCGGTGGCCCTCCGTTGGCCCTTTCGGGTTCTCCTGTGCGCCGTCGAATGATCATCTAGTAGGCACGGCCGCCCAGGCGCACTACGCTGCGCTCATGAGCATGCTGACTCCCCCCGGCATGGGCGGCAAGTACCGCATCACGGGGGACAAGTACCCCCGTATGCGCCCGCACCGGCGGCGCGGTCGACTGGTCGTCATGGTCGTCGCCTGCGGTGCCGTGCTCGGTGTCGCCGGGTGGGGTGTCCTGCAGCTCATCGACGTCTTCACCGGTGGCGGGGGCACGGCCTCGGCGGCCGGCTCCGGCACCTCCTGCCGGACGAAGGCCGCCCCGGCGGCCAGTGCCTCGCCGGCCGTCGCCGTCCCCCGGCCCGCGCAGATCACCGTCAACGTCTTCAACGCCACGACGCGCGGCGGGCTCGCCAAGACCACGGCGGACGAACTGCGCAGGCGCGGCTTCGCCATCGGACAGGTGGGCAACGCGGGCAAGGAGTACGACAAGAAGGTCGTCGGCGCGGGCGTGCTGCTCGGGCCCACGGCCTCGCTGAACACCTCACTGCCCGTCCTGGCCACCCAGTTGCCCGCCGCGGAACGACGGACGGACGCCGCGCGCAAGGGGCCGGCGATCGATCTGATCCTCGGGAACGGGTTCCGGGCGCTGGCGCCCCAGGCGGCCGCGGCGAAGTCCCTGACGGCGCTGGCGGCTCCGCAGCCGGCGGCCAGCGCGAGCGCCTGCGCGGCGGGCGAGCGCAGGTAACCCCGCTCGCCCGGGGCGGACCCCGGCAGTCCGGCAGTCACCGCGCGCCACCGCGCCCACCTGTGCCGATCCGTGCCGATCCGTGCCGATCCGTGCTGGGTGCGGTGCCCCGTGCCTACGCGTTTCCCGTACCCCTCCTCGGACGGCAGCCCTGCCCGCGGTTCATCGCGGGGACGGAGCTCGCTCGCGGATCGGGGGGAAGCCGGCAACGGCTCGCGGCCGGCGGAGCGGGGACGGCGACTCGGCCACACGGTCCGAGCGGCGGGGGCGACGGCGGGGACCGGGACCGCGCCGCGAGCGCCCGCGGGCTGACGGCACAGCGGCGCGTTCGCAGCTCTTAGGGGCCCTTGCACGATGAGCGCCTGATCAGGCCGCGTGGTCCGGTGCCGTGCATCGCAAGCGCCGGAGAGTCCTTGCAGCGGAGCTACGGAGCTGCGGAGCTACCAGGACTCTCCGGCAACGCGGCGAGGTGCGGTACCGGGCCGCGCGGCCCAGGCGCTCACAGTGCGAGGACCCCTTACTCGGCTGCCCCGTAGAGGCGGTCGCCGGCGTCGCCGAGGCCGGGGACGATGTAACCCTGTTCGTTGAGGTGGTCGTCGACCGCCGCCGTGACCACGGTGACCGGGGTTCCGGCGAGTTCGCGTTCCATGATCTCGACGCCCTCGGGGGCGGCCAGCAGGACCACCGCGGTGACGTCGTCGGCACCGCGGTGGATGAGTTCGCGGATCGCCGCGACCAGGGTGCCGCCGGTGGCCAGCATCGGGTCCAGGACGTACACCTGGCGGCCGGAGAGGTCCTCCGGCATGCGAGTGGCGTACGTGGAGGCCTGGAGCGTCTCCTCGTTGCGGATCATGCCCAGGAAGCCCACCTCGGCGGTCGGCAGCAGACGGACCATGCCGTCCAGCATGCCGAGGCCCGCGCGCAGGATCGGCACGACCAGGGGGCGCGGGTGGGACAGCTTGACGCCCGTCGTCGAGGCGACCGGGGTGTGGATGTCCACCGTTTCGGTGCGCACGTCACGCGTGGCCTCGTAGGCGAGCAGGGTGACGAGCTCGTCGGCGAGCCGGCGGAAGGTCGCTGAGTCGGTGCGGCGGTCGCGCAGCGTGGTGAGCTTGTGGGCGACCAGGGGGTGGTCGACGACGTGGAGACGCATGTCCACAACAGTAACCGGGCCCGACCGGCCCCGGCGTCCGCGCGCACAGGGAGCCCCGCACCCGCGATGGGGCCGTTCGCTGGCATCAAACCCCCGCCGGAGGGAAGGTGGTGGGGACGGACCCGGGGTGGTGGACCTATGCCTGACCTGCCAGACCGCGCGGCATCCGACGCGGACGAGCCGCCGGAGACAGAAGCCGAGCGACGTCGGCGACGCGCCCAGTTCCTGCGCGAACTGGCCGAGGCCCGCGAGCTGCGCGACCGGGTCCAGCCACGCCGCGCCAAGACCGCTCGGCTGCGACACGCGATGCGCATGCGCACCTTCCGCTGGTAGCCGCCCGCCCGTTGCCCGCACGGGAGATCGCCGATCTCGCGGGCGTTGCGGGGGGTGGGCGTGCGTGGGCGCGGCGGAAAGCCGCGTACGATCCGCACGTGGCGGCAACGAGTGCGCTGGTGAAGTTGGTTGCGGGCTTCCGCACGGACCCGCGGTCAAAACCACCGGACACAGGGAGCCGAAGACGTCCCCTGGACGCCTTGTTTCTGCCACGATTCCGAGTGGGTGGGGCTCGGAGCGCAGCTCTCCCCGCCCGTAACCTCCGCCGGGGGGACCCCCAACCGGCACGCCTATGACCAGTGGGAGAGTCACGGTGTACTTCGCCGCACTGCTCGCGCGCACCGAAGACGGGTGGGAAGCGAGCGACACAGAGCTCGACGATGTGGAGACCCTGTCCGATCTGGCCGACCTGGCCCGGGAAGCCTCTCCCGACGAGGACACGGTGCTCGTGCTGATCGAGCAGGAGGACTCGTGGTTCGGCGTGGTCCGCGTCGACGGCGAGGACGACCCTCGTATCTACGTCTCCGATGCCGCCGCCGCCGCCCGCAGTTCCTACGGCGAGATCCTGCTCACCGACGAACTGCTCGGCCGGGACTCCGGGGCCGGTGACGACCTGGACGCCCTCGACCTGGACGGCACCGAGGACGGCGAGGACGACGAGGACGACGCCGACGCCGACGCCGAGGCGGTGACGGCCGACGCCGTGCCGCACGGCCCGGTCGGCGACGCCGCCATCCTCGACGACCTCGGCGTCGGCGAGAAGGAGCTGAAGTCGCTGTCCCAGGACGCGCTCACCGAGATCGCCGAGGCCCTGGGCGCCTCGGAGACCCTGGAGACCGTCCGCTGACCGCACCGCCGACCGAAGAGCACCCTCCCGCCGACCCCGTCCGCGACCCCTGGCGGGCCGCGATGCGGCTCGCCCTGGACGAGGCGGACGCGGCCGCCCGGGGCGGGGACGTCCCCGTCGGCGCCGTCGTGCTGGCCGCCGACGGCACGACCGTGCTCGCGACCGGCCACAACGAACGGGAGGCCGACTCCGATCCGACGGCCCACGCCGAGGTGCTCGCCATCCGCCGGGCCGCCGCCCGGCTGGGCGAGTGGCGGCTGAACGGCTGCACGCTCGTCGTGACGCTGGAGCCCTGCACGATGTGCGCGGGCGCGCTCGTCCAGTCCCGCGTCGACCGGGTCGTCTACGGCGCCCGCGACGACAAGGCGGGCGCGGCAGGCTCCCTCTGGGACGTCGTCCGCGACCGCCGGCTCAACCACCGCCCCGAGGTGATCGAGGGCGTCCTCGCCGAGGACTGCGCCCGGCTGCTCACCGAGTTCTTCCGCTCCCGCTGACAATCGATTTCCGACCACACCGCGGCGTCCTGTAAGGTCTCCCTCGGTAGCGTGTCCGAGCGGCCGAAGGAGCTCGCCTCGAAAGCGAGTGTGGCGCAAGTCACCGAGGGTTCAAATCCCTCCGCTACCGCTGACAACACCCCCCGAACCGTGGTGACACGGCTCGGGGGGTGTTCTGCGTGAGCGGGAGGGGAACGGGGCGGGAGGTGAACGGGAAGGTGCGGGGGGAGCGTGGCGGCGTTCGAGCGGATCGGCGGGAGAGGGAGGCCGTGGCGAGCGTTGCGGAACGGATGCTGTTGGTGATGCCCGGGGGCGGGCTCCTGCGGTCGGCGGTGGCCGCCGGGTTCGACCTGTGGGCGGTGGTGCGGCCCGATGAGCCGCTGCCGGACGCGGTCCGGACGGAGCGGTTGTTCGTGGCGGGAGCGTCCGCGATCGCCGACGGCACCCTGCACGCCCTGGTCGGCGGGCTCGTACGGCGCTACGGGATCGGGCAGCTCCTGTGCGGTCCCGGCGCCGGGGACGACGTCCGGGCCGTCGTCCGGCGGGTGCGGCGGGAGCGGGACGGGGTGCTGTGGCGGGACCCCGCCGCCGAACGGCTGATGGACCCCGTGGCGCTGCGACGGCTGCTGCTCGGCGGGACCCGGGCACCGGTGCGGGCCGAGGAGGCCGCCACCGTGGGCCACGCCCGGGCGGCGGTCGAGCGGCTCGGCATGCCGGTGGTCATCAAGTCCCGCTACGACGGCGTCCGTTGGGGCGGACCCGCGTTCGTGCGGGACGCGGAGTCGCTCGCCCTGTGGGCGAAGGCCGCCACCGTCGGTCCGCATCTGGTCGAGGAACTCCTCGTGGGGCCCCGCTACCGGGTGGAGACGCTGTCGCTGGGCGGGATGCACCACGTGGTGCACGTGGTGCGCGAGGGGTCGGGGACGGGTGTGGCCGACGACGAGGTCTCCCGTATCCGTTCCTGCGTACGGGAGCTGCTCGACCTCGCCGGTTTCGCGGGGGGCGTGCTGCGCACCGACGCCGTCCTCACCCCGGACGGCCCCCGCATCGCGGGCTGCGCGGACGGCGGCCTCTGAGCGTCGGTGCGGCCCGCTCCGGGCCGGATCGCCTCGAGCGGCGGGCCCCGTGGGGGGCGGGGGCGGGGTGGTGGCTGTCGCGAAGGGGGAACGGCGGGTTCCCCGGGAGGGCGGGAACGAGAGGGGACCGGATCGGGAACCGTCGTCGGAAACATCGGCCCCGTCGAGAGCGGGAGGCACTGCCGCCACCGCCAACTACCTCTGGGGACGGGCACATGCGCAGCAAGGCAGCGGGACTGATCGGGATCTTCGCGGCACTCGCCCTGGCGCTCGCACTGGGCTCGGCGGGGGACCTCACGGACGTCCCGGCGGGGGGGCACCAGGTGGTCGCCAGCGACGTCGGCCCGCACACCGTGAAGCCGTGACCGCACCTCGCGGACGCGAACGCCCCGCCCGGGGAACCGGGCGGGGCGTTCGGCGTTCTCAGCGCTGCGCCGGGGACCGGTGCAGGTCGAGCCGGGTCAGGAGCTCCTGCGCCGCGGCGGCGTGGGCGGCGGACGAGGCGTGGTGCAGCTCCCGTTCGGCCGCCGCCAGGCCGGACAGGGCGTGCCACTCCTCCGCGCGCAGGCGGGCCGCCGTCGCGCTGCGGTGGGCCTGCTCGTGCAGGGCGCGGGCGGTCTCGAAGTCGCCCGCGTGGAAGTGGAAGCGGGCGACGACGTTCTGCGTCTTGGCGCGCCGCAGCGGGGCGTCGGTCTCGGCGGCGAGGGTGAGCGCGCGGACGGCGTGGCCGTGGCCGGTCGACGGGTCGCCGAGGAGCTGGGCGACGCGGGCGGACAGCGCGAGCAGCAGGGCCGTGTCACCGGCCGGGACGCGCTCGTCGCACAGGGCGCGGGCCCGCGCGAGCGTCTCGCCGGCCGCGGTGTGCTCCCCGAGGCCGACCTCGGCGAACGCGAGGTCGGTCAGCGACGTCACCTGGTTGTTGAGGTAGCCGAGGCGCAGCGAGATCCCGGCGGCCTCCCGGGCGGCGTCGGCGGCCTCGGCGTGCCGGCCCTGTTCCTCGTAGACCGTGCTGAGGGTGCACAGGACGTCCGCCTGGTTGCGTTCGGCGCCCAGTTCACGGGCGAGGTCCAGGGAACGGCGCAGGTGGAAGAGGGCGGGCTCGTAACCGGCGCGGGTGGCGTGCAGGATGCCCAGGACGCTGTCGGCGTGCGCCTCGGTGTGCCGGTTGCCCGACGTCACCGCCACCTCACGGGCCTCGGTGACGGTCTCGATGCCCTCCTCCAGCTGGCCCAGCTTCCAGCAGGCGACGCCCAGGTTGGACAGGGCGCTGCTGAGCAGCCACAGGTCGCCGGTGCGGCGGGCGGCGGCCGACGCGGTGCGGGCGACCGCCGCGTACTCGGTGAAGTGGCCGCGGGCGTTGAGGTGGAAGACGAGGTTGCGGGCGAGGACGGCGGCGTGTCGGTCCAGGCCCAGGCCGTGGGCCAGGGCGGTGGCCGCGATCAGGCCCTCGTGTTCGTGGGTGAACCAGCGGCGGGCGGCGGCCTCTGTCAGCTGCGGGAGTTCGCCGTCGTAGGGCGGGAGTTCCGTCGGGTGCTGTTTGCGGCCCGGGAACAGGGCCTGGCAGGCGGACTCGGTGGCGGAGACGTAGTAGCCGAGGAGGCGTTCGGTGACGGCCGCGGTCTCCTCCTCGGGGGTGGGCAGTTCACGGGCGAAGCTGCGCACCAGGTCGTGGAAGGTGTACTGGCCTATGTCGGGCTGCTGGAGCAGGTGGACGTCCAGCAGGTGTTCCAGGACGTCCTCCGCGTCGAACAGGTCCAGGCCGAGCAGGGCGGCCGCGGCGTGCGGGTCGATCCGGGCGCCGGGGTGCATCGCCAGCAGCCGGAACGCGGTGCGGTGCGGTTCGGTCATCGCCAGGTAGGACAGGCGCAGGGTGGCGGCGACGCCCCGTTCGCCGGAGGTGAGTTCCACCATCCGGCGGGTCTCGTCGCGCAGCCGGTCGACGAGATAGGCCAGCGTCCAGCGGGGGCGGTTGCGCAGCCGGGCGGTGGCGATGCGCAGGGCGAGCGGCAGGTGGCCGCAGCGCTCGGCGAGTTCCGCGGCGGCCTCCGGCTCGGCGGCGACCCGGTCCGCGCCGAGGGTCTCGGCGACCAGCTCGGCGCTGTCCTGCGGGGGCAGCAGGCCGAGGGAGAGCCAGGCGGCGCCGTCCAGGTCGACCAGGCGGGCCCGGCTGGTGATCAGGACGAGGCAGCCGGGGGCGGGGGTGAGCAGGGGGCGCAGTTGGGCGGCGTCGACGGCGTTGTCCAGCAGGAGCAGCACGCGGCGGCCGACGAGGCACGAGCGCCACAGGGCGGCGCGGCTCTGCAGGTCCTGCGGGATGCGTTCGCCGGGGGTGCCGAGCATGCGCAGCAGTACGTCCAGCGCGCTCTCCGGGCGCATCGGCTCCTCGCCCGGGGTGAAGCCGCGCAGGTCGAGGTGGAGCTGGCCGTCCGGGTAGTCGGCGGCGAGCTGGTGCGCGGCGCGCACGGCGAGCGAGGTCTTGCCGGTGCCGCCCATGCCGTCGATGGCGACGATGCGGGCGCGGTGCTCGCGGGAGACGCCGACGGGGGCGGTGGCGAGCTCGACGATCCGGGTGAGTTCGCTGCGGCGGCCGGTGAAGTCGGAGAGGTCGTAGGGAAGGGTGCAGGGGGCCTCCGGCGGGAGGGAGGCGGAATCGTCCTCGGGGGTGGCGTGCGGGCCGCCGGGAGCGGTTTGCAGTGACGGTTCTGCAGAGTCTCCGGACGGGGCGGTGGGCGCGGGGACCGGGGCCGGGACCGGGTGGAGTTCCGGACTGTCGCGCAGGATGTCCTCGTACAGCCTGGACAGCTGCGGGCCGGGGTCGACGCCGAGTTCCTCGACGAGGAGGGCCCGTACCCGGCCGTACTCCTCCAGTGCCTCCGCCTGCCGGCCCGAGCGGTACAGGGCGTGCATCAGCTGGCCGCGCAGGGTCTCGCGCAGCGGATGCGCGGCGACGAGGTCGCGCAGGTCGGCGACGAGGGCGTTGCCCTCTCCGCGCGTCAACCGCAGTGCGAAGAGCTGTTCGGCGGCGGTGAGACGGCGCTCGTCCAGGACGGCGGCGGCCGCGTCGATCACGGCGCCGCCGGTCCCGGCCAGCACCGGCCCGCGCCACAGGGCGAGCGCGGCGGTCAGCTCTCGGACGGCGTCCGGGAGACGGCCCGCCGCCTCGGCGCCGACGGCGGCGCGCAGGTGGGAGCCGAACTCGAGCAGGTCGAGGCGGGCGCCGGTGAGGGCGGCGCGGTAGCCGGGGCCGTCGGTGACGATGACGCCGCTGCCGCCGGGCAGGCGTCTTCGCAGGTCGGCTACGGCCTTGCGGACCTGGTGCCCAGCGGTGGCCGGGGGGTTGTCCTCCCAGGCGGCCTCGACCAGCCGGGAGACGGGGACGAGACGGCCGGGTTCGAGCAGGAGCATCGCGAGGACGCGTTCCTGGATGGCTCCGCCGAGACGGAGACGGGTGCCGTCCCACCAGCCCTCCAGCGGGCCGAGCAGCAGGAAGCACAGCTGCTGAGCGGGTGCTTCGCGCGCGGCGGGAGTCGGCCCGTTCCGCTCGGCCGTGCTCTCGCTGTTCCCCACGTCCATGACTGCCATCGGCTCCCCCCGCCCCCGGTGACCGGCGCCCCTTACCGGGACGCGGGCCGTCGGGATCATAAACGCTCGGCTAGGGGAACGGTACGGGGAGCGACGAATGTCGCCGGTGAGCGGCTGGTACGCGGGGGGTGGACAGGTCGCCGGCGGCGGCTTGTACGGCGGGGTGGCCGGCACCGGAGTTCGCCCGCGGCGGCGTGTACCTCCGGGTGGCCGGCACCGGAGTTCGCCCGCGGCGGCGTGTACGTCCGGGTGGCCGGCACCGGAGTTCGCCCGCGGCGGCGTGTACGTCCGGGTGGCCGGCACGGGAGTTCGCCTGCGGCGGGGCGGGGCGGGGGCACGTCCGTCGGTCCGAGGGCTGGTGCGCCGTGCGGGGCGCGGCCCGGGCTGACGGGCGCCGCCGGGAGGGTGAACGGGGATGGGGCACGCCATCCGGCGCCGCCGGATCCGTGACCAGGGGTGGGACGCGCCATCCGGCGCCGCCGGATCCGTGACCAGGGGTGGGACGCGCCATCCGGCGCTGACCGGGCGCGCCGCCGGACCGGTGACCAGAGGTGCGACGGCCACCCGGCGCTGAGCGGGCGGGCCCGCGCCCACCGTGCCGTCCCGGGCGGCACGCATGCCCGCGGATCCGACAGCATCCGGAAGGGACCCGGACGGCGGCGTGGGCCTGCGGGGTGACGGCGGTGGGTGCTCGCGGGACTCGTCCGGGAGGGGATCGGGAACGGGCGGGAAGACCGTGGTGGGGCAGGCAGGAGACGGCGGGGGGATCGCGGTGAACCCGTGGTGAGCCCGTCACCGAGCACCCCGAGGAGCATGAGCGTGGGCAGACCGGAGAAACCGCTGGCCCAGGACGCCGGACCGGCCACCGTCTTCGCCCGTGAGCTGCGCCGGCTGAGGGCCGCGGCGGGCTCCCCCAGTTACCGCGAGCTGGCGAAGCGGGCGCTGTTCTCCGCCTCGGTGCTCTCGGACGCGGCGGCCGGGCACCGGCTGCCGACCCTTCAGGTGGCGCTCGCCTTCGCGGAGGCGTGCGGCGGGGAACGCACCGTGTGGGAGCGGTACTGGCGGGAGGCCGCGCGGTCGGCGGGCGAGGAGGAGCGGCCGGCCGGCAAGGCCGTGCACCAGGTGCAGGAGAACCGGTTGCGGGCCGCCGCCGTGCGGGCCGTGCTGCCCACTCCGGCCCAGCTGCCGATGCAGGGGCGGGCGCTCGCGGGGCGGGGACGGCACCTCGGCCTGGCGCGGTTCGCGACGGCCCTCGGCGGCGGGGCCGAGCCGCCGCTGCTGGTCCACGGGCAGGCCGGCGTCGGCAAGTCGGCGTTCGCGCTGCACCTGGCGCGGGAGCTGGCGGCCGATCTGCCGGACGGCCAGCTGTACGTCTGTCTCGATCCGGCCGCCGACGGCCGCAAGGACGCGCCGGGCATCGCGGGCGGTCTGCTGCGGGCGCTCGGGATCGCGCCGGAGCACATACCCGACGACCCGGCGCAGCGCGTCGGCCTGTACCGGTCGGTGCTGCGCGAGCGACGGCTGCTGGTGGTGTTCGACGGCGTGCGGCAGGAACGGCAGGTGCGGGAGCTGCTGCTGGCCACCCCGGAGAGCCGGATCGTGCTCACCTCCCGTTCCCGGCTGCTCGGTCTGGACGGCGTGCGGCGGCTGGCACTGCCGGTGCTGGAGCGCGACGAGTCGATGGAGCTGCTCGGCGGTGTCCTCGGCCGGGACCGGCTCGCCGGCGCCCCCCGGGCCGGTCTGCTGCTCGCGGAGGCCTGCGGCGACCTGCCCCTCGCCCTCACCCTCGCCGCCCGCCGCCTGGCCGCCCGCCCGGAGGCGCTGCTGGCCGAGGGGGTCGCCGAACTCGTCGCGGGTGAGGGCCTGTCCGGGCGGCTGCGGGCCGGTGACGAGAGCCTGACCGACCGCTACGACGACGCCTACCGCCGCCTCGGCCCCTGGGCGCGCCTGGTGCTGCGGCAGTTCGCGGCGGCGGACACGCCACCGTCCGTCGACACGGTCGCCCACGAGTCCGTGACCGCCCTCGCCCGTTCCCTGGAGCGCGCCCGTCAGCCCGTCGAGGACCTCCTCGAAACCCTCGTCGACAGCGGTCTGCTGGAGCGGACCGACGTGGCCGGTCAGTACGGACTCCCGCCCCTGGTGCGGCAGTTCGCCCGGTCGCAGGCCGATCCCACCGTCGACGAACAGCCCCCCGGTACCGCGGCACCCAGCCGTCCCCACGCTCTGACAGGAGACCCGGCAGCATGACCGACCCCGCAACCCCCGTGACCGTCCTCGCCGAGGAGACCGTCGACCTGATCGCCGCCGAGGATCCGCTCGACGACGCGCTCGAAGGGTGCCCGGAGATCGTCGGGCGGCTCGCCGACCCCTCCGAGGAGGCTCAGGCCGCGCTGCGCGAGCGGGCGCTGCGGCTCGCCGCGCGGGCCGAGCGCGCCCCCGTCCGGGACGCCGGGGAGGAGGTGACCCGGGCCGTGGTCGTGCAGCAGGCGCGGGCCGTCGCCGACCGGCTCGGGACCCGGCTCGTCGAGCACACCGTCGCCGACTACCAGAACTCCCCCCTCGGCCGGCTGCTCGGTTCGCTACCCGAGGTGCGCCCGGCGGGAACGGAGCAGGAACGCGGGCATCTGGAGCGGCTGGCGGGTCTGCCCGGCTATCTGGCGGCGGCCGCCGACCGGCACCGCGCGGGTCTGGCCGCCGGGCGGCTGCCCGTCGCCGAGCGGGTCCGCACGGCCGTGGCGCGGCTCGACGCCCACCTCGCCGACCCGGCCGGTGACCCGCTGCGGGCGGTGCCGCTGGACGCGCGGTTCCACGGCGAGCGGGACCGGCTGATCGACGAACGGGTCCGGCCCGCGTTCGCCGCATACCGGGAGGTGCTGCACACCGAGCTGGCCCCGCACGGGCGTCCGCAGGAGCGGCCCGGGCTGTGCCACCTGCCCGACGGCGAGGAGCACTACGCCACGCTCGCCCGCGTCCACACCACCACCGACCGGGCCCCGAAGGAGCTGCACGACGTCGGTGTGGAGCTGCTGGCCCGGCTGGAGGAGGAGTACGTCCGGATCGGGGCGCAGGCTTTCGGCCCGGGGCTGGACGCGGCCGGGGTGCGTGAGCGGCTGCGCTCCGACGCCCGGCTGCGCTGGAGCGGCGACGAGGAGATGCTGTCCGCGGCCCGTACGGCGATCGCGCGGGCCGAGCTGGCCGCGCCCCGCCGGTTCGGACGGCTGCCGGCTGTGCCGTGCGTGCTGGACGGCCGGGAGGTGCCGGGTGCGCCGCAGGCCTGGTACATGCCGGCCGCGCTGGACGGCTCGCGGCCGGGCACGTACCACGCCAACACCGAGCGCGTGACGGAGCGCTCGCGGGTGCTGGCGGAGGCCACCGCCTTCCACGAGGCCGTGCCCGGCCACCATGTGCAGCTGTCCCTCGCGCAGGACCTCACCGGTCTGCCCCGGCTGCGGCGGATCGCCTGGATCAACGCCTACATCGAGGGCTGGGGGCTGTACGCGGAGCGCCTCGCCGACGAGATGGGCCTGTACTCAGGGCCGTTGGCGCGGCTGGGCATGCTCGCGATGGACTCGCTGCGGGCCGCCCGGCTGGTCGTCGACACGGGGCTGCACCAGTTCGGCTGGAGCCGCGAGCAGGCGGTGGGCTTCCTGCGCGAGCACACGGTCCTCGCCGAGGTCGAGATCGGCAACGAGACGGACCGGTACATCGAGTGGCCGGGGCAGGCTCTGTCGTACATGACGGGGCGTCTGGAGATCCAGCGGCTGCGCTCGCGGGCCGCGCGCGATCTGGGGCCGGCCTTCGACGTGCGGGGCTTCCACGACCTGGTGCTCGGGCACGGGTCGCTGCCGCTGGACGTGCTGGACCGGGTGGTCGCCCGCTGGACGGCCGAGCGCTGAACGACCGCGCGGGGTGGGGGCCGGTCACCGGCCCCCACCCGCTCCGCCACCGTCAGCCGTGCCCGGCCGTGCCCGGGCCCGCCGGCCGTCAGTTGCTGAACAGGCCGTTCATCTGGCCGAAGTCCAGGGACGCGTCCAGCGCGCCGTACGTGCCGGTGTCGAGCAGTTCCAGGGTGGCGTCGCGGGCCACCCGGTAGGCGGCCTGGGCCGCGCCCGTGCCGACGCTGACGCGGCGTACGCCCGCCTTGGCCAGCTCGGCCACGCTCGGGCCGCCGGGGCCGGCCATGGCGTTGACCGGCAGCGGGGAGCGGGAGGACAGCTCGCCGAGGACGGCCAGGTCGAGCAGGCCGGGCACGAAGACGCCGTCGGCGCCCGCCTCGGCGTAGGCGGCGGTGCGGGCGAGGACGTCCTCCAGGCGGCCGGACTCCTCGCCGATGCCGAACAGGTACACGTCGGTGCGCGCGTTGATCACCAGCTCGGGCAGTCCCGCCTCGGTCGCGGCGGCGCGGGCGGCGGCGATCCGTTCGGCCTGCTCCTCGGCGGTGAACAGCGGTCCGCCCGGCGCCTTGGAGTCCTCCAGGTTGACGCCGACCGCGCCGGCCGCGACCACCTCGGTGACCGTCCTCGCGACCTCGGCCGGCGCCGCGCCGTAACCGCCCTCGATGTCGACGGTCACCGGGACGTCCACGGCGGCGACGATGCGCGCGGCGGCGGCGAGCATCTCCTCACGGGTGGCCTGCTCGCCGTCCCCCCTGCCCAGGGACCAGGCGACGCCGCCGCTGGTCGTGGCGACGACCGGGGCGCCGGCGGCGGCGATCACGGCGGCGCTGGCCGCGTCCCAGGCGTTCGGCAGCACGAGGACGGTGTCGGAGCCGAGCCGCCGCAGCAGCTGGGCCTTTTCCTTGGTGCTCTGGTCAACTGTCATGGTGTCACGTGCCTTTCACGGTGCGGGAGTGCGGACGATCGTCACACGCGGGGTGCGCGCGGGGGGCGGCATTCGGACGTCACGGGCGGGGGGCTCAGGGGTCCTTGCGCTGTGCCCGCCCGGGCCGCGCGGCCCCGGGGGCAGAGTGCAAGGACCTCTCAGGAGGCCGTGCGCCGGGTGATAGTCACGTACAGGTGTTCGTCGAGGACCTTCGGGAGGGTGACGGCGGGCCGGCCGAGGTCGGCGACCAGCGCGTCGGCGGTCAGACCGCTCTCGGCGAGGACGGCCCGCGCCCAGGCCCGGCCGGTACGCAGGTGGCGGGCGAAGGCGGCGCCGTCGCGGGCGCCGTACAGCTCGCTCGCGATGGCCGCGTCCCAGGGCATGACGGTGTGCGGGCGCAGCGCGTACAGCGCCTTGGCCGCGGCCGTGGGGCCGAGGCTGCGGCGGCGGGGCGGGACCGCGGCCGGGAGCCGGGCCAGGTCGTCGTAGGCCGCCGCGAGGGTCTCGATCTCGGGGTCGGTCAGGTCGGCGAGAGGGGTGTCGGGGAGGGGGTGCTGCTCCGTCCAGGCGGCGAGGCCCTCACCCAGGGCGTACGGCTCGCCCTCGCGGGGGTAGGGCAGCCGGCAGCCCCAGGAGTTGAGCCAGCGGTGCAGGGCCGTGCGGTGGGCGGGGTCGGTGAGGTCGGGGCCGGGCGCGGTCAGCTCGCGCAGTTCCCGCCAGGTGCGGTCCACGCCGGTGTAGCCGGCGAACACCTCGGCGGATGCGCGCAGTTGTCCGAGCTGCGGGGGTTGCGGCACGGGCGCGGGGTCGGTTCCGAGGTGGGCGCGGGCGACCTTCGCGGGGACGCACAGGCGCCACGCCTCGGTGATCAGTTCCGTCAGTTCGGGCAGGTCCAGGGCGCCCAGGGAGGCCTGCGCCCAGTTGAAGCGCAGGTCGGATGCGCGCGGCAGGGAGAACTTCTCCGGTTCCGCCGCGACCAGGGCCTCGCGCTCCTCCTTCGGGAACGCGAAGCCCAGTGTGGTCTCGTCCCGGGACAGCGCCAGGTAGACGATCCGCCCGATGCGGAACTTCACCCGGTCCCGGACCAGGTGCTCCTCGGTGCGCGGCAGCGCGAGCGCCAGGCGTCTCACGTCCTCGACAGTGGCCATGCCTTCCCTCTCCCGTGGGGCCCGGCCGCGCGGGTCAGCCCCGCGCGGGCCGGACCTTGACCTCGATCGTCTCCAATGCCCGGACGGCGGTCGCGTGGGCCTCGGCGCCGGTGGCGGCCTCGGTGACGGCCGAGCCGATCCGGTCCCAGGAGCTGCGCAGTTCACGCACCTCTGCGCCGGGTTCGACGGTCACCGAGCACAGCTCGACGCCGGGCAGCCCGTGGGCCTCCTCGACACCGGAGACGGACTCCACGACACCCGCCTCGCCGGTGTGCAGGAACCGGATCGCGGCGGCGCCCGGGGCCTTCACCGGGAGCGTCTCGGTCAGTTCCTCGCCCTTCATCAGCGTCCAGAAGGAGCGTACGAGGTCGACGCGGTAGGCGCGGTCGATGAGGTCGACGATGCCGTCGCCGGGGAAGCGGCCCGCGCACTCGACGAGGTAGGGGCGGCCGTCCTCGACGATCCACTCGCAGTGCGCGATGCCGGTGCCGAAACCGACCGAGGTCAGCAGGCGTTCGGTCTCGGAGCGCAGCAGGGCGTCCAGCTCGGCCGGGATGTCGGCGGGGACCAGGTGGCCGAGCTCGACCGGGCGGGTGCCGGGGTAGAGGTCCTTGCCGGTGACGTTGGCGAAGAGGGCCCGGCCGCGCTCCACCAGCAGCTCGACGCTGTATTCACGGCCCTGGACGCACCGCTCGACCAGCATGCGCAGTTCGATGCCGCGGTCGGGGACCATCACGCCCTCGTCCATCGCGGTCGTCTCCGCCCAGGCCTCGTCGATCTCGTCGGCGGACGCGAGGATGCGGGTGCCGAGGGCGGCCTGCCGGTTGGCGGGCTTGAGGACGGCGGGGCCGGGGTGGGCGGCCATGAAGGCGCGCACCTCGTCCGGGGAGGTGACCTCCTCCGACTCGGGGTTGAGGATGCCGGCCGAGGCGCTGACCCTGCGCAGCAGGGCCTTGTCGCGCAGGATCCGCAGCGCGCCGTAGCCGCCGGTGGGCAGGCCGTAGCGCTCGGCGAGGCGGGCGGCGAAGGGGGTGGCGTACTCCTGGAGCGGGGCGACCGCGGCGGGGTCCAGGTCGGGGTGGGCGTTGTAGAAGGCGTCGGCGGCGCCTTCGAGCTGGTACTCCCAGGCGATCAGCTCCCGTACGACGGGGGCCTCGTCGGCCTTGGGCCGCAGGTCGCGCTTGCGGATGACGTCGGGTTCGTCGACGACGATCACCGAGCCCTCCGGCTGGAACTGGGCGAGCGAGGTCACCGCGACGGGCACGAAGCCCACCATGATCACGGGGCGTCGGTTCATGTCGGTCACTCCTGGGTTCAGACGAGGTCGGCGCGGACCTGGGCGGCGAGTTCCTCGGCGGTGGACATCGCGTCCTCGAACGAGGTGCCGGTCACGCCGAGGAAGCCGAGGATGTTGTTGCCCTCCGGCGGACGGCGGACCAGGTCGCCGGGCTTGGCGGTGACCTTGAGGAAGAACAGGTCGTCCCGTTCCGCGACCTCGTCGGGGACGTGGACGCCCTCGATCCGGCCGGAGGCGGGCGGCAGCAGGCACATCGCGGCGGTGTGCACACCGGTCGGGGTGTAGGGGCCCGACCGCGGGCGGACGCCGCGCGCCACGTCGGCGACGGCGGCGATCGGGTCGTAGCCGGCGGAGATGCGGGCCATGTGGTCCAGTCCGCCGCCCCCGGGGCGTACGGCGATCTCCACCAGGTGCGGGCGGCCCTCGTGGAAGCGGACCTCGGCGTGCAGCACGCTGCGCCTGAGGCCCTGGGCGCGGGCGCCGGCGGCGACGACCGCGTGGACGGCCTCGATCTGGGCCGGGGTGAGCGCGGTCGGCGCGTGGTGGACGTCGTCGTCGAAGGTGTCGCCCTCGGCGGTGACCCGGTCGACGATCGAGCCGAGGTGCACCTCGTCGTCCCAGGCCAGGGCCTCGATGAGGAACTCGTCGCCGTCGAGGAAGGACTCCACCAGCAGCCCGTGCGGTCCGAGGTCGAGGCCGTCGGCCTCCATGGCGTACCAGGACAGCTCGGTCAGGCCCTGCGCGGCCTGCGCGTAGCGCTCGCGCAGCTCGCTCTCGTCGTCGGCGCGGAAGACGTAGTGGGAGGCGGCGCCCAGGGTCGGTTTCACGATCACCGGGTAGCCGAAGTCGGCGGCGGCGGCCAGCGCCTCGGTCTCGTCGGTGACGAACCGGAAGGACGGGTGGGCGGCGGCGCCGCGCTCGTGGGCCTGGCGCATCAGCAGCTTGTTGCGGCTGGCGCGGGCGGCCTCCACACCGATGCCGGGCAGGCCGAGGGCCTCGGCGACGGCGGCGACGGCGAGGACCCCGGACTCCGAGAAGGTGAGGACGCCCTCGAACCGCTCCTCGGCGTGCCACTCCTTGGCGGCGGCGATCAGGTCCTCGATGTTCCGTGAGCCGGCGATCCGGTAGCGGCCGGCGGGCCAGAAGTCCTCGGTGCCCTCGCCGTTGAGGACGTACAGGTCGGCGCCCAGGCCGACGACCTGCTCGTAGCGGGAGACGTAGTAGGTGGCGTTCTGCCGGGCTTCGATCGCCAGGAGCTTCATGGCGGCGGTCCTTCCGCGAGTCGTTCGGGAGTCAGGGGGAGGCGTCGAGGGGGGCCGTGTCCAGCGCCGCCAGGCCCGTCGGGGCGTGGGCGCGGCCGAGGACGCGGTCGGCGAGGGCGCGGGCGATCAGCGGCGCGAACTTGAACGAGGAGCCGCCGCAGGCCGCGTAGGCGTGTCCCGACGCGCCGAGGGTGACCACGAGCGGCCCGCCGGTCTCGGCGTACGACAGGTAGTAGCAGTCCTTGCTGCCGAGCACCCAGGCCGGTGAGAAGCCCGGCAGCAGGTCGCCGAACTCGGCGGCGAGCTCCCGCTGGTGCGCCTCGGGCGTGATGTGGTCGGTGAGGTCGTCGACCTCGTGGCACAAGGCGGCGGAGGTCAGCTTGAGCGCGGTGCCGGCGACCGGCGGGATCAGCCAGGCGCCCCGCCGGGTGCCGAGCGCCGGGATCGCCGGGGTGGCCGCCCACGCCTCGGCCTGCGCCTTCGGCACCCGGCAGTACAGCAGCGACTGCCGGTGCAGCGTGAGCGTCTTCGCCACCCGCTCCGGCAGCAGCCCTCGCGCCCACGGGCCGACGGCGACCAGCACGCCGTCGGCGTCGAGGGTCCGTCCGTCGGCGAGGTGGACCCGCCCGCGCTCGCCGTCCACCGCGACCACCGGCCGGTGCTCGACCAGGTCGACGCCGGGCTGCCACTTCAGCCAGCCCGCGCAGGCGGCGAGGACGCGCTCGGCGAGCAGCACCCCGGCCTCGTCCTCCAGGACGCCGGCCAGGGCGCCGTCGAGGGAGAGGTGCGGGTAGCGCTCGGCGAGCGCGGGCGCCGTGAGGGTGCGGGCCCGGCCGCCGGCGCCGGTCAGGAGCAGGGCGCCGGCGTCCGCCGCGGCGGGCGGCAGCACGGTGAGGGCGCCGACCCGCTCGTAGAAGCGGGTGGCGAGCAGTTCCTCCAGGTCCAGCCAGCGCCGGTGGGCGTGCAGTGCGGCGCTGGTGGCGCGCGGGTCGGCCGGGTGCAGGGCGCGCAGGATGCGGTGCTGGTCGAAAGAGGTGGCCCGGCTGTACGGGATGGGCCCCTGGTCGACGACCGTGACCCGGTGTCCGCCGAGGGCGCACTCCACGGCGGTCAGCAGGGCGATCACGCCGCCGCCCACCACGGTGACGCGCATCGGGCACCTCCTTTCGCGGGTAGGGGTTGCGGGCGGTCAGCCCAGGGTCGGGACCGTGAACGGCCTGGTCGTGCGCTCCGTCGGCGCCACGGTGAACGTGCCGTCGAAGCCGCCCTCGGCACGGGCCCGATCGGCGAGGTCGATGAGGATCGGGGAGGCCGCCGCGAGCAGGGTGCGCAGCTCCGCGAAGAGGTCGCCGAGGGTGGCGGTCGCCCTCTCGCGGGTGGCCGCGGACAGCCCGTCGAGCAGGGCCTCGGCCCGGCCGAGGAGGCGATCGGTGTGCAGCGGGATCAGGTCGGCGGTGCGGCTGAGGCTGTAGCCGGTGAGCTGGTAGCCGGCCACGAACCGCTCGGCCACGGCCGCCCGGCGCGCGTTCGCCTCCGCGGAGACCGGCAGGTCCTGGCCCTCCACGCCGAGTTCGGCGACCGCCTTGCCGAGCAGGCCGGCCAGCCGGTTCCACGGCTCGACCAGCCGTTCGCCGGCGATCTTCTCCAGGGCGGCCCGGGAGAAGTTGGTGCGGGCGTGTTCGGGGGCGGTCAGAGCGAGGTGGAAGCGGACGAGGTCGCGGGGGACCTCGCGGACCAGGTCGCGCGTCCACACGACGTGGCCCTTGCTGGTGGAGAACTTCTCGTTCTCCAGCTCGTAGAACTCGTTGCAGACGATGGCGTCGGGGACGACGTAGCGGCCCTCGTGGGCGAGGAGCAGCGTCAGGTGGGTCAGTCCCCAGAAGTAGGCGTTGTCGAAGCCGAGGAAGTAGACCAGCCGGATGTCGTTCTCGGCGAGCCACAGCTCGTCGTCGCTCGCCGGCTGTTCGCCGTGGGCGCGCTGGGCGACGGCCGTGCAGTACATGGAGGCCGGCATGCCCTCCGCCCAGGCGTTGAGGACCTGGCCCGGGGTCTCGGGGAAGGGCGCGGGGATGCCCCAGCCGGTCGGGTAGGTGATGGGGAAGTCGGGCAGCGGGCGGGCCAGCAGTTCGCGCATCAACTGCACGATGTGCGGGCGCCAGGTGGACTGCTTGGCTTCGTGGAAGGCGGTGAGCTGCTCGCGGTACTCCTCCAGCGGCAGCACGAGGATCTCGGCCTCGCGGTGGGTGACCCGGGCGTCGGGGTCGACCGTGGAGCGCGGGTCGGTCAGCTCGGTGAAGTTGTTGGGGTGGCCGCAGCCCTCGCACAGCCCGCCCCGGCTGACCGCCAGGCACACCGGGCAGCCGCCGCTGACCAGGCCCTCCATCAGGAACTCGCCGGTGGCCTCGACGTACGGCAGCCGCACCGTGCGCAGTCTGAACCTGCCGGCCTCGTGCAGCCGGGTCAGGAAGTCCAGGACCATCGCGCGGTAGCCGTCGTCGAAGGGGGCGAAGCCGTCGACGGAGATGCCCATCAGGCCGAGCGTCTCGCGGATGTCGTGCCAGGACTTCTCGGCGAGCGCCTGCGGAGCGGTGCCGAGCTTGGCCGCGCTGGAGACGACGTACGTCTGGCTGTCGTCGGTGCCCGTCGTGTACAGCACGGGCTGTCCGGTGGCGCGCAGGTAGCGGGCGTGGACGTCGGCCGCCATGTAGGGGCCGGCGATGTGGCCGACGTGCAGGTCGCCGTTGGGGGTGGGGGGCGGGCCGATGATGACGGTGCGGCGCTGGTCTCGGCTCATGGGGCTCACGCCTCCTGGGTCGTGTGACGGGCGGTGAAGCGCTCGGCCATCTCGGCGTCCCACCAGACGCTGTACATCTCGAAGTCGGCGTCGGAGTCGTTGACGACCCGGTGCTCCTGGTGGGGCGGGAAGTGCACGATGTCGCCGGCGTTGAACGGCACGCGCTCGCCGCCGGACTCCAGGAAGGCCTCGCCGCGCAGGGCGATGAAGATCTCGTACTCGTGGTGGCCGTGCGCGGTGGACGCGGTGCCGGGGCGGATGACGCACCAGGAGCCCTCGAAGGGGGCGTTCAACTGGGGCCAGGGCAGGAGCCGTTGGGCGTCGAGGCCGTTCTCGTGGGTGAGGCCTGCGCGGTCCAGGTTCTTGATGAGCATGTGGGTCTCTCTGCTGGTGGGGAGCGGTCGCGAGGTCAGGCGGCGGCGAGGGCGGGCTCGCGGTCCCCCGCCGGGTGGTCGGCTC
The DNA here is from genome assembly GCF_055573695.1 of Streptomyces sp. NPDC030143. NCBI lineage: Bacteria > Bacillati > Actinomycetota > Actinomycetes > Kitasatosporales > Streptomycetaceae > Streptomyces > Streptomyces sp. NPDC030143. The sequence continues at coordinate 81,196 of NZ_JBVIAY010000004.1, forward strand.
GGTGCTTGAGGAGGTCCTCGGTGATCTCCGCCGAGCGGGCGGCGAGGACGCTGAGCAGGGAGTCGGCGATGCCGTGGGTGGCCTCGTTGACGCCCTGGAGGTAGAGGGCACCGCTGGCCGGGCGGCCCAGCTCCAGCCGGTAGGCGCGGGTGACCTGGAGGTCGTCGAGGCCGAGGCCGTCGCCGAGGGCGCGCACCAGGCGGGGCATGCCGCGCGCGAAGCCGGTGCCGAGCAGCAGCACGTCGGTGCGCAGTTCGCGCACGGCGCCGGTGCGGCGGTCGGTGAGGGTCAGGACGAGGTCGTCGCCGTCGGTCGCGGCGCCGGTGACGTCGGTCATGGTGATCATGCCGAGGCGTCCGGTGCCGTCGCGCCGGTCCCGGTAGAACTGCCGGTACAGGCCGTCGAGGGTGGCCGGGGCCAGGCCGCCGTAGTTGGCGCGGTGCATCTCCGCGAGGAGCTGACGGCGGGCGTCGGGGGCGGCCTCGTAGAAGTCGTCGACGAACGAGGAGTAGAACAGTTCGTTCGTGAACTTGCTGCTCTCGTAGCCGTTCAGGCCGATCGAGCGCATGATCATCGTGGGGCGGCAGTCGGGCAGGTCGCGCAGGGCCGCGCCGAACAGCTCGGCCGCGCTCTGCGCGCCGCCGACGACGGCGATCCGCAGCGGACGGTCGGTGGGCAGGGCGGCGACGCGCTGCTGGTACTCGGTGGAGTGGATGACCCGCTCGGCGGGCAGCCCTTCGAACACGGCCGGCACGTGCGCGTCGCGCCCGGCGCCGATCACCAGGTAGCGGCAGCCGACGGTGTCGCCGTTCGCCAGCTCGACGGTCCAGCCGGTGATCTCGTCCTCGGCGCCGTGCACGGGGGCGACGGCGGTGACCCCGCGCCCGTACTCGACGCGCACCCCGGTCAGCGAGTCCGCCACCCACTGGAGGTACTCGGATATCTCACTGCGGTACGGCACCCAGCTGCCCAGGTTGACGAAGGCGTCCAGCCGACCGTGCGCCTGGAGGAAGCTGAGGAACGAGAACTCGCTGCGCGGATTGCGCATCGTGACCAGGTCCTTGAGGAAGGAGACCTGGCTCAGGGCGTCGGGCAGCAGCATCCCCCGCTGCCACACGACGTTCTCCTCGCGCTCGACGACGAGGGTGCGGCCCGCGAGCTCGGGGGCCAGCTCCTCGAGCGCGACCGCGAGGGCGAGGTTCGCCGGGCCGGCGCCGACGGCGAGCAGTTCGACGGTGCGGTGTGCCATGAAGTACTCCAGAGAAGGGGTCCGGTGATCCAGCCCGCCCGGCGTTCGGGGCCGAGGCCCGTGCGGGGCCGGAGCGGGGGTCTGGGGGCGGCAGCCCCCGGGGGACGGGGGCCGCCGTCAGGCCGGCGCCGGCACGGCCACCGTCAGCGGACGCCGGTCCAGCGCGACCGCCGCCGCCGCCACGTCCAGGCGGATTCCCGTCTCGACCGGGTCGGCGCCCGTGACGATGACGTACGAGTGGCGGGAGAGGTAGCCGTTGGGCGGCAGCCGCAGCTCGGTGCCGGGCCCGGCCATCGCCGCGGCCGCCAGCAGGCCCTCGGCCTCGGTGGGCGGGACGACGGAGACGACCTCGCAGTCCTCGGGCGGGTAGCCGAAGCGGATGCCGACCGTGCGGGCCTCGGTGTCGGTGAAGTCGGGCCGCTCGCCCAGTGCGGCGCGCACGGCGGCGCGGGCGGGGTCGATTCCGGTGGCGAGCTGCCCGAGGCGCGGGATGAGGTCGCCGCCGAGCCGGCCGTTGATCTCGACGATGACCGGGCCGCGCGCGGTGAGCTTCACCTCGGTGTGGGTGATGCCGTAGCCGTAGCCGATGGCGCGGTGCGCGGCGCGCAGCATCGCCAGCAGCTCGGGGTCGGTGCGCAGCGGGTCGTCGGCGGCGACGTGGTGGCCGATCTCCTCGAAGTACGGGAAGAGCCCGACCTGTTTGCGGGCCACGAACATCGGGAGGTACGCGCCGTCCACGACGGCCGCGTCGATGCTGATCTCGGGGCCTTCTAGGTACTCCTCGACCAGCGCGCCGCCCCGGTAGGACACCGCGCCGATCCGGCTGGCCTCGTCGGCGGTGCGGAAGGCGTCCACCACCTCGCCGGCGTCCGCGGCGAACACGACGCCGATGCTGGCGCCCATCCCGCGCGGCTTCACCACCACCGGGTAGCCGATCGACGCGGCCGCCGCGAGGGCTTCCTCGGCGGTGTCCACCCAGGCGTAGCGGGGCTGGTCGACGCCGGCCTCGGTGAGCAGCCGGCGGCTGCGGAACTTGTCCCGGCAGCCCTCCACGCCGTCGACGCCCGCACCGGGCAGCCCGAGCGCCTCGGCGACGTGCGCGGTGGTGACGATCAGCGTCTCGTCCCAGCTGAGGACTCCGCGCACGGTGACGCGATCCGCCAGTTCCTTCGCCGCCGCGAGCACGGCCGCCCGGTCGGTGACGTCCACGACGGTGTGTCCGGTGAGGTGGGGGGTCTGCCAGTCGGGCTCCTCGCCCGTGAACAGCCAGACCGGGTGGGTGGCCGCCGCGCCGGCCAGCAGGTATTCGCGGTACGTGCGCAGCCCGCACCCGATGAGCAGGACGACGCCGTCCTGGGCGCCCGTCCCGTCCGTGTTCACGGCGCTTGTCTCGTCCACGCGCTGATCGCCTCCTGAAGCCGAGTGACGATCCGATTCCACGGGGTGCGGGCATTGCCCGGAAGCCATGTCCGGGAAGGCCAATCAACGCCCGTCCGGGGCCCGCCGGCGTCCGGTTGATTGGCCGTTGGCCGCACCCCTTCCGGGCAACCCCGCCCGCCGGTTGCATGGCGGACGTGATCAATTACGACGGCAAGCGATTCCGGAAGGTCCTCAAGGACCCGGCCGACGACGCCCCCACCGCGCGGTACCGGCAGTCGGGCGACCTGGTCTGGGCCGAGTTCGCCGGCGGTGACGTGCGCCGCGGCTCCCTCGCGGGCACCCGCGACGCGGACGGCGTGATCAGCTTCTCCTACAGCATGGTCCTCGACGACGGGCGGGTGATCTCCGGCCACAGCGTCAACACCCCCGAGGTGCTCCAGGACGGCCGGATCCGGCTGCACGAGCGCTGGGAGCGCTACGGCGCCCATGCCGACAGCGGTGTCTCCTTCATCGAGGAGGTGCGCTGACATGGCGGACTTCTCCCGGCTGGCGGGCGAGGTGGAGGGCCGGGTCTTCCTGCCGGGCAGCGCCGGTTTCCGCGTCGGATCCAGGCTGTTCAACACCCGCTACCGCGACCGCGCCCCGGCCGCCGTCGTCACCGCGGCCCACACCGCCGACGTACGGCGGGCCCTGGTGTGGGCGCGTGAGGAGGGCGTCCCGGTCGTCGCCCGCAACGGCGGCCACAGTTTCGCCGGGTACTCCGTCAACGAGGGCCTGGTCATCGACCTGAGCCGGCTCACGGAGACCCGCGCGGACGGCTCGACCGGTCTGGTCGTCGCCGGCGGCGGCGCCAAGATCAGCCATGTCTACGACGCGGTGCAGCCGTACGAGATGGTCTTCTCCACCGGCACCAGCCCGACGGTGGGCGTGGCGGGGCTCGCGCTGGGCGGCGGCGCCGCGTTCGCCGCCCGCCGCTACGGGCTGACCGCGGACGCCCTGGTGGAGACCACGGTGGTCCTCGCCGACGGCTCCCTCGCGGTGGCCAACGAGCGGGAGAACCCCGACCTGTTCTGGGCCTGCAAGGGCGGCGGCGGGGGCAACTTCGGCATCAACGTCTCGCTGACCTTCCAGGCGCAGCCCGTCCCGGACGTCACGACGTTCCACCTGACCTGGAAGTGGGCGGACGCCGCCGCCGTCCTGGAGGCCGGCCAGCGCATGGTCCAGCAGGCGCCGGACGACTTCGCGGCCCGGCTCGGGGTGTGGACGCACGGCACCGGACTCGGCGCGGTCCGCGACCACCTCGAAGTCACCCTCCAGGGACAGTTCTTCGGACCGGCGAGCGCCTGTCTGGAGATCCTCGACCCGGTGCTGCGCGCGGCCGCCCCCGTCTCGAAGGACGTCATCGAGCGGACGTTCTGGGAGGCCAACAAGTACATGGTCCACGCGACCACGGGCGACCGGTTCGCGCTGCGCTCCAACTACGTCCGCGAGCCGCTGGCCGTCGAGGGCGTCGAGACCCTGCTGTCCTGGATCGAGCGCTGGCCCGGCAGCCACAACGCCGACGGCGGCGGGGCGGGACTGTTCTCCTGGGGCGGCGCCATCAACCGCGTGGCCTCCGACGCCACCGCCTTCGTCCACCGCGACACCCTGTTCCTGGTCTCCCTGGACACCTCCTGGACGGACGACGACGGCCCCGACCGCGTCGCCGCCCACCTCGACTGGCTGAACGGCCTGCACGCCGACCTGGCCCCGCACGTCACCGGCTCCGCCTACCAGAACTTCGTCGACCCGGAGCTGACGAACTGGCGCGAGGCCTACTACGGCGCCAACTACGAGCGCCTGGTCCAGGTGAAGGAGAAGTACGACCCGGACGGGGTCTTCTCCTTCGACCAGGCGATCGGTTCCTGAACCCGCCGGATCCCCCCAAGGAGTCTGTGATGTCCAAGCCCAGGAAGGGCCCCCGGAAGGACCCGGCCGCGCCCGGTGTCCTCGACGCCCTGCGGGCCACCCCCCGCCCGGTCCGCTACCTCCTCGGCGGCGTGCTGCTGAACCAGCTCGGCGCCTTCGTCCAGACCTTCCTGGTGCTGTACCTGACGCACCGCGGTTACGGCGTCGACAAGGCGGGCTTCCTGCTCGGTGCCTACGGCGTCGGCGCGGTCGCCGGAACCGTGCTGGGCGGCGAGCTGACGTCCCGTCTGGGCAGCCGCAACACCATCGTCACGGCGATGGGCGGCTCCGCGGTCCTGGTCTTCGTCATCCCGTGGCTGGCCGAGCCCGGCGCCTATCCGGTGCTGCTCTGCCTGGTCGTCCTGCTCGGTCTGATGACCCAGTCCTACCGCCCGGCGGCCTCCGCGCTGCTGAGCGAGCTGATGCCGGACGAGCACCGGGTCATGGGCTTCTCGATGCTGCGGATCGCCATGAACACCGGCGCCGCGGCCGGCCCGCTGCTCGCCGCCGGCCTCATCCAGATCGACTGGAACCTGCTGTTCTGGTTCGACGGCGTGACCGCCCTGACGTACGCGCTGCTGGCGGCCACCCTGCTGCCCAGGCCGGCGGCCGGGAAGAAGGACGCCCCCGCGGCGAAGGAGGACCAGCGCTCGGCGTACGGCGTGATGGTCCGCGACCACCGCTTCCTCTTCTACCTGACGTCGATGCTGTTCAGCGCGCTGGTCTACGCCCAGTTCTTCGCGGTGCTGCCGGTCGACCTGGAGGACGCCGGCCACTCCACGGCCCTCTACAGCGTCGTCCTGACCCTGTCCTCGGCGCTGCTGATCAGTCTGGAGCTGGCGGTGACCGCCCGGGTGAGCCGCTGGCGGGCCAGTACGGCCGCGACGGTGGGCACCTTCGTGTACTGCCTGGGCATCGCCGGCTTCGGCCTGCCGGGCAGTGTGCCCGCGCTGATCCTGCTGACCACCGCCGTCAGCGTGGGCGGGCTGATGGTCAGCGGTCCGACGCTGTGGGCACACCCGGCCAAGGCCGAGGAGAAGGTCCGCGGCCGCTACATCGCCGCCTCCCAGGCCGTGTTCGGTCTCGGCTCGGCGGTCGGCCCGGCCCTCGGCATGCTCGTGTGGACCCGCTGGGGGGACGGCGTGTGGGTCGCCTGCGCGGTCCTCGGCGTCCTGGCGGCCGCCCTCGCCCACGCCGGCCTGCGGGCCTCCGACGAGCCGGCCGAACCGCAGGACCCGCCCGCCGGGCCGGACGTCCGCGACGACGAAGAAGCCACCGTCTCCACCTGACGGACACCTGCCCGCACACCACTACCTCCGCCCGACGGGCCCCCCGCCCGACACCCTCCCGCGGACCACCGACCAACCGCCCGACGCCCTCCCGCACACCACCGGCCCGACCGACACCCACCGCACGACCCGGCCCGTCCGCCCACCCCCGCGCGGGCCGGTCACCCCTCACCACCCATGAGAACCGCCGAAGGAGCACCCGTGCCCGTCACCGACACCATCGTCCCCACCGGTTCGACCTACCGGGCCGAGCGGCCCGTCCGGAAGGCCACCTCCCGCCGGCTGCTGATGTGCCGGCCGCGGCACTACGACGTCACGTACTCGATCAACCCCTGGATGAACCCCGGGCGCAGCACCGACAACACCCTCGCGCTGCGCCAGTGGGAGCGGCTCAAGGACCTGTACGTCGAACTCGGGCACAGCGTCGAGGAGATCAAGCCGGTCGAGGACCTGCCCGACATGGTGTTCGCCGCCAACGGCGCCACCGTCGTCGACGGCAAGGTCTACGGCGCCCGCTTCCGGCACGCCGAGCGCACCGCCGAAGGGCCCGCCTACCTGCGCTGGTTCCAGGAGCACGGCTACCGGGACGTGCTGTGGCCGGAGCACATCAACGAGGGCGAGGGCGACTTCCTCACCGTCGGCCGGCAGATCCTGGCCGGCACCGGTTTCCGCACCGACATCCGCGCGCACGCCGAGGCGCAGGAGTTCTTCGGGGTGCCGGTGACCTCGCTGACGCTGGTCAACCCCCGCCACTACCACCTCGACACCGCTCTCGCCGTGCTGTCCGACGACGAGATCATGTACTACCCCGAGGCGTTCACCCCGGGCAGCCGGGCCGTGCTGCGGGCCCTGTACCCGGACGCCGTGATCGCCTCCGCCGAGGACGCGGCCGTCTTCGGTCTGAACGCCTTCTCCGACGGACGTCACGTCCTGCTGCCGACCGCCGCCACCGGCCTGCACGCCCAGTTGCGCGCCCGCGGCTTCGAACCCGTCGGCGTCGAGCTCACCGAACTGCTCAAGGCGGGCGGCAGCGTCAAGTGCTGCACGTTGGAGCTGCGCGACCGCTGAGCGACTCCCTCTCCCAGGTCCAGAAAGGATCCCCATGTCCCCCGCGCCCGCGACCGTGGACAGCCGTACCCGACTGCTCGACCTGCTCGTCAGAGGCGGTGCCCACTACCGCCTCCTGAGCCACGCGCCGCAGGGTCGCACCGACCTCGCCAGCGCGCTGCGCGGACACCGCCTGGAGCAGGCCGCCAAGAGCCTGGTGATCCGGGTGGCCCTCAGCCGCAAGCGGCGGCGCTACGTGATCGCGGTGGTCCCCGGCGACCGCCGTGTGGACCTCGCCGCGCTGACCGCCCTGTACGCGGGGGAGGAGGCGTCGTTCGCGGTGCGCGGGGTCGCGGAGCAGCTCACCGGGTGCGTGAGCGGCTCGATCATGCCGCTGAGCTTCGACCCGGACCTGGAGGTGGTCGCGGACCCGGACCTCTTCGCGCACGAGGAGATCTTCTTCAACACCGGGCGTCTTGACGAGTCGGTGGCCCTGCGCACCGACTCCTACCGCGCGTTGGTGGCTCCCCGAGTGGCGCGGATCGCGGCGCCCGCCTAGGGGGTCTTGCACGGTGAGCGCCTGATCAGGCCGCGCGGCCCAGGCGGGCACAGTGCAAGGACCTATAAGACGTGCCGTGCGACGCCCCACGCGCCTACGGTGTGACAATCCGACCGGCGGTTACACTCGCCGCCGTCAGCAGGGGCCCCTAGGGGCAGTCACAGGGAGGCCGCGGTGGCGGTGAACGCCAAGAAGATCGCCGTCTACGTACTCGTGGTCTTCGTGCTCTACGTGATCATCACGGACCCGGCCAAGGCCGCGGACTACGTCCAGATAGGCTTCGAGGGCATATCGGACGCCGCCAAGGCCGTCGGCGACTTCTTCACCTGGATCGCCGACGGAGCGAAGTAGCCCGCACGGGGAGTGCCCATGATCCGCCACCTGGTCCTGTTCAAGCTCGCCGAGGGCGTCGGACGCGACGACCCCCGGGTCGTCGCGGGCGAGGCGGCCTTCCGGGCCCTCGGGGACCAGATCGAGGAGCTGCGCTTCTGGGAGCTGGGCTGGAACGTGAGCGAGCGTCCCATCGCCTACGACTTCGCGATCAACTCGGCGGTCGAGGACGCGGACGCCCTGAAGCGCTACCTCGAGCACCCCGCCCACCAGGCGGGCGTCGCCCTGTGGCGTGAGTTCGCCACCTGGGTGGTCGCCGACTACGAGTTCTGAGCGGCACCTCGTCGACACCGTGGAGCCCCCCGCCGGAAAAGGCGGGGGGCTCCACGGTGTTTCAGGCCTCAACTTGTCCCTCAACACGGCGTTATCGGGTGCTTGCACACAGTGCACATGTCTTGTGATGCTATGACCGCTTTTGACGGATGATTGACCGATGAAGAGGTGGCGTTGACCGTGTCGGCCAGTACTGCGCCGCCCCAGGAGGAGGCGTCCGAGCCCGCCCCCGTTCCCGAGAAGCGGCGCGGCGCCGACACCCGGGCGCTCACCCAGGTGCTCTTCGGCCAGCTCAAGGAACTCCAGCCGGGCACCCCGGAGCACAACCGCGTACGGGGGGCGCTCATCGAGGCGAACCTGCCGCTCGTGCGCTACGCGGCCGCCCGCTTCCGCTCCCGCAACGAGCCGATGGAGGACGTCGTCCAGGTCGGCACCATCGGTCTCATCAACGCCATCGACCGCTTCGACCCGGACCGGGGCGTGCAGTTCCCGACGTTCGCGATGCCGACGGTCGTCGGCGAGATCAAGCGGTACTTTCGCGACAACGTCCGCACGGTCCACGTCCCGCGCCGGCTGCACGAGCTGTGGGTGCAGGTCAACAGCGCGACCGAGGACCTCACCACCTGCTTCGGCCGCACCCCGACCACCGCCGAGATCGCCGAGCGGCTGCGCATCGGTGAGGACGAGGTGCTGTCCTGCATCGAGGCCGGCCGCTCCTACCACGCCACCTCCCTGGAGGCCGCCCAGGAGGGCGACGGCCTGCCCGGCCTGCTGGACCGGCTCGGCTACGAGGACCCGGCGCTGGACGGCGTGGAACACCGCGACCTCGTCCGCCACCTCCTGGTCCAACTCCCCGAGCGCGAACAGCGGATCCTGCTGCTGCGCTACTACAGCAACCTCACCCAGTCCCAGATCAGCGCGGAACTCGGCGTCTCCCAGATGCACGTCTCCCGGCTCCTGGCCCGCAGCTTCCAGCGCCTGCGCTCGGCGAACCGCATCGACGCGTAGCCGGACGACAGCCCGTCAGGAGGGGCGCGACCGCATCCCGAATACGGGTGCGAGTGATCACCGTCACGAGCGAATCGCCCAGCGCGGCTGATCCCGACAGATTTGCGCTGAAGAACCGTCACACCCCCTCTTTCCAGGGCCGATTCATCACTCAGATGTCGACATGTCACTACAGCGTGTTGCCGACATGTGACATTCTGCGGGAAGCGCGTTTGCCGGGCCTTCGGCTCCGGTATTCAGGTGAAGGCTGACCTTCCTCTCCGGGAAGCGTCCGCCGCGACCGTCCCGCGACCCAAAGGGGGTGGCATGTCCGCAGAACAGGGCAGCTCGAAGGTGCTCACGCTCATGAAGAGCGAGTCCGCGCCCGCCGAGCCCGTCACGCCCGTCGAGCCCGATCTGCTCGACGACGTCACGGCCCTCGAGGCCGCGCCCGCCCCGGCCCTCCCGGTCACGGGGGCCATCGACACCCGCACCCTGTCCCGCTCCCTGTTCCTGCGCCTGGCCGCCCTCGGCCAGGACAGCCCCGAGCGCGCCTACGTCCGGGACACACTGATCGAGCTCAACCTCCCGCTCGTGCGCTACGCGGCCGCCCGCTTCCGCTCGCGCAACGAGCCGATGGAGGACATCGTCCAGGTCGGCACGATCGGCCTGATCAAGGCGATCGACCGCTTCGACTGCGAACGCGGTGTGGAGTTCCCGACCTTCGCGATGCCGACGGTCGTGGGCGAGATCAAGCGCTTCTTCCGCGACACCTCGTGGTCGGTGCGGGTGCCGCGCCGGCTCCAGGAGCTGCGGCTGGCCCTGACGAAGGCCAGCGACGAGCTCTCCCAGAAGCTGGACCGCTCACCGACGGTCGCCGAACTGGCCGCGGTGCTGGGCGTGTCCGAGGAGGACGTGGTCGACGGCCTCGCGGTCGGCAACGCCTACACGGCCTCCTCCCTCGACTCCCCGGCCCCCGAGGACGACGGCGGCGAGGGCTCCCTGGCCGACCGCCTCGGTTACGAGGACACGGCGCTGGAGGGTGTGGAGTACCGCGAGTCGCTGAAGCCGCTGCTGGCCAAGCTGCCGCCGCGCGAGCGGCGCATCATCATGCTGCGCTTCTTCGCCAACATGACCCAGTCGCAGATCGGCGAGGAGGTCGGCATCTCCCAGATGCACGTCTCCCGGCTGCTGACCCGCACCCTGGCCCAGCTCCGCGACGGCCTGATCTCCGACTAGCCCCCTTGCGGACGAGAGACCCCCGGGGCTTCCGGGGGGTTCCTTACTGACGACCCGTCAGCCACACTGGCGCGATGCGCCCACCGACAGGGAGACAGGGCCGCCGAGGTGCCGTGCTGGGCGCGTCGGCGGCCGTCCTCGCGGCGGCGGGCGGACTGCTGGTCGTGGGTACGGGCGGTCAGGACGAGGGCCGGGTGCCCCTGGGCTCGGCACCGGACCCGCCGCTCACGGCAGTGTCCCCCACGGCGGACGTACGACTGGTCCCGCTGGACGGGGAGCCCTCCTCCCCCGCGGCCGGGAACGCACGCCCTCGGCCGCCTCGGAGCCCGGCACCCCCGCGACCGCCGGCTGCACCGGCGGACGCCACCGCCCCGGCCCCCGGCAGCCCGTCCCCGATGCCCGACAGCCCCGATCCGGCCCCCGGGGGCCCGTCGCCGGACGGCCCCGACCCGACGCCGGGCAGCGGCCCTCCCGGCTCCTCCGACCCGCGACCGGGTCGACCGCTCCCGACGCCTTCGACGACCGCGCCCGCCGCCCCGGCCGTCCTGAACGCGAGCGAGCCCGAACGCGCCCCCACCGACCGCCGCTGGTGCGAGCAGGTGACGCTCACCCTGCACAACGTGGGCGGGACGGCGGTGCGTTCGGGCACCGTGACACTCGGCACGCACATCATCGACGGCATCGGCATCGACTGGAAGACGGTCGAGACGACACGGCGGCTCCCCGCGCCGATCGCCCCGGGCGCCCGCGAGCGGGGCACCTGGACGGTATGCGTGGACGCCTGGCGCGTCCCGCCGGGCATGCGCGTGGAGACGCGGGACGTGACGTTGCGCTGGGAGTGAGGACGCTCCGGTTACTTCAGCGCCAGCCAGGCGACCGCCGCCACGATCGCCACCGCCGCGACGATGCCCACGATCAGGCCGATACGGGGGCCGGCGGGCGCGGCGGCCTGACGGGACGCCGGCGGGGCGCCCTCGTCGACGAACGCCCGGAACATCTGGGTGCTGCCGGCGGGGTCGTGGTTGCCCTGGGGGCCCTGGGTGTTAGCCATGCCCCGAGACCCTAGCGAAACCGGCCGGGCGTCCCCAAGCGGGGGTCGCCACGGGGCCCTTCCCCGCACCACCGGCCCCGCCCGCCCACCAGCCCGCCAGCCACCAGCCCCACCAGTGTGTTTACTGGCGCAATACTTGCCTTTGCCAACTTTTTGCGGCCCGGCAGGCCCTTTTATTTGCCTGTAGCAACCAAGCGCTTCTATGGTTGCCCTAAGCAACAAAACGGGGGGTGTGATGGCCGGGCAGGCGCAGTACGAGGAGCTGGCGCGTCAGCTCAGCGCCGTCGGGGCCGTGAAGCGGGACCTCGGGCGGATCCTGCCCGCCGACTGCTCGGCGGGTTCCGCGGCCGTGCTGACGCTGCTCGGGCGCCAGGGCGACCTGCGGATGAGCGCCCTGTCCGAGCTGCTCGCCGTCGACATGTCGGTGACCAGCCGGCACGCCGCGCACCTCGCCGAGCGGGGCTGGATCGAACGCTCCCCCGACCCGGCGGACAAACGCTCCCGCATCCTGCGCCTCACCCCCGCCGGCGAGGCCATGCTCCTGGAGCTGTCCCGCCGCTCCACGGCACTGCTGGCCGAGCGCCTGAGCGACTGGACGGAGGAGGAGGTCGCTCAGCTCATCCGGCTGATGACCCGGCTGCGCGCCTGCTTCGGCGACAGCCGCTCGTCCCCGCACCGGCCCCCGCCGCCGGCCCCGCCCCCACCTGCCGTTCCCCCAGGTGAACAGACCACCCGTACACCCGCACGAACGACGTAAGCAAAGGAAGTCCATGGCAACGACCACACCAGCCGGTGTGCGGGCGCACGCGAAGCACGGCGGAGGGTCCGCCGACGCTCCGATGACGCACCGGCAGATCATGGAGGCCCTCTCCGGCCTCCTGCTCGGCATGTTCGTGGCGATCCTGTCGTCCACGATCGTCTCCAACGCCCTCCCGGAGATCATCGGCGACCTCGGCGGCGGCCAGTCCGCCTACACCTGGGTCGTCACCGCCACCCTGCTGTCGATGACGGCCGCCACCCCCCTGTGGGGCAAGCTCGCCGACCTGTACAGCAAGAAGGCGCTCGTCCAGCTGGCGCTCGTCATCTACGTGCTCGGCTCCGCGGCCGCCGGCCTGTCGCAGAACGCGGGCATGCTGATCGCCTGCCGTGTCGTGCAGGGCATCGGCGTCGGCGGTCTGTCCGCCCTCGCGCAGATCGTGATGGCCGCGATGATCTCCCCGCGCGAGCGCGGACGGTACTCCGGCTACCTGGGGGCGACGTTCGCGGTCGCGACCGTCGGCGGTCCGCTGCTCGGCGGTGTCATCACCGACACCAGCTGGCTCGGCTGGCGCTGGTGCTTCTACGTCGGCGTCCCCTTCGCCGTCATCGCGCTGATCGTGTTGCAGAAGACCCTGCACCTGCCGGTCGTGAAGCGGGACGTGAAGGTCGACTGGGCCGGCGCGTTCTTCATCTCGGCGGCGGTCTCGCTGCTGCTGGTCTGGGTCACTTTCGCCGGTGACAAGTACGACTGGCTGTCCTGGCAGACGTACGCGATGGTCGCCGGTTCGATCGCGCTCGCACTGGTCTTCGTGCTCGTCGAGTCGAAGGCGAGCGAGCCGATCATCCCGCTGCGGCTGTTCCGCAACCGCACCATCACGCTGTCGTCGATCGCCTCGCTGTTCGTGGGCGTCGCGATGTTCTCCGGCACCGTCTTCTTCGCCCAGTACTTCCAGCTGGCCCGCGACAAGTCCCCGACGATGTCCGGTGTCATGACGATTCCCATGATCGGCGGCCTGTTCATCTCCTCCACCGTTTCCGGGCAGCTCATCACCCGCACCGGGAAGTGGAAGGCCTGGCTGGTCAGCGGCGGTCTGCTCACCACGGCGGGCCTCGGTCTGCTGGGCACCGTCCGCTACGACACCGACTACTGGAAGACGGCCGTCTTCATGGCCCTCCTCGGTCTCGGCGTCGGCATGATGATGCAGAACCTGGTGCTGTCCACGCAGAACCAGGTGGAGGCGAGCGACCTCGGCTCGGCCAGCTCCACGGTCACCTTCTTCCGCTCCCTCGGCGGTGCGATGGGCGTCTCCGCGCTGGGCGCCGTCATGGCCGACCGCATCACCGGCTACGCCGAGGACGGCATCGCCGACCTCGGCCCCCGCTACGCGTCCCTCGCCTCCGGTTCGAGCTCCACCGGCGAGATCCCGGACATGGACAAGCTGCCCGCGCCGCTGCGCACGGTCATGGAGAGCGCGTACGGCCACGGCATCGCCGACGTCTTCCTGATCGCGTCGGTCCTGGCCCTGCTCGCCTTCCTCATCACGCTGTTCATCAAGGAGGTCCCGCTGCGGACCACGGGCGCGCTGGCGCAGGAGGCCGCGGCGACCGCGGAGGCCCCGGCGCAGGCCGCTGCTCCGGCCGCCGCCGAGCGGACGCCGGAGCAGCGGACGCGGGACTCCGTCCCGAGCCGGGCCGTCACCGGCCCGGAGGCCGACGGCACGGCGACCGCGACGCAGCGGCTCGCGGCCGTCGCCACCCTCGACGCCCCGCAGCCGTCCTCCGGCGGCGTCCCGGTCCACGGCTTCGTCCGCGGCGCCGAGAACGCGCCCGTCCCGCGGGCCGCCGTCACCCTGATCTCCCTCGCGGGACGCCAGCTCGGCCGGTCGGTCGCGCAGGCCGACGGCTCCTACGCGCTGGACGCGCCGGGAACCGGCTCGTACGTCCTGATCGCCTCCGCCGACGGCTTCCAGCCGCAGGCGTCCACGATCGTGGTGGGCGGCGAACCGGTCGCCTACGACATCCTGCTCAGCGGGACCAGCGGGCTCGGCGGCGTCGTGCGGGCGGCGGGGTCGGGGCAGCCCGTCAAGGGCGCGATGGTGATCGTCACCGATGTACGGGGCGATCTGCTGGCCACCGGCACCACCGGTGAGCAGGGCGAGTTCTCCTTCACCGAACTGGTGCCGGGTGCCGTGACCGTCGCGGTGAACGCCGCCGGGTTCCGGCCGCGCGCCCTGCCCGTCGAGGTCGGCGTGACCGGCGTGACCCGCGCGGAGGTCGCCCTCGACGCGGGCTCCCAGGTCCAGGGCGTCGTCCGGGCGCCGCACGGCCCGCTGGCCGACGCGCGCGTCACCCTCGTGGACGCGGCGGGCAACGTGGTCGCCACGGCCACGACCGGCGCGGACGGCGCGTACGCCTTCACCGACCTCGACGGCGGCGACTACACGGTCATCGCGACGGGCTACCCGCCGGTGGCGACCGCGCTGACCGTGACCGGCACCGGCGTCGACGGCCACGACATCGAACTCGCCCACCCGGGCGAGTAGGACGGCGCCGGGCGGGCGGCGGGGCCCCACCCCGCCGCCCGCCCGCTCTTGTGAGGAGTTACCCGAGATGGCACTGACCGCGAGGATCCGCACCCGGGACGGATGGGCCGTGTCGCACGCGGTCGTCACGGTGACCGACATGACGGGCACCCAGGTGCTGCGCGCCGAGGCCGACCCGGAGGGCGTCGTCCGCGACGCGACGGCGCTCGCGCCGGGGGCGTACACGGTCATCGTCACGGCCGTCGGGTACGCGCCGGCCGCCTCCAGCGCGCTCGTCACAGCGAGCGGTCGCGCCGAGGTCGGCACGGTGACCCTGGCCCGGCAGGGCGGCACCGAACTGCCGCCGCCCGGCCCGTGGACCGTCGACCCGGCCCACTCCACGGTCGGCGCGGTCGCCCAGCACCTGGGCATCTCCAGCGTGCGCGGCCGGTTCACGGAGTTCTCCGCGAGCGTCGAGATCGCCCCGGACGACGTCACCGCCTCCCGGGTGGAGGCGGTGATCCGCGCCGCCTCCATCGACACCGGCAACGGCATGCGCGACACCCACCTGCGCTCGGCGGACTTCCTGGACGTCGAGACGTACCCCGAGATCACCTACCGGTCGACCGGTCTGACGGCCGTGGGCCCCGACCGCTGGACGGTCCACGGCGAACTGGACCTGCGCGGCGTCGTCCGCCCCGTCGACCTCGACCTCGCCCACCTCGGCACCGGCGGCGACCCGTGGGGCGGCACCCGCGCCGCCTTCCGCGCGACGGCCGAACTCGACCGCGAGGACTTCGCCATGAACTACAACCAGGTCGTCCAGGCGGGCATCGCCGCCATCGGGACGACGCTGAGGGTGGAGCTGGACGTCCAGGCGGTCCGGGGCGGGTCGCTGCCGCAGACGTAGGACCGACAGGGCCGGTCCCCGGCCGCCGCGATCCCTGCGGAGCCCGTCGGACAAGGCCTAGGCTGCCGGCATGGCACCGAACATCGCGACCAACACCTCCGTCGGCCTCGACGAGCTGCTGGACTTCGTCCGCCCCCGTCACCGCGCGATCCTGCTGACCCGGCGGGCCGACGGCAGCCCCCAGGGCTCGCCGCTGACCTGCGGAGTCGACGACGCGGGCCGGATCGTGGTGTCCACCTACCCGGAGCGGGCCAAGACCCGCAACGCCCAGCGGGACGAGCGGGTCAGCGTGATCGTCCTGAGCGACGACTGGAACGGACCGTGGGTGCAGATCGACGGCACCGCCGAGGTGATCGACGCGCCGGACTCGGTCGAGCCGCTGGTGGAGTACTACCGCACCATCGCGGGTGAGCACCCGGACTGGGACGAGTACCGCGAGGCGATGGTCAGGCAGGGCAAGTCGATCATCCGGATCACCCCGCGGCGGTGGGGACCGGTGGCCACGGGCGGCTTCCCCGCCCGTCTCGCGCCCGGCAACTGAGGACCTGTCGGCCGGATCGGGGCGCAGGGCGGCGACGGTGGGTGCGCGGTTCCCGCGGCGGGCCGGTCAGCCCCGTCCCGGACTGGGGGTCAGTGCTCGACACGCTGGGCCCGCCCAGGGACGCTCCCGGGGGCGGGCGGGTCAGGGCGCGGATCTTCAGGCCGCACGGTGTGCACCGTGGAACTGTCGTACGGCGTACGGGAGGGGCGGTCGGCCGTCGGACATGGGGGCGTGCGGAAGGCGGTGACCCTCGGGGCCACCGCCTTCCGTGTGCTCGCAGAACCGCCGGCCGGATCCTCAGCCGCTCGCCTTGCGCGTCAGGTCGTAGAAGGTCGACGAGCCGACCGTGACCTGCTGGAAGTTCGCCTCGACCCAGGAGGTGATCTGCGAGGAGGTTCCGTTCGCGCCGCCACCCGCGCCACCGCCGGTGCCGCCGGAGACGAAGTAGTGGATCCTTCCGTCCGCCACGTACTTCTGGAACTGCGCCAACGTGGGGGACGGGTCGGTGCCGTTGAAGCCGCCGACCGCCATCACCGGCTCACCGGTGGAGAGCTGGTAGCTCGCCGCGTTCTGGGCTCCGACGGCCGCCGCGACCCAGGTGTACTGGTCGGCATCCGCCTCCAGCAGCTTCTGGGCCTCGTCGGAGACGTCGGCGCCGTTCAGCAGGCCGCCGACGCCACCGCCGCCGCCCATGCCGCCGTCACCGGTCCGCCCGCCGGGGCCGACCTGCTGGTTCTGCTGACCCTGTTGGTTCTGCCGGCCCGGCACACCGCCGCCGAAGCCCCCGGTCGGGGGCCGGCCCTGGCGTCCCTGCTGGTTCTGGCCGCCGCCGGGGAAGCCGCCACCGCCGCCCGGACCGCCGCGGCCGCCCGAGACCGCCGGACCGGCGGTGACGATCGACCCGGTGTGGCCCTCGCTCAGCGTGGTGAGGGTGTACGCCGCCGGACCGGCCAGTGCGGTCGCCAGGCCCACCCCCACGACGGCCAGGGCCGACAGACGTCCGAGCCGGCCGGAGAAGACCAGTCCGAGTGCGGCGCCCAGACCGCCCACCAGCACGAACCACTTCAGCCACGGCAGGTGGTCGGAGGAGCGGTCGAGGAGGACGTACCCCCAGGCCGCCGTGGCCGTCGTCGCGCCCGCCAGGGTCGGCGACGCCCACACCCGGTCGCGCCGCTCCCACAGCAGCGCCGTGCCCATGCCGATCAGCGGCGCGATGTACGGGGCGAGGGCCACGGTGTAGTACTCGTGGAAGATGCCCCGCATGTAGCTGAACACCACCATGGTGGTCACCAGCGCGCCGCCCCACACCAGGAACGAACCGCGGGTCAGGGACGTCCGCCCGGCCCGGCGCGTGGCGACCAGGCCCGCGACGAGCAGGATCAGCGCGGCCGGGATCAGCCAGGAGACCTGGCCGCCGATGCTCGAACCGAAGAGCCGGTCCCAGCCCGTCTCGCCCCAGTTGCCGCCACCGCCACCGCCCCCTCCGCCGACGCTGCCGGTCTCCTCGCCGTTCAGCCGGCCGAGGCCGTTGTAGCCGAAGGTCAGCTCCAGGAAGCTGTTGTTCTGCGAGCCGCCGATGTAAGGGCGGGAGGACGCGGGCCACAGCTCGACGATCGCTACCCACCAGCCGCCGGAGACGACCAGGGCCACGGTCGCCAGGGCCAGCTGCCCGAAACGCTTCTTCAGGCTCACCGGCGCGCACACCGCGTACACGATCGCCAGCGGCGGAAGGATCAGGAAGGCCTGGAGGGTCTTGGCGAGGAACGCGAATCCGATCGCGACGCCCGCCCACACCAGCCACTTCGTCCGCCCGTCCTCCAGGGCGCGGACGACGAGGTGGCAGGCGACCGCCATCAGCAGTGCCAGCATCGCGTCCGGGTTGTTGAACCGGAACATCAGGGCCGCGACCGGGGTGAGCGCGAGCACCGCGCCCGCGATCAGGCCGGCGGCCGGGCCGAACCGGCGGCGCGCGGTCGCGTGGACCACGGCCACGGTGCCGACGGCCATCAGCACCTCGGGGACGAGCATCGCCCACGAGCTCAGGCCGAAGATCCTGACCGACAGGGCCATCGGCCACAGGGAGGCCGGCGGCTTGTCGACGGTGATGGCGTTGGCCGCGTCCAGCGAGCCGAAGAAGAACGCCTTCCACGACCGGCTGCCCGCCTGGACGGCCGCGGAGTAGAAGGAGTTGGCGTAGCCGGAGGCGCTGAGGTCGTACAGGTAGAGCAGGAAGGTCGCGGCCAGCAGGCCGAGGAAGGCCGGGCGCGCCCAGCGGGGGTCCTCGGGCCGGCCGCGCAGGAGTCTGCGGACGAACGGCTGCCGGGGCTCACCCGACGCGGGGGCGGGGCCGGACGGCTGCCGGGGCGCGATCGCCGGGGCGGGGACCGGGGGCGCCGTCGTGGGGTCGGGGTGGGTGGTCATCGGGCGTCCCCCGGCTCGGTGTCGTGGGGGCGCACCGGCTGCAGCCGCATGGTGGTGTCCCTCCGGGTGCCGTCCGCGGCCCCACCGGCACCGAACGGGGTCGGTCCGCCCGGGACACCCGGCGGGGTCGTCGGGGAGGCGTCCGGCTCCCGGCGGTCCGCGAACACCCAGACGCGGAAGAGCAGGAAGCGCAGCACGGTCGCCGCGAGGTTCGCCACGATGAGCACGGCCAGCTCGGTGGAGTGCGCGGGGTTGGAGGTCGCCGCGTTCAGGGCGACGAGGGAGCCGCTGGTCAGCGTGAGGCCGATCCCGAAGACGACCAGCCCCTGGGCCTGGTGCCGGACGGCGTCGCCGCGTCCGCGCACCCCGAAGGTGAGGCGCCGGTTGGCGGCGGTGTTGGCGATCGCCGAGACCAGCAGGGCGAGCGCGTTGGCCGCCTGCGAGCCGGAGAACTGCCGGAAGCCGCTGTACAGCAGCAGGTAGAACAAGGTGGACAGACCACCGACCACACAGAAGCCGACGAGCTGACGGGCCAGGCCCTTGGGTACGTCCATGATCTCGCGGTCGCGGGGGTCGTCGCCGAACGGCCTGGTCAGCCGGTCCAGTGGAAGCGAACCGGTGCCCAGCGCCTTCCCTACGCGCCACACCCCCTTCAGGTCCTCGGTCGCCGTCCTCACGATGTGCACCGTGGAGTCCGGGTCGTCGACCCAGTCGACCGGCACCTCGTGGATACGGAGTCCGGCTCGTTCGGCGAGCACCAGCATCTCAGTGTCGAAGAACCAGCCGGTGTCTTCCACCAGGGGGAGCAGAACTTGTGCGACATCACGTCGGATCGCCTTGAAGCCGCACTGGGCGTCGGAGAAGCGGGCCTGGAGCGAGCCGCGCAGGATCAGGTTGTAGGAGCGGGAGACGAACTCCCGCTTGGCACCGCGCACCACACGGGAGCTGCGGGCCAGGCGAGAGCCGATCGCCAGGTCGGAGTGACCGGAGATCAGCGGTGCCACCAGCGGCAGCAGCGCGTTGAGGTCGGTGGACAGGTCCACGTCCATGTAGGCGAGGATCGGGGCCTCCGAGGCCGACCAGACGGTCCGCAGCGCCCGGCCGCGGCCCTTCTGCTCCAGCCGGCGGGACGTCACCTCCGGGATCCGCGTCTCCAGCAGCCGCGACACGTCGGGGGTGGTGTCCGTCGAGGCGTTGTCCGCGATCGTGATGCGGAACGGGTACGGGAACGTCCGGCTGAGGTGGTCGTGGAGTCTGACGACGCACTGCCGGAGGTCCTTCTCCTCGTTGTAGACGGGGATCACTACGTCCAGGACAGGCGTACCGGCTGCGGCGGCCGGGAGGTGCTCCCGCGCCGGCAGGGTGCCGGGAGAAGAGTCGGTTCGCATGTCGGTGACTCTCGTCAAGCGCCCTGTCGCACCCATGTGCCGGCCCTGTGCTCGTCCTGTGAGTCCCGTTGCCGGTCCGTTCCGGGCACGGGACGCGGCGCGGCGGGGGCGAGCGCGGGCAGGTGCACGGTGAACACGGTCTGTCCGGGCACGCTGTCGACGGTCACCGCACCGCCGTGCGCGGTCGCCACGGCCTGCACGATGGCGAGGCCGAGGCCGGTCGAGCCGGTGGAGCGGGAGCGTGCGGAGTCGCCGCGGGCGAACCGTTCGAAGACGTGCGGGAGCAGTTCGGGCGGGATGCCCTGGCCGTCGTCCCGGACGTCCACGCACATCCACGGACCGCGCCGCTGCACGCGTGCGGTGACGGTCGTCCCCGCCGGGGTGTGCGTGCGGGCGTTGGCGAGGAGGTTGACGAGGACCTGTTGCAGCCGGGCCGCGTCCGCGGACACGAGCGCCGGTTCGTCGGGCAGCTCCAGCCGCCACACGTGGTCCGGTCCGGCCGCACGGGCGTCGCTGATCGTGTCCACGACCAGCGGGACGAGGTCGGTCTGCTCGAACTGCAACGGCCGGCCGGCGTCCAGCCGGGCGAGCAGCAGCAGGTCCTCGACGAGCAGGGTCATCCGGCCCGCCTCGGACTCGATCCGGCCGAGCGCGTGCCGGGTGTCGGGCCCCACCTGTTCGCGTCCGCGCCGGGTCAGCTCGGCGTACCCGCGGATGGAGGCGAGGGGCGTGCGCAGCTCGTGGCTGGCGTCGGCGACGAACTGCCGTACCCGCGTCTCGCTCCGCTGGCGGGAGTGCAGGGCGCTGTGGACATGGTCCAGCATCCGGTTGAGCGCGGCGCCGACCTGGCCGACCTCGGTGTGCGGGTCGGTCTCGGACTCCGGGACGCGCTCGCTGAGGTTGACCTCGCCGGTGTGCAGGGGCAGTTCGGAGACCCGGGTGGCGGTGGCGGCGACCTTGCGCAGCGGGCGGGTGGCGACGCCGACGAGGACGTACCCGGCGATGGCGGCGGCGACCAGCCCGGCGGCGGTGACGCTCACCTCGACGAGGATGAGGGTGGTGACGGTGCCGTCGGTGTCCTCGGTGGGGACGGCGACGTAGTAGGAGCCGCTGCTCCCGGTCACGTACACGGCGCGGTAGTCACCGAGGCCGGGGATCTCGACGCTGTGCGGATCGCCGTCCCGGCTGACGTCGTCGAGGGCGGTGCGCTGGGGTTCGGTGAGGGACGTGGCCACCATGCCGCTGATGTCGGTGCTGGCGGGGTCCTTCCTGCCGTACCTGGCGTCCGTGACGGCGCCGTTGTCGACCTTCGCGATCAGCGTGCCCTGCGGCTGGGGGCCGTGCGTGACGAACTCGCCGAGGTCCACGGTGCCCGAGCCGCCGGCGCTCCCGGTCGAGCCCTGCCGGGGCTGGTCGTCCTCGATCATGCCGGGCGGCATCCCGGCCGCGCGTGTGGAGACGTCCTTCAGCTTGCCGTCGAGCTGCTGGTAGAGGTGGGAGCGCAGCGCGAGCGTGGTCACCGTGCCGATCACCGCGCAGACGACGGCGATCAGCACCACGGACGCGACGACGAGCCGGGTCCGCAGGGTGCGCGGCCTTCCCTCCACCGCTCCGGGCTTCGCTCGGGCCGGGGGACCCCCGTGTCGCTTCTGCGGACGCGGCCGTCGCCGCCCGCTCATGTGACGGCCGGCTTGATCAGGTAGCCGGCCCCCCGCCGGGTGTGGATCATCGGCTCACGCCCCGCGTCGATCTTGCGTCGCAGGTACGAGATGTACAGCTCGACCACGTTGGCCTGGCCGCCGAAGTCGTAGGACCAGACCCGGTCGAGGATCTGGGCCTTGCTGAGCACGCGCCGCGGGTTGCGCATCAGGAAGCGCAGCAGCTCGAACTCGGTGGCGGTGAGGTGGATGTTCTCGCCGGCGCGGGAGACCTCGTGGCTGTCCTCGTCCAGGGTGAGGTCGCCCACGACCAGCACGGAGTCGGAGCGGCGGTCGGCGGCACCGGAGCGCCGGATGAGCCCGCGCAGCCGGGCGACGACCTCCTCCAGGGAGAACGGCTTGGTGACGTAGTCGTCGCCGCCTGCGGTCAGGCCGGCGATCCGGTCCTCGACGGCGTCCTTGGCCGTGAGGAACAGCACCGGCACCTCCGGCAGTTCGCGCCGCAGCCGTCCCAGGACGGCCAGCCCGTCCATGTCGGGCAGCATCATGTCCAGGACGACGGCGTCGGGCCGGAACTCGCGCGCGGTCTGGACGGCGCCCGTGCCGTCCCCCGCGCTGCGGATCTGCCATCCCTCGTAGCGCAGGGCCATGGACAGCAGTTCGGTGATCGACAGTTCGTCGTCCACCACAAGCACTCGGACGGGGCTCCCGTCCGGCCGCAGCAGTTCGGTGCGCCCCTGGGGCGAGGTCGTGGTCATGGAGGACACCTTGTCGGCGGCCTCTGAGAGCACGCTTTTCGCCGTCTGTGATTTCCCTGAGAAACACAGGGAAATCACAGGGAGCGCCCCGGCCGTGGGGTTTCACCCGGTCCTGTGGGCCGGTCCGCCGCTGTCGCGGGGAGCCCGGAAGTCCTGATCGCGCGGTGGCATCACTGTGCGGGAACCGTCACGGAAGCGGCCACCGTCCCGCCTTCTTTTCGGCCTCCCCATCGCCCCTTCTCCCGTTCCCGACTCAGAACAACCCGTCCTGAAGGTGCCCGTCCCCCTTCCTGAACTCCCGCACGGGCAGCCCGAGCCGACCGCCCGGCTCCGTCGGCACCAGCTCCCACCCCCTCATCAACCGCGTGTCGAGCACCACGACCCCCTCGCCGGTCGCCAGGTGCAGATCGGGCCCGGCGGCCGCCACCAGTTCCCCGCCGACCGCGCCCCCGGCGACCAGCTCGCTGACCTCCCCGACGGCGGCCGGCGCCCCGCCCAGCCCGAACACCGCCATGTGGTCGACGGCCTGGAACCTCTCCCGCGTCAACGACTCCGGCCAGCCGGCCAGTTCCACCGCACGCGCGTGCAACTGCGCGATCTCGGCCGCCCGTTCCTCCTCGGTCCGCGGCAGTGCAGCCCGCACCGCGCGCTTCTCCGCGTACGGGACCCGGTCGGGCACGCCCAGGGCGGCCCGCAGCAGTTCCTCCGCGCGCCGGGCGGCCATCAGCGGGCCCGTGCCGAGCCTGCTGAAGCAGACGGCGCCCTGCTCCAGCAGCCGTGCCGGCCCCCGTTCGACCGCCGTGATCCCGACCTTGACCAGGCCGGGCCCGAACCACGCCAGGTAGACGCGGTAGGGCCGGGGATCGTCGGCGATCCCGTCGGCGGCGACGGAGTGCGCCCGGTCCAGCCGCGCGCACTCCTCGCAGCGGGCCCCGGTGCTCCGCCCCGACACCGGCGCCCGCAGCGGACAGGGGTGACCCCGAGCCCCCACACACCCCCGCACGCTCCCCTCCGCGACCCCGAAGGCCACTCGCCCGCCCCGAGACAGTGGACTACGACGCCCCCCGTCCCACATCAGCACGGGGCCCTGCGGCGACCACCGCAGTCCCGCGCACTTCCATGCCCGTGCCATCTCTCCCCACGGTAGGCCCCACCACTGACAGCGCCCCAGGCACCGGCGCCCGCCGCCCCCGCCCCGCGAGCCGGCAGCCCAGACACTCCGGGTGTCCGTCGCGGGCCTGTAGGTCCCGCACCCGCATCCCCCACTCGGCCCGCGGCCGCACGCCGGGCGGCTTGCCCCACCCCGACAGGTGCAGGGCCCAGGTGACCAGAGCACTCAGGACGACGATCCCGAGCCCCACGCCCACCAGGGCACCGGACGCGACGCACACCCCGACGCCCGCCACGGAGCCCCCGGCGGTCGCGACGGCGACACCGGTCCAGCCGGCGACCGTATGGCCTTCGTCGTACAGCGACATGAATACCTCGCGATCTAAGAGGTTGCCATTCTTAACCTCTTACAAGGTAAGAGAAACCGAAAGCGGATAACAAGGACCCAGCACCCGGAACCCGCGCCCGTCCCCCCGGACGCCGCACCCCACCCGCGGACCCCGCGCCCGCATCCGAAGGAGAGCCCCGCCGCGATGACCGCCCAGCCGCCGCCCCGCCCCGACGCCACCCCCGCCCGAGCCATCGCGGCGATGGACGACCTCATCGCGGCGCACCTGCTCGGCCAGCAGGAGATGGCCCAGCGCCTGGGCCTGAACGTCACCGACCTCACCTGCTTCGCCTACGTCCTCCAGGCCGGTGACGACCTCCTCACCGCGGGCGACCTCGCGAGCCGCGTCCACGTCACGACGGGCGCGGTGACCGGCATCCTCAACCGTCTGGAACGCGCCGGCTACGTCACCCGCCGCCCCGACCCCCGGGACCGCCGCCGCGTCCGCGTGGCCGCCGTACCCGACGCGGTGGCCCGCGCCCACGCCCTCTACCAGCCCTACTACGACCGACTGGGCACTCTCTTCGCCGACTACTCCGCCGAGGAGACCGCCGTCCTGACGGACTGGTTCACCCGTGCCACCGCCCTCGCCCACGCCTACCGGGAGGAACTCCGCACCTCCGAGAACCCCGGCTGACCGAGCGGTCCCCTCCTCACCCCGCTGCCGCCGCCCCGCCCACCGCACGGCCCACGGCGCCGCCGGCCCCGTCGGCGGGCACCCGCTGTGGACCGCCGTCCGGCACAGGGCGCGGCCGGCGAGGCCTCCCGTCATCTGCACGCGGTGTGATCGCGGCGAGCGACCGCGACGGACGATCAGGCGGCGCCGGTGACCCCGTCGACGACGAAGCGCCGGTGCAGCGGAGCCATCTCGACCCGCGGGTCGCTCGTCACCCCGAGCTGCCCCTTCAGCACGGGCGCGATCCGGTCGGTGATGAACGAGCCGAACTGCTCCTGCGACTCCCAGACGTCGAGCACGTGCATGCCGTCGTCCGCGAACCACGCCGCGTGCAGCACCAGCCCGTCCGGGGTGTCCTCCTCCCACCGCACCGCCTGCCGCGCCGCGTCGTACAGCTCGGGCGTGATCTCGGGCCACACGAGCGTCATCACCACCGCCATGAAGCGTCCTCTCCCTCAGCCGGAAGACGGGCGGCGCACCGCCCGCCCGTGGAGGGGCAGCGGCGCACCGCCCGCCCGTGGAAGGGGAGCGGCAAAACCGCCCGCCCGTGGGTGGTGAGCGGCGCACCGCCCACCCCGTCTCGACGCTAGGCCCACCCCGCCGGCCGGGCATTCCGGAGCACCCGTTCGCGCACCCGTGGGCCGCGGCCGTCCGGTTCCGGCGTCCCCTCACCCCGCGCGGACCGCGGGACACCGGATGTGAGGGGGCCCGCCGGACCGCCTGTCACTACCAGGGGCTATTGTCCGGCCTGCTCGTTTCATCTTTTTCACAGGAGCTCCATGCGCCTCAAGCAGGTGTCGCTCGCCGCGGCCCTCTCCCTCGTCGCCGGGCTGACCACCGCCACCGTCGGCCTCAGCGGCTCGGCCGCCTTCGCGGGCTCCGCGGTGCTGCCGCTGTCCGGCTATGCGCACATGCTGGTCGACACCGCTCACCAGCACGTCTTCTTCAGCCAGGGCGCCGGTTCGACCGGCATCGTGGTGACCGACCTGTCCGGTGCTCCCGTCGCCACCATCGCGAACGAGCAGGGCGCCACCGGACTGGCGCTGTCCCCCGACGGCGGCACGCTGTACGCGGCTCTGGCGGACGGCGACGCGATCGCCGCCATCGACGCGGCGACGCTCACCGAGACCGGCCGCTGGTCCACCGGCGCCGACAGCGCCCCGGTCTCCGTCGCCGTGGCGGGCGGCCGCGTCTGGTACGGATACACGTCCGACGGCCGGGGCGGCATCGGATCGGTCGACCCGTCCGCCGCCGCCCCGGCGGCGACCCCTCAGCCCGCCATGTCGCACTGGTCGGTCGCACCGCTGCTCACGACGGGCGGCGGCGTGCTCGCGGCCGAGGAGCCGCAGCAGAACCTCAGCCACGTGGCCACCTTCGACGTCTCCTCCGGCACCCCCTCGGTCGAGGCCGACACCCTCGTCCAGGGCGGCACGGCGACCGGGCTCCAGGTCACCGGTGACGGCGCGAAGGTGCTCCTCGCCGCCCCGCAGCAGCCCGCCCTGAAGGCGTACCGCAGCACGGACCTGGCCTCCGCAGACCCCGCCGTGTACTTCACCGGCGGCGTGGGCTCCGCCCCGAACTCGGTCGCCGCCGACACCGACGGCACGATCGCCGTCGCCGGCACCTCCGGTGTCTACCTCTACGCCGGTTCGAACTCCCTCGCCGAGAACCGCGTCACCTTCCCGTCCGGCACCACCGTCGCCCCCGACGGCCTGGAGTGGGGAGGTGACGGCACGACGCTCTACGCCGTCACGCGGGACTCCTCGGGCGCCTTCGCCCTCAACGTGCTGAGCGCCGCCAAGCTGACGGACACCCAGCTCACCCTGGAGCACCCGAAGTACGCGGTTCCCACCGAGCAGTACACGATCACCGGCTCGCTGAGCACCCTCGGCGCCCTGCCCGCCGGCGCACCGCTCCAGGTCACCCGCGACGGCACGGCCCTGCCCGACACGGTGGTCGGCCAGGACGGGACGTTCGCCGTCGACGACACGCGGCAGGACGAAGGCGCGTACACCTACCGGGTGTCGTACGCCGGTGACGCGACGCACCGGGCCACGACGGCCTCGCTGACGGTGCACGTGGCGCGGCTGCCGACCACCCTCACCGGCCCGGACCTCACCTCGGCGAGCCCCGGTTCGGTCGTCTTCGCCGGTTCGCTCCTGACCCAGCTGGGCTTCGGCAGCCTCCCCCAGGGCACCACCGTCCAGGTCGCCCGGAGGAACGACACCACCCAGGAGACGGTGCAGCTCCCGTCCGTCCCGGTCGACCCGGCCACCACCCGGTTCACCGTCACCGACGCCCCGGGCACCGCCGGGCAGTTCACCTACATCGTGTCGTACGGAGGCGACGCCACCCACCAGCCGACCGAGGCCGGCATGAGCATGACGATCTCGCCGTACGCCCCCACCCTGACCCTCGGGGCCCCGGCGACCGCGACCCGGGCGGCTGCCCTGTCCTTCGGCGGCAAGCTCGGCGACGGCCCCTACGGCGGCGGCCAGACGGTCACCGTCTCCCGCACGGACGCCGCCCACACCACGACGCCCGTGAAGTGGACCGCGCCCGTGGGCGCCGACGGCACCGTCACCGTCAAGGACACTCCGTCCGTCGGCGGCGCCAACACCTACACCGTGAGCTACCCGGGTGACGCCTCCCACAAGGCGGCCACCGCGTCCGCGATCGTCCAGGTGTCCCGGGCGGCGACGACCGTGTCCGTGACCACCAACGCGTCCTCGTACGCGTACGGCGCGACGGCCACCGTCACCGCGCGCCTCGGCACGACGTACAACAGCCGCACGGTCTCGATCTACGCCACGCCCTACGGCGGGACGAAAACGCTGGTCAAGACGGGGACCGTGGACGCCAACGGCAACCTGGCGGCCACGTACAAGCTCACCCGCAACACGACGTTCACGGCGTCCTTCGCGGGCGACCACCGCTACGCGCCGGCGACGGCCACCCGCGTCGCCGGCGCCTACGTGAGGGTCGCGACGACGCTCGGCGGCTACTACACGACCACCACGTCCGGCGGCATCACCTACCGCGTCTACCACCGCACGGTGAAGCCGACGGTGACCGCGACCGTGACGCCGAACAAGGCCGGTCAGTGCCAGCGCTTCCAGGTCCAGCAGTACTACAGCGGCGCCTGGCGCACACTCACCACCTCGGGCTGCTACGCCCTGGCCGCGAACAGCACCGCCAAGACCCAGCTGAGCCTCACCAACGCGCTCAACCAGAAGTTCCGGGTCCGCTCGCTGTACGAGCGCAGCACGAAGGACAACACCAACCTGAGCACGTGGAGCGGCTGGCTCTACCTCACGGTCAAGACCTGAGCCCCGCCCCGAAAGCCCCCCGCCGCGGAACGGCGGGGGCCCACACCAGCCACGACACGAGGGGCCCCGGATGTCTTCCGGGGCCCCTCACTCGTCGTTGTCCCCCGTGGCGACCGCCCTGGCCGCGGCTCAGCCGGAGCCGGAAGGTCCAGTCGCTCGAGCCTGGCCGGATCGACCACAGTCGTGATGCCGGCGATCCGGCCGTCGACGACCGTGAACGCGAGGACGGAGAGCGGGGTGCCGTCCTCGCTCCAGGACATGGTCCCCGGCAGGCCTTTGACGATCACCGCCCGCCCCCGTGCGGCGTTCCCACCGGCCGGCCGCGCGCCGGCGGCGACCTTGGTGGCGCCGATGGTGACGACCACTCCGGCGAGGGTGTCGACGGTCAGTCGCACCTCGGGGTCGAGCACTCGCAGCAACTCCTGGAAGTCTCCGCGGCGAGCCGCCGCCAGGAAGGCGCGGACCACCTCGCGCTGCTCCCGTCCGACGCCGGCCGGCCGCTCGGTCGCCCGCACCTTCCTCCGGGCGCGGCCGGCGAGCATCTTGGCGGCAGCCGGACTCGACGAGTGTCCGCGCCCGTCACAGCCGCAGCAGACCGGCCCCTGCCGTCGAAAGGCCCCACTGCTCGGCGTGGGGCCTTTCGAGCTTGTCCGGCTCGGTCACGACTCAACTGCTCTTCGGGGGCACTTGGGGGGACGCGGGCTCGGTGGCGAGCGTGCCCTTCCGCCCTGCGGGGAGGGTGACTCGATGCTTCGAGCCGAGTACGCCGGGTCTGCCTTGGGCAGGTACGGCTCCGGATCCTGCCGCTCGTCCGGGTGCCGGACGCCAGCTGCCCGTCCGCCGCATCGCGCGTCGGCAGAGGTGGGGCAGGGAGGTGTAGAAGCGGTCGGGAAGGAACACGGCGTCCGCAACGATCATCGCGCCGGAGAAGAGAGGCAGCCCCATGAGCAGCGCGATGCCGATGTGCATGCCCAGCAGCATGGCGAGAACGGGGTACTTGAGCCTGCCGAAGAGCACGAACGGGAAGGCCACCTGCAAGAGCACGGTCATGTAGCCGACGATGGCGAGGGCGAGCGTGTGCCCGTCCACGAAGTGGGAGAGCACGGGCCAGGGACGGAAGAGTTCGAGGTTCAGGACGTAGTGGAGCGCGGTGCCGCTGCTCCAGGAAGGTCCCTGGACCTTGTACAGGCCGGCTGATCCGTAGAGGAAACAGACCTGTGCGGCGATGAGGAACATGCCGCAGTTGTGCACCACCGCGACCAAGCTGGTTCGGGCATCGCGAATCTGCCGCCCGGCGAAGCTCCTCGGCGGTCCCGGCGTGTTGCCCGCACGAAGCGCCTTCAGCCGGTTTCTGCGCGCGTCCAGGGACCAGCGCCGACCGCACGCGGTGAGGACTAGGTAGAGAGACATCAGCAGGATGAGGTTGTCGCCCCCGTCCGTCATGAAAACCGCCCGGCCGTGGAACGAGGTCACCACGGCGGCGAAGAGGACGGACACGACGCGGGTCCGCCAACCCAGCAAGAACAGTACGGATGTGACGAGAGCCAGCGAGTAGCAGAGCTCGAAGTAGGCGCGGCTGTCGGACAGGGTCAGGAAGCTGTTCCACCCCGTCTGTTCGAAGAGTTGCTGTGCCAGTGCGGGCGTCCACGGAGAGCCAGGGCCCCAGATCTCGTCCCGGTGCGGGAACTCGCGCAGCAGAAAGAGCAGGTAGAGCAGTCCGTAGCCGATGCGCAGCACCGATGCGGCGTACAGGGACACCGGGCGGCTGGTCAGGAGGTCCCATACGGTGTTGATCCGGGCGGCGATCCACCGGTCGGCGCCGGCGGACGCGGTCCTCTGCGCCTCATTTTTCATGGCGGGTCACCTTCCACCAGGGCAGGAGCCGGTTCTCGGTCGGCGTCGGCGCGCGATTGCCGGCGGCGGGGCCGGGCGCGACGGGCAGTGTGACGACGCGGAGCTGGATGAAGTCGAAGGTGCCGCTCCTGTGGGCGGCGACGCGGTCCGCGGCGATGTTGGCCAGGTACTTCTGCATCATCAGGGCGCGCTCCGTCCGCGCCTTGTCGTCTCCTCCGTGCGTGTCGACGTAGCCGGACCAGGCACGGCGCAGCATGTTCTGCGCCGTGTGGCTCGGGAACGGCTGATGTTCGACTGCGGAGCTGTCCACGGCGGTCAGGTCGAACCAGGGACTTACACGGACCGATCCGTCGGAGCCGGTGCGTGCGGTTCTCGCCAAAACCTGCCGGTTGACGGATTCCGGGTCCGGGGCGAAGAGCCGCCAGTTCTGTTCGAAGAAGGGATACACCCATGCATTGACCAGTGGACTGTATCGCTTGGAGACGGTGTTGGCCGGGGCCACGTGAAGGAACACGAGAATGACGTGGACGACAGTCACTGCCAGGCATAGAACCACGGCGGCGCGCAGCCCGAATTTCAGCGCACGGATGCCTCTCGGCGACTTGTGCGGCGCGGCCGTGACGCCAGGACTTTCCTGGGTGGCCGGACCGGAGTCGGACTGCTGGATTTCCTCCACGTCCGCTGAGTCAATTCCGCTCGACACCGCCTACCTGTCTTTCTCTATCAGCTGCTCGCGCCTTGATTTTTACGCTGACTTCCACCGCCAGCGCGCGGCGGAATCGATGAGAATTCCGCCGCGCGCCGTCATCCGGTGAGAGGACCAACCGCAGTGCGCCGTCTAATCCTCGTGGCCCTTGGAGTTGTCGTCGCCCTCGTAACCCTTGGGCACCTCGTCGTAGCCGTAGTTCTCGTCGAGCTGCTTGCCGTGGTCGTACTCGGCGTGGTCGCCCTTCCCGTGGTCGGGCCTGCCCCCGTCGTCCGGCCGACCCGGCGCGTCGTCGTGGTCCGGCCGGCCCGGCGCGTCGTCGTGGTCCGGCCGGCCCGGCGCGTCGTCGTGCCCGCCGCCGTCACCGCCGGAGGTGTTCCCGGCCGTGTTGCCCATGGTGTTCCCGGAGGTGGTGTTCCCGGCGGTGTTGCCCTCAGTGTTACCAGCGGTGTTGCCTGCGGTGTTGCCCGAGGAGGCGCCGGGCGAGAGGATCGGCCCGCCCAGGACGCCACCGGTGACGAGGCCGCCGTTGAGCAGCCCGCCGGTCGTGGCGCCTGCGACCGTTCCGGTCGTGGCGCCGGTGGTCGTTCCGGTCGTGGCGCCGGTGGTCGTTCCCGTCGTGGCGCCGGTGGTCGTTCCACCAGTGGTGGAGGTGGCGCACCCGCCGAGGAAGATCCTGTTGTTGTCGAGCGTCACGGAGCCGTTGCGGGCCAGCGCCCGCCCCTCGATGTTCGCCCCCGTCGTCACGCTGATCGAGGTCAGAGCCATGATGGTGCCCACGAACGTGGAGTTGGTGCCGAGCGTGGCCGAACTCCCGATCTGCCAGAAGACGTTGCACGCCGAAGCCCCGTTGGTGAGGAGCACTCGACTGGAGGACGCGGTCGTCAGAGCTTCAGGAATCTGGAACACCCAGACGGCGTTCGGGTTCCCCGCGGCGTCCAGGATCAGGTCACCGGTGAGTCCGACACCGGAGACGGCGGTGTGGACGCCCGGAAGCAGCGTCTGGCCGTTGCCGATTGCCGACGCGAGTGCGAAGTCCGTGGCCTGGCCGGCCGCATTGTTGTACGCCGTGACCAGGTCGGACTTGGCCTGGAGCGCGACAGCGTCCGCCGCGTGTACGGCGCCGAGTACCTGGCCGGGCGGGAATCCGGTGATGGACGGATTCGGGTGCGTCCCGAGGTCGTGGGAGATCAGCGAGGGGCCGGTATTGGTGACTCCCTGACCCGCCAGAACGGAGAAACTCGCGGCCGTGGCCAGAGGCACAGGCGTAGCGATGGCCAGCGCCTGCGTCGGCGTCAGGGCGACCATCACGGCGGCAACCGTCGCGGCAAGGGCCGAGGCCAGAATGCCGGACAAGGAACGACGGCGAGCCGCTTGAGGGATCTTCAGCTTCATCGAAAGCCATTTCCTGTGGGGGGCCGTGGCGTACCGGGCTACCGATAACCCGGGAAGCCTTGCTGCTGTTACTTCCGCCGCATATTACGCAGAAATATCTTTGAACCGACCCAGACAGGACAGGGGGAATTTCCCGCTCATTCGAACGGCGCACGGCGCTGGGAAAATAATTCATTCATAAGTCTGACTATCCCAATACATTCGAAAGGCGGACTCCCCAGCAACGTGATTTTCGAGCCACGCACCGCACAGTCGGGTACGTCAGTCGGGCGGTTGGGTGCGGTCTTCGTGATTGAGCCGGTTCAGGCAAGGTTGCCGCGCGGGCCGGAGAGGGAAGGACCGCCATGCCCACGCCAAGGGCCGTGGAACTCCTCACTTCGTCGCGGAGTTGCAGCCGACTGCGGATACAGCACAGCACCGAAGCCCAGCAACCACCCCGGCCACAGCCAACTGCTCGTCGCTCTCAAGGTCCACCCGAAGGTGGCTCAGCGCATCCTCCGGCACTCGCAGATCGCAATGCCGATGGAGGTCTACGCGGAAGCGAGCGAGAAGGAGGTGCGCGCCGCGCTCGCCAAGCTGTCGGCCGCTAGGAGTGGGAGCGCCACCGACTAGGCGAAAGCCTGTTGCTGTACTTCGCTGCTGTACGCCCCCGCAACGCAAGAGGCCCCGGATCTCTCCGGGGCCTCTCATCTGTGTGCACTCGGCAGGATTCGAACCTGCAACCTTCTGATCCGTAGGATCGGGCAGGCCGTTGGGCGGGGGCTCCGCTTTCTTCCCGGCTGATCGCTGATCGTCGCGATCAACAGCCTCTGTGTGCCGTCGTTGCCGTCAAGGTTGCCGTCAGCTTGGGCCAGTGGGACCGGCTCGCAGCCTAGGCTATCGCCGCGACGCCGCGCCTAGGCTGCCAAGGTGGTGGGCCTGGCTGTCCGCTCCAGTTCCTTGAAGATGACGTTGAGGACTTCGAGTTCTTCACCGGTGAACAGGTCGTCGGGACCGCCCGGGGCAAGATCGGCAAACGAATCCTCGTAGAGGTCACCCAAGCCCAGGATTCCGCGCTTTGTCACCGTATCGATGATCAACGTAAGGAAGTCGATCTGGCGGGAGCTGAGCTGCTTACCCGTGCAGAAGACCTCGAACGCCTTCTGTGCGGCCTGTCGATCCAGCCCGCACAGCCCGCGCACGAACAGGCCGAGGCCGCCCGAGGACCGAACCTCGTCGAGGTCCTCCGGGGAGGCGATGGCCTCTGACAGGAAGATCTCCTCCAGGTCCGCTAGATCGAGTTCGGTGATCTGCTCGTTGAGACGCAGTTTGCGCACCACCGGCTGGTTCTCGTGGCGCAGGAGGTAGGCGCGGGCCTTCTGCTTGAAGCGCTGCTCGTCCGTACCCTGAGGCATCCCCTGGATCTCGGCCTCGGTAATGTCGCCGAGCGTGTCGACGAAGTCGGTGTAGACGACGTTTCGCTTGATCTTGGGGTCGGTGAGACGGGCGAGGCCGCGCATACGGCGTCGCATGTCCTCCAGCATCGGGAGCGTCACGTCGTTCCACCACTCCTCGCCCGCTACCGCTTCCAGAAGCTCCATCTGTTCACCGACCACCCAGATGTTGGTCTTGGTGAGCAGGTTGGAAGCGATGTCCTGGATCTTCGCGCGCAGCTTGGCGAACTCCTTGCCGCCTTCCAGCGCGGCGAGCTGGAGACCGTACGCCATCAGATCGAACCGCTTGGCCTCCTCGCCCGTCTCCTCGTCGTCCGGGCGGTACTCGCTGGGCAGTCCAAGCAGGTGTTCACGGATCGTGGTGTCCGCCTCGTCGTCCACCCTGTGCCAGCTGCCGAAGTCGCTGAAGACCTCGATCTCCCGGCGGTGCGGGCGGACCAGGAAGTTGTCCAGGTTCATGCCGGTGACGGTGTGGTGCAGCCGATGGGTCAGCGACCAGCGGATCTCCGCCTCGGTGCCGATCGCGTCGGGGCCGGCGTCCCGTGCCGGGTCAGGCTGCTGCCGCTTGTCCAGGACGCGGACGAGGTCGAGCTGGCGCTGGAGGAGCTTTTCTGTGAGGGTGGCGGCCCTGCGCCCCTCCGACCGATCGAAATGACTGTTGAAGAAGTCGATGTTGCCGCAGAAGTCGAAGACGTAGAAGTTCTGCTTGCTGTGCTCGGGGTTGCCGGGGTCGGGGCCGTAGAGGGCGGGGCGCAGGCGGGTGCCGCGGCCGATCATCTGCCAGAACTTGGTTTTGGAGAAGACCGGCTTGGCGAAGACCAGGTTCACCACCTCGGGCACGTCGATGCCGGTGTCGAGCATGTCGACGGAGATGGCGATGTCGGGGGCGTTCGGCGGGTTCTTCGGGTTGGAGAAGTCGTCGATGAGGGACTGGGCGTACGTCTCCTTGTACGTGATCACGCGTGCGGTGTGGCCGGCGCCCTGCGGGTAGTTCGCGTTGTAGCGCTCCTCTATGTACCGGGCGTGGTCGTTGTTCTTGGCGAAGATGATCGTCTTCCCAAGCCGGTCGCCGCCCTCGACGCGGTGGCCGCGCGTCATCAGCGTCTCCAGCATCTTGTCCACGGTGTCCTCGTTGAAGAGGAACTTGTTCATGTCGTGGCGGCCGACCGCGTCCGGGATGTCGCCGTCCTCGGTCCACTCCTTGGCGTCCCACTCCGCCTTCTCCTCCTCCGAGAGGTCGGCGTAGCGGATGCCCTGCTCCATGAACTTCAGCGGCACCTTCACCGCCTTGGGGAGGACGAGGTAGCCCTCGGCGGCGGCTTCCTGAAGGTCGTAGGAGTCGGTCGGGACCCCGTCCTCCATGGCGAAGAGCTTGTACGTGTTGTGATCGATCTCGTCCTTGGGCGTGGCGGTCAGGCCGAGCAGCAGCGAGTCGAAGTAGCGGAACAGCTCGCCGTACTTCGCGTACACGGAGCGGTGCGCCTCGTCGATGACGATCAGATCGAAGTGACCCGGCCCGAAGCGGCGACGGCCCGCACCGTCGATGACGTCGATCTGTTTCATCATCGTCTGGTACGTGGAGAGGTAGACACGGGCCGAGGCGGCCTTGTCGTCGAGGAGGCTTGCCGCAGGAGTGTTCGGCAGGTTCTCCTTGAACGCCTTCATCGCCTGGGTGACCAGCGCCTGCCGGTCGGCGAGGAACAGCACCCTCTGCGCCCAGCCCGCCTTCATCAACTGGTCCACGAGGGCGACGGTGGTGCGGGTCTTGCCGGTGCCGGTCGCCATGACGAGCAACGCCTGGCGGCCCCGGTCCCGCTCGAAGGTCTCGCCCACCCGTTTGATGGCGCGGAGCTGGTAGGGACGGCCGGCGATCTTCTCGTTCACCGGTGTGGACGTGAGGGAGAGGCGTCCGGCGCGCTGGCGGATGCGCCAGTGCAGTTCGTCCTTGGTGAAGAAGCCCTGCACCTGGCGGGGCGGGTAGCCGAGGCCGTCGTCCCAGAGGTAGGTCTCGTAGCCGTTGGTGTAGAAGATCACCGGGCGGCGGTTGAACTGCTTCTCGAGCGCGTCGGCGTACAGCTTCGCCTGCTGCTGCCCGTCGCGGGCGTCCCGCTGGGTCCGCTTGGCCTCGACGACGGCGAGGGGCTTGCCGTCGTCGCCCCAGAGCACGTAGTCGACGTACCCCTTGCCCGTCTTGGTGGGCATCCCAGTCGTTATCGGGTACTCGGTGTCCTTGCCCCGGATGAGGAGGTCCCAGCCCGCTTCCTTGAGGAGCAGGTCGATGAAGGCGTCACGGGTCGCCTTCTCGTCGTAGTCGTGGGTGTCCCGCACGGCCTGGTTGGCAGCCTTCGCGGCGGCGATCTGCGCCTTGAGCTCTTCGAGCTGCCGAGCGAGGTCCGCATTCTGGGCACGCTCGGCGGCCAGTGCCTCGGCCTGCTGCTTGAAGCGTGCCTCGTCCTCTGCCTCCTTGGCCTTGAGCTCGGCCTGCTTCAGGGCGCGGGCCTGCGGCGAGAGAGGGCGCGGTACGGCGCTGGTGTCGAACTCCAGCCCGGCGGGCGGCAGCGCGGCGGCCTGGCGGGTGTAGGTGCGGGCGAACCAGTAGAGGGAGTGAAACAACTCCTTAACGCTGGCCTCGGCGACGGTCTTCGGGACCGGGGCGGCCTTGTGCACGGCGTTGTTGCCGTGCCGGCGGATGAGATCCATCTTGGCGTTGACCGTCGGCCCGACGAGCTGCCGGAAGCTCGGCTCGTGGAGCATCGCCGCGAGGTCCTTCTTGTACGGCTCGCTGAGGCTGCTGTCCTTGTCGTACATCCAGCGGGCCGTGATCTCGATGGCACGGCGGGCGTAGAAGCAGGCGGCGCGGGGGTCGTGGTGGATCAGCCGTTCGGCCCGGATCGCCTCGTCGTAGAGGGCGGGCCACTCTGCGCGCAAGAAGGCGAAGTTGCCGTTGGCGGTATGGCCCACGTTGCCGACTGCAGCGCGATCGCGGGCATGGTTGTCTTGGCTGCTCTGGCCCTGGTCGTCGCTGTTCTGGTCGCTGCCCATGGTGGTGCGGTGTCCCTCTCCCCTATGGCGACACTGTCGTACGAGTCCGAGACTTGGCGTCCCGGGCCCGACGAGGCCGACGTTCCTGTCCGTCTCCTACGGCAAGACCACCCAGGGACCGGGCTCCCCTGCCCGGCCCGCACGGGCGGCGAGTGGTGCGGTCGGTGCTGCGCACCGAGTATGGCGGGAACGGCTTACGCCGCGTCGCCGGTGGCCTCATGATCCCAGAGAGTGCCGGAAAAGGCACGGCGTTGCAGGGAAGTGAAGAGTTCGTCGAGGGTAGCGAGATGGGCGCGGTGGACATCTTTTTCCACTTCGAGGCCCTCGATGCGCTGCGCAAATTTTTGCTGCAACGCCAGTGGAGGCACTTCACACACGAAGTCCATAAGCTTAGACTTTGAAATATTGACCATAGAGGCAGCGCTTCCGGATGCCAGCTTCTGAAGCTTTCGACGCTTACCTGGATAAGTAAGCAGCGCATGCAAATACACCTTGTCGACCGATGCATTATCAGCCACGATGAGCCGAAACACTAGGTCCGGCATCAGCAACCTTGAGCGCGTGGAACGTACGTAGGCAGAAGCAGCCACAAGGTCAGGAGTATTCTTCCGTGTGAAAAGTAGATCTCCCGCCTTAACCTCCTTCCGAGTATCTGGAAGAACCCCAGGAGGCAGGGCCTTGTTTTCGTCTTGCAGATATACACATCGCGTAACGGCTCCGAGTTTTAGCACTCCCCATTCGTCACCTTCTGCTCGCCGGTCCAGGCACTGGGGACTCTTCCCACTCTCGATACCCGAAAGGAAATCACTCATCTTCACTCGGTTCCAGTTTCGACTGTTGACGATTGGATCGCCGAACATGTCGAAGAAGATGGACTGAGCAAGATCATCAAACAGGGAAATAGCCTCGCGGCGCTTCGCTCGAAGGATGTCCATCTGATCGAGGACAGCAGCGATGCGCCTCTGCTCCGCGAGCTGCGGAAGCGGGATGAGAAGCGGCGCGAGATCCTTCTTATTCAACTGCGGGATAGAGCTACCGTTTGCGAGCCGCCGCAGGTCAATCGTACGAAACCACTGATGCAGGTAGTCAAGATCCAACACTTCTTCTCGAGGTTTAACGGCCATAAGGTTCGGGTCCAGTACAGCTGCACGCCTCAATATGCGCTTTTTATTAGTTCCGATGGCACCACCTCGCTTAGGGAAGACGACTGCACCACCAGGACAAGTTGCCGACTTTTGACCAGGATCGGCACTCCAATGCTGAGCAGATTGGATACATCTCTCGTTCCCAGCACGATTCATATCTGACACTCGCGCCAGCAGGTAACCTCCTTTTTGATTCGCCCAAACCTCACCTGCCTTCAAAGACGCCCCGGCATAGAAATCCGCAACGTCTCCTAGAAGTGCTTGCGAAACCGTCACGCCAGCATCCCTTTCAGCTCCTCCGTACCCTTAGCGATCTCATCGTTCAACCGCTCTAGATCCGCCAGAATCTCAGCCGGAGAACGCGTCTTGATCTCTTTATGAACAGTCTCCTTGTAACTGTTCATAGACAGGTCGTAGTCCTGGGCTGCGATGTCCGCTTTGGGTACGCAGAAGCTCTGCTCAGTCCGCGCCCTGCCCCTCTCCGCGCCGTCTCGTTCCTGCCAGCGAGCCAGGACATCCGGAAGATTGTTCTTCGACAACTCCTCCGACGTCAGAGGATCGCCCTGCGGGCGGACTCCCAGGCGCTCCTCAGAAAGCAGCGGGCTGCGCTTGTCGTCCAAGCTGAGACCGTCCGCCTGCACGTCATAGAACCAGACGTGGTCCGTGCCGCCTGACTCCGTCTTCGTGAAGAACAGGATTGCCGTCGAAACAACGGCGTACGGCTTGAAGACTCCGCTCGGAAGCTTGACCACCGCCTGGAGCTGCTGGTCCTCTACCAGCATCCGACGCAGCTCTCTGTGTGCATTCGATGAATTGGAGAGAACTCCGTCCGGCACAACAACGGCGGCCCGCCCACCAGGCTTAAGCAGCCTCAAAAACAAAGCCAGGAAGAGGAGTTCCGTCTTCTTTGTCTTGACGATGCGCTGAAGATCTGCCGCCGTGGTCTCGTAGTCCAAGCTTCCTGCGAAGGGGGGATTGGCGAGGATCAGGGAGTAGCGCTCGGCCTCATCGGCCGCGTTCTCCGCGAGCGAGTCGCGGTAGCGGATGTCCGGGTTCTCAATGCCATGCAGCAGCATGTTCATCGAGCCGATGCGGAGCATCGTGGAGTCGAAGTCGAAGCCGTGGAACATGGACTCGTTGAAGTGCTTGCGCTGCTCTACCCCGAGCAGCGCGTCGCGGTGTACCCGCTGTACGTACGACGCCGCCTGCACCAGGAAGCCGGCCGTGCCGCACGCCGGGTCGCAGATTTCGTCGCGCGGCCCAGGCTGAGTCATCTCAACCATCAGGTCGATAATGTGGCGTGGTGTGCGGAACTGGCCGTTCTGGCCGGCCGTGGCGATCTTCGCGAGCAGGTACTCGTAGATGTCGCCCTTGGTGTCACTGCTGTCCATGGAGATGTCGTCGAGCAGGTCGACGACCTTCGCCAGCAGATTGGGCCCCGGAATGGTGAACCGGGCGTCCTTCATGTGGTGGGAGTACGTCGATTCGCCCCCGCCCATGCGACGCAGGTACGGAAAGACGCCGTCGGTGACGATCCCGTACATGATCTCGGGGTCCTTGATCTTGAAATGCTGCCAGCGCAGATCCTGCTGGCCGTCCGAGAAGAAGGGGTCCGGGTCAGGCTTGCCCGTTGCGGTCGCCTTGCGATCCTTGCGGGTTTGGATCTCGTCCAGCCGCTTGATGAAGAGCAGGTACGTGATCTGCTCCATCACCTCCAGCGGATTGGAGATGCCACCCGACCAGAACGCGTCCCAGACGCGTCCCACCTTGCTCTTCAGCTCGCCCGTAATCACACGGAGGATCCTACGGCCCTCGAACCCCGCGCCATCCAGACTCGACAAGTCTGAGACTCCAGCACCTTGCGGCTCAGGCGTCGACCTCTATGCACACCATCCAGCAGCTTCGCCATCGTGCCGTCCGCCTGGACGGCGTTCCTCGGCTTCGCCCGTCAAGGTTGACCGAAAGCGCTACCACCTAACGTGCTCTCGACTTGACTGACCGTAGCCGTTCTCGGCAGGATCGGACTCAGCAAGCAAAACATCGCGCATATGGCTGCGCAGACCCTGTGGCCGTCCCTTCGGGGGCGGCCACAGACGCGTCTCAGGGAGGTTCGGTGCATCTGTGCTACATCGACGAGGCGGGCAACGGGCAGACGCTCGATCCCATGAGGCCTGACGCCCCTCCAGCCCTCGTCGTCGGCGGATTCACCGTGCCTCGGGCTCAGGTCAAGTCGCTTACCTGGGCCTTCCTCGATGTCAAGAAGCACTACAGGCCGCAGTTGCGGAACGCTGACCAGCTCTCCGAGGTGATCCAGCACGAGATCAAGGGCTCAGACGTTCGCAAGAACCTCCGTGCCGGCAATCACGGCTGGCGACGTGCGGCTATGGCGCTGGTGGCTTCACTGCTCGACACATTGGAATCCCACGAAGCCCGCATCCTCGCCCGCGTGTGGATCAAAGAGGAGGGGCTGGCGTTTGACGAGTCCGGGGTGTACCCGGCCTCCGTCGCCGCACTGAACGAGACCTTCCAGGCTCAGCTCGCCCACGAGCACTCACGCGGCATGATGGTCCTCGACAGCCGCACGAAGGTGAAGAACGCTCCCAATGTGCACTGCGTGACCACCCGCAAGTACCGCACGGGCGGTGACAGCCTCCGCGGGGTCATCGAGTCGCCGGTCTTCGGCCACAGCGACACCCACACGCTGCTCCAGCTCGCCGATCTCGTGGTGTCATCCCTGCTGTTCCCCATCGCGTGCCACGCCTACCTGGGCGACGTGACGTGGAACGTGCACTGTGACGACGCTTACCGGCCATTGCGGGAGCAGTTCGGGGCGCGGCTGAAGAAGCTGCAGTTCCGGTACCAGGACCCGACGGGGAAGTGGCGCGGCGGGATCGTCGTGTCCGACCGGCGGACGCAGCAGCCGTCCAGCCTGATGTTCGAACCTAAGAAGACGGTCACCGTGCCGACTACTGCGATCCCTGGACAGCCGGACGCTTCAACCCCCGAGCGGCGCGAGGCCGAGCCGAACGGCAGCGCGGTCGAGTCGCCGGCAGGCTGACCCGGTGTTGAAGCCCCAGCTCTAGATCACGAGCCCTCTGTCGGTAAAGCTGGTGTCGCGGGTTCGATCAGCCGAGATACGGCCGCTCACGATGTTCCAGGAAGTGGCGAATCCGGAGCCGCTGCGTGTGGTGCATGGGCAGCTGATCCATCTCCTCCGGCTGGACGAACCGCAGCTCTGTGGACTCGTCCGAGATCGCGAGCCGGCCCCCGACCACACGGGCGGTGAAGCAGACGTTGAACTGCCTGCGCACCTCACCGTCCGAGTAGGCGATGACGTGGCGAGGGTCGGTGTACGTGCCCACAAGACCAGTGATCTCTACATCCAGACCGGTTTCTTCCTTCACCTCGCGGACGGCCGTTCCCGGGAGTGAGTCGGTCATCTCCATGCCGCCACCTGGCAGCGCCCAGAGACCGTTGTCCCGTCGACGCTGAAGGAGAATGCGCCCTTCGTCGTCGGTGACCACGGCGGACGCTGCGACCACCAGGCTGTTCGGCTCCGGTGCCGCTGGGTCGTCGTAGTACTCGGTTCGCGCCATGGTCACCCTTCTCGTACCGGCGTCGCGGTTTCCCACACCGCGTCGAAGCTGCTGGCGTAGGTGTCGAACATGCCGCCCTTGCCGCTGCGCCGGAGATGCCACACGGGAGCACCGTAGGCGTTCACGCCCCAGACATGGGCATTGACCAGTGCCTGGTCATCCGCACGATAGATCGAGTTGTAGAGCGTGGTGGCATGGGTCCGCACCTCGATGCCAGGTACCCCGGCAAGGGGGCGGTAGTGCATCAGGGCGAGTCGGCAACGAGACTCGATACCGTGGCCGAACCTCTCCTCCTGGCCGCGCTGTTGGACATGCGTACTGTCCGGGTCGCCGATCGCGATACGGACCGCACACCCGTCGTCCGCTCGCTCTCGCAACAAGTCGTTGAGCCGCGGGTACGCCTCGTGCAGGAAGACGGCGGCGTACACCAGCACGTCGATGCGCTCACGCGCCTGGGTCAGCATGTCCACGAAGGTGGACACGGGGATGTCCGCCCGTTGATCGTAGAGAGCCACAAGTTCCGGACTGACAGCGCGGGCAGGGCGTGCCTGCCGGAGCGCGGGCCATAGAGCGTGCACGTCTTCTCCTAGTATTTCCGCTGCCAGCATGGCCGTGGCCCGGCGCGGCGTACGCCCCAGATTGACCCATCGTTCAACGGACTTGGGGTCGACTTCGACCTTCTCCGCAAGGGCGGCGTAAGTCCAGCCGCCGGCCGCCATGGCAGCACGTAACCTCTCGTTCGGCATCCCAATCTCTCCTAACAGCCGGGGACGGCACTAGGGACGTTCTACCCGACGCGGGACGTCCCGAAGTGGGGTTTGTCGGAGGTTCCGACGTCCTGATGAGCGGCAGGATGCTCGTCCGCATGGCGAGCAATCAGCAGACCAGACCAGGCATCGGTGAACTGGCGAAGGACACTGCCAGTGGACGTATCGGCGTCGTCATGGGCGAGATCGGCGCCCGGGTGCAGATAAGGCCCGTCGGCGGCGGCGTCGCGTGGGATGCCCTTCCGGACAACGTGGTGGCCCCTACCGCGCGGGAAGAACTGAGCGCCCGCCTGGCCATCAAGAACGGCAACAGCCGGGACGGCCTGTGATGCGCGCCATCGGCCGGTATGCCGGGGTCCTGTTCATCATCATGATCAGCGGATCGTGTGGCCTGGTGATCGGCATGGCCCTCGGAACCAGCCAGTAGACCGGCCGCCCCGAACGGGGTGCCACCTTCCCTGGCTCCCCCTTCCCCGTTCGGGGTCGGCCTTCCATCCCCCGGTCGCCATAGGCCGTGCCTCGGCGACCGATGCGGGCGCAAGTGCCAGAGCACAGCGACACTCAAGGAGTATTCGCATGACGGCAACGGCCAACGACCAGAAAACCGGTCGCGCGGTGGCTGGTGAGGAGCTGTTCGACAGCCTCACCCACTTCGTGATCGTCCACAACGGGCAGTCCCGCGAACGGGCCGAGCGGATCGCGGACCAGGCGG
This sequence comes from Streptomyces sp. NPDC030143, assembly GCF_055573695.1. Taxonomy (NCBI): domain Bacteria; kingdom Bacillati; phylum Actinomycetota; class Actinomycetes; order Kitasatosporales; family Streptomycetaceae; genus Streptomyces; species Streptomyces sp. NPDC030143. The sequence continues at coordinate 123,717 of NZ_JBVIAY010000004.1, forward strand.
TGGCCTTCGTGGTCACCGCCGCGACCGCGACCGTCCCCATGGTCCCGTCCGACGACGTGGACCTCGGTCTGCACGCACTCATCCTGCACACGAAGGAGTACGCCGCGCTCTGCGACCGGTACGCGGGCCGCTTCCTCCACCACAACCCCATGCCGGGCGGAGGGCCCCGTGACCCGAAGAAGGTCGCCGCGTCCGCACACGCGATGAAGGCGGCCGGGTTCATGGTCTTCGACGACCTCTGGACCGTGGACGGCACGAATCTCGCGCAGTGCGACGCGGACTGCGGCCGTCCGTACGGTCAGGCGTAGCGATACGACACCAGCGACGCGGCCGGCCTCGATGCGGGGTCGGCCGCGCCGCCCGGAAGGAGAACAGACGTTGTCCAGGACACCCCCTGAACTGCCGATCGTCGTGCTCGACGCACTGATGCCCAAGGCGCAGCGCCTGGTCGTTAATCGTCGGGGCTCGATGGTCTGGGAGGTCGAGAGCCATCGGGGGCAGTACGCCGTGAAGGTCGGTTACCCGATCGAGGCCACGGCCGACTGGCCCGCACAGCCCTGGACGGCACTTGCCCCCGCGCGCGAAGGGGCCGTGCTGCACCGACTCGGCCTCGATGACTTCGCGTACGGCGAATGGGAGCTGGGCACCTGGAACTTCCAGCCGTGGCACGAAGGGCCCGACCTGTACGAGCTGTGGAATCCCTGTCGTGAACCGGACTCTCGTACGGAACCTCATACCAGCGCGGCCCTCGGCTGCGTAGAGGCGCTGGCCGAGCTACATGGCAAGGGCTGGGCCCACGGCGACGTGCAACCCGCACACTTCATCATCGGCCCGGATCGCACGCACCTCATCGACCTGGCCTTGGCACGCGGCGGGCACGTCCCCGAGGGGTACGACTTCCCGTTCCGCGGCTGCCTCGTCCACTACGAGGCGCCGGAGATCGCGCGCAGCGTGCTTGCGACCGGAGAGGCGCAGCCTACGCAGGAAGCGGACATCTATGCGCTCGGCGCGTCCCTGCTCATCTCCGCCACGGGCTGGCGGGCCGTCGAGTACCCGGACGACGCACCGCGCCCCGAGCAGAGACAAGCCGTCGCGAGTGGCAAGCGCCGGCCTGTGAAGGTGCATGGCGAGCTGGGCGAATTGATCGACGCCATGCTCAGTCCGGCGCCCGAGGACAGGCCCACGATCTACGAGGTTGGTAAGGCCCTGAGCTGAGCCGCAGACCCACAAGCAGAAGACCGGACCACCCCTCCGCCTGGACAGCATTCAGGGTGGCCCGGTCGTGGAATCCCTGGTCAGGACCCCGGTGCCGATGGTACCGGGGCGGTTGGCGTGCTCGTATGCGGGTGCTGCTGGAACCCCGGTTCCTCGTTGTCGAGTTGGAGAGGAGTTCTGACCTGAGCCACCGAAAGTCAGCCACGACGGCGGGTGCGCCGAACGAACACCCGTCACGTGTGTTTCCAGCAACCACCCGCCGGCCTCGACCACGCTTCTTCAATGCGTCACGATCCTCGGTCCCATTCCGGCCGGAGCGTTGTCAGCGCTGCATGACGCATGGGCACCGCATGCGGCTCTGCGGCCCATCCGGCTTGGAGCGGTGGCCGGTTGGGCAGGGGGGTCACGCATGGTCGGCGTCGGCCTGGTCCTGGTGCTCGGGGAGGTCGGGTTTCCTCCTGGCCTGGTCGACAGCCTTGGCGTGCTGCGCGCTGAGCGGCGGGGGGCCGCCGGAGCGGTGGCGGAGACAGGGAGCGGCGGCGGCCACGGGCCGCCAGCGCGCGCGGCCCGCCGCAGGCGGGCCGCCTTGATCCAGTAAAGAAACTCTGAACAGCTCCGCTGCGCTGGGCCCCTGGCCGGGCGTGTGGTCACGCGGTCCCCGCCTACCCGCCCGTTCCACAGCATCGACGCCTCTATGGCGCTTATAGCCGCATTAATTCCTATTTGTTCTGGCGGTCGGCGGTCTCTATCCACGGGCAGGGGATTACAGGATGCCGTGTGTGCGGGTGGGCAGAGCTGACTTTTACCCGGCGCCTGTCACACCGACTGGCTATCCGGCACCTGTAGCAGACGAGGGCGGGCCTCCACCCTGCCCGGAGTCGAAGATGGAGGAGTGAGGTGGATCGCAGGATCGGCTGTCACACCGATGCGAATTCCGACACGCCTATAGGTGTTCCTCGGTGGATCGAGCGGCGGAACATAACACGCAAGTGCCGGTTACCCAAACCGGCGATTCTCCAGACTATTGATGCCCTGCCCGACGATTGGACGAATGAGCGGCGTCAGCTCACGCATGCACGAGCCCGCCCGGCGGGACGCGCAGGAAGGTTCTTGCCCGCCCGGTGGGAGCACAGCACCGCTCCGCTAGTAGGTGTCCGGTCTGACAGGTAGACCTAGCTGAACAGCCGCGATGACGGCTTGCCGGGAGGTACAGGCAAGCTTCGATCCGGCTGCGGATAGCCGCCGGGCGAGCCCCAGCGGTTGGCCTGAACGTATGAAGCAAAAACGGCACAGCAGCGAACGGGTGGACATGAACAAGCACGAGGCAGCACGTATAGCGGCGCGACTCAAGGAGGTGGAGGAGAAGGTGGCGCGGCTGGAGGATCTGGTGCGTCGGGCCGCCGAGAGGGGTCCCGCTACTTCTTCGGCGCCTTCTTCGCGCCAGTGACGCCGCCGAGTTGCTGGAAGACCCGCAACAGACTGTCCAGTCTCGCGTTTACGGCATCAAGCCGTTCGGAAAGTTCGACGTATTCCGGCGTGGGCATCCGCCCACCGTTCGCCGCCTCGGGAGCGCCAGCCTTCAGGTCGGCCTCTGGGGGCAGGGGATCAGCGACGAAGTTGCCTCGACCCGGCATGGTGTGGATCAGCCCTTCGTCACGCAGCATGCGCAGCGCGGAACGCGCGGTCATGTTCGCGATCTCGTAGGTCGCCTCCAGGTCGCGGGACGAAGGGACCCGCTCGCCTGGCTTGAGGCGGCCGGAGCGGATCTGTCGCCGCAGCTCCTCTGCCACCAAGCGGTACGGCGGAGTGTCGGAATCCTTGGGCAGCTTCATAGCCCGAGGGTAGCGGGCTTAGCTCGCCTATCGCAGTAAGACCCTGACACACCTTGGAATGCGCGCTAGCCCTGAACTAGGTGCGATGTGCGCTAGGCGGTTGACGCACCTCTGGGCCCTAGTGCACAGTTGATCTCGCTTCACCACCCGGTGGAGCACCTACCGAGAGGAGGTAACACCCATGCCTCGTATCCGTGTTGGCCTGCTCCCGTCCGCGTCGTTCATGGTCGGCAACATGCCGGTGCCGAAGTACGCGGACGCCGAGAAGACGCAGTTCGCCGTGGATCGTGAGACCGGCGCGAAGCTGTTCGTGGTCACCCTCTTCTTCATGGAGGACGACCGCGCCGAGGCCATGAAGATCACCGTCCCGGAGACCGGTCTCCCCAACGGCCTCAAGCCGGGTGTGCCGGTGATGCCAGTGGAGCTGTTCGCCACTCCGTGGGCCCGGATCTTCAACGGATCGCTCTCGGACGGCATCGCCTACCGCGCGGAGCGCCTGGACCTCGTCGGCGGTCCGGCTTCGGCCGCTGAGGCGGCGTGAGCGGTCCCGCGTTCCGGTCCGGCGTCGAGTGCAGCTACCCACTGCCTCACGCCGGGCCGGATGCCTGGCTCAGTGACTCCCTCATCAACTCGGTGGCGGCCGTGCTTGTCGGCTACGGCTTCCCCCGGCTCGCCGCCCCGGATCGGGCGGCCCTCGAAACGGCCCTTGCGGCCTTTCTCTACGACTCTCAGGAGAGCAACACATGAAGGACAACGACCCGACCGGAGGGGCCTTCGGCTACGGCCTCCTTGTCGTCGGCGTGGCGCTGGCCGTGCTGGTCGGCTGGTCGGTGTGGTGGGTGGTGCGCTACCTGCGGGCCGATGCGATGACCCGGCAGTCCATCCGGCAGGCCGTGCGGGTGCGGCGGACCTGGAAGCGGCTCGCACAGATGCTGAAGCTGTGCGCCACGGACAAGATGCCGACCGCGCTGGCCTCGCTGGCGAACACGGACGGCAAGCCCATCAAGCCCCGCATCCTCGTCCCCACGCTGAAGGTCACGCATGACGCGTACGGGGTGATCGCGCGGGCGGGCTGCCTGCCCGGCGTCGGCCTGGAGCAGTACCAGAAGGCGGCCCCGCATCTGGCGGACGCCTGGCGGTGCACACGCGTGGCGGTCACCCAGGACGAGCCCGGATCAGTCGTCATCCGCGGCGTGCGGCTCGATCCGCTGAAGTTCCCCACCGAGCACCGTCCCATCGGCACCGTGCCGGAGAAGGTGGCCCAGTGGGAGCTGGGCGTGGACGAGTACGCGCAGCCGGTATCCGTCGACCTGCGGCAGGTGCCCGGCGTAACCGTGGCCGGCCTTCCCGGCAAGGGCAAAACATCGCTGATCAACCGGCTTCTGTCGGACTGGGCACCCGCGCCGTGGGTTCAGTTCGCCTGCGCGGACGGCAAGGTCTCCGCCGCATACGAGGGTGACTACTACGCCTGGGTCAAGCGCATGTTCGCCTTCGTCGGCGATGACCTGGAAGAGGCCAACAAGCTCTTCAAGCACCTGGTGGACCTGCGCCGCAAGCGCTCCGCCCTGGTCCTCGATGTACTCGGGGTGAAGTCCATGTGGGACGTGGGCCCGTCCGAGAAGTGGCCGCTGGTCGTGCTGATCGTGGATGAGGCGCACACCTACTTCCGCGACCACAAGGGCAGCGACCCCAAGACGAAGAAGCTCGCGGCCCTCGCTGCCGAGAACGCCCGGCTCGTGGAAGACCTGGTCAAGAAGGGCCGCTCGGTGGGCATCCTCGTCATCCTCGCCACGCAGAAGAGCACGGGCGACGCTATCCCGACCTTCATCCGCGACGTGTGCCCCGTGGGCCTGAGCTTCGCGCAGAAGACCGCCGAAGCTGCCGTGGCCGCCCTTGGGGAGGACATCCGGGACTGGCCGGATGCCAACCCGATCAACCTTCAGGACCCGGCATATGTCGGCGTCGCCTCGATGAACCACCAGTCGCAGCCCGGTTTCACCCGCATCCGCACGCCCTACGTGCCGGACGCGTGGGCGGAGGAGATCGCGCAGACCACGAACCACCTGACCGCCGACCCGGCCGACCTGCTCCCGGCCGTCGACCTCACCAAGGAGGACCCGAACGACGACGGCTCTATGGCACCCGTGGCGGCCTGACCATTCACACGCCTGAGCCCACGCGAGCAACCGAAAAGGAGGTGAACCCCCAATGTCTGAGGACCGGATCACACAGCGCACCGTGACCGTGGTCATGGGCATCATCGCCGCCCTGGCGTTCGTCTTCTCCTTCGGCAACGTCTGGGCCCTGGCCCTGCGCCTCGGCGTCCCCGCCCCCATCGCACCCCTGATCGCGCCGATGGTTGACCTGTCCGTGGTCGGCCTCCTGGTCGCTCTCCGCTACCTCTCCCTGCGTGGCGTCCCACCCGAGCAGATGAAGGCGGCCACCCGCCTCATGCACGTCTCCGGACTGCTGACCCTGGCCCTCAACATCGCCGAACCCATCGTCGCCGAGCACTACGGCCGCGCCGCCGTGGACGCCGTGGCCCCGGTGCTGCTCCTCGGCTGGGGAGCGGTCGGCCCGCAGCTCCTGCGCTCTTTCCACGCGGTCCCCACCAATGCAGCCGCCCCGGCCCCGGCTGGCGAGACGGAACCCGCCCGAGGGCACGATTCGGCCTCCCCCAAACCGGATACCGCCCTGACGCCTGCACCATCCGTCACGCCGGAACCGGCTCCGGTCGCCATGCCCAGCACCCTGGCATTCTTCGCGCCTGTGCCTGCGGTCAAGGTGCCTGAGCCGCTGCTCGTCGAGGCACGCTCCATCGCCGCGTCCCACCACGCTGAGCACGGCGAACCCATCACGGCGGCCCAGCTTAAGAGGCGACTCGGTATCGGCCTGCCCATGGCCACCGCCCTCCACGCCGCCCTGTAGGACGCGTTCTCCCCGCCGGCCTCTCGGCATCTCCCCCCTCGCCCGTCCCTGGGCCCAGTCCGTCATGCCTGCGGGCAGCAGCCCGAGCGCACTGTTCGCTGCTGCCCGCAGGTCCCACCCTCGCGCCAGAGAGGAGACCCCGCTACTCATGCGCCGCCCCCTCGACCTGCGGCACGTCATCAGCCCCGGCCTGCGGGACCTGATCGAACTGGCCAACACTGACAACTTCGACCGAGTGCAAGAGCAGGTCCGCAACCTGCGCGGCTGCACCAACCCGGTCAACCTCCACGGCTGGACGATCACCACCGACCAGACCGCCAAGGAAGTGGTCCGTTCCTACCGCTCCGAAGACGAACCCACCGGACGCCTGCTGACCACCTGCGGCAACCGCCGCGCCTCCCGCTGTCCCGCCTGCTCCCGGGTCTACGCCGCCGACACCTACCACCTGATCAAGACCGGACTCTCCGGCGGCAAGAACGTCGCCGAAACCGTTTGCGACCACCCCCGCGCCTTCGTCACCCTCACCGCACCCTCATTCGGGCCGGTCCACAACCGCCCCACCACCGACGCGGGCAAGCCCCGCCCCTGTGCCTGCGGCGAGACACACGCCGAAGACGCCCCGAAACTCGGCACGCCGCTGGACCCGGCGACGTATGACTACACGGGTGCCGTGCTCTGGAACGCGCACGCCGGACAGCTGTGGGCACGCTTCACCACCTACCTGCGCCGCGCTCTGGCAGAGCACCTCGGTATGACGCAGAAGGCGCTGAACTCCGCCCTACGCGTCTCCTTCGCCAAGGTCGCCGAGTACCAGAAGCGCGGCCTGGTCCACTTCCACGCCGTGATCCGCTTCGACGGGCCCGACGGCCACACCACCCCGCCCCCGGCCTGGGCCACCTTCGACGCCCTGAGCACCGCCGTGGGCCTGGCCGTCGAGCGCGCCCGGCTCATCGTCGAGTCCGACGCCATCGGCGAGCGCGTCATCGCCTGGGGCCGTCGGTTCAAGGTGGACCCCATCACCGCCCTGGGCGATGGCGAACTCACCGACGCCAGGGTCGCCGAGTACACAGACGCCAAGGTCGCCGGCTACATCGCCAAGTACGCCACGAAGAACGCTGAAGGTGCGGGGACCGTGGACCGCACGTTGATGTGCCGCCCGTGCGCCGGGCGCGGCTACGTACGCGGACCCTCCCGCCTGCCAAACCGCTGCGCTGACTGCCATGGCACCGGACAAGCCGAACCCATCAAGGCCCTGCCCGTCCAGCAGCACGTACGGCAGATGATCCGCACCGCCTGGGACCTCGGCCACCTGCCGGAGTTCGCCGAACTCAAGCTCTGGAAGTGGGCTCACATGCTCGGCTTCCGCGGCCACTTCTCCAGCAAGTCCCGCGCCTACTCCACCACCCTCGGCGCCCTCCGCGACGTACGCCGCGCCTGGCGCATCGCCCAGGCCGAAGCCGCCCGCGCCCGCGCCGGCCTCCCCGCCACAGACGAGACCACCCTCGTCACCACCTCTTCCTGGACCTATCTCAGCAGCGGCTACCGCCCCGGCGAAGAACTCCTCGCTGCCCAGGTCCGCCATGACATCGCCCACACCCAACGCCTCAAGCAGGAAGGACTTGTGCCCGCATGACGACGGCCGTGCTCACCGTGGACCAGGTCGCGGAACGTCTCGGCATCAGCCGCTGGAAGGTCCACGACCTGATCCGCTCCCGCGAACTCGCCTCCTTCAAGATCGGCCGCTGCCGCCGCATCAGCGAAGCCGCCTTGGACGCCTACGTATCCCTCCGCATCGAACAGGAAGCCGCCTGATGACCAAGCCGAAGAAGAATGCCAACAACGAGGGCACCATCTACCAGCGGAAGGACGGCCGTTGGGAAGGCAGTGCCTACGTTCTGACGACGGACGGCACGTACAAGCGGCGCAGCGTCTACGGCAAGACCTGGGACGAGGCACACGAGAAGCTGACCAAGATCAAGGCTGATTCCCTCAGCGGGTTGCCGGTCGCCACCAGCAAGATGACCATCGGCGAATACCTGACGTACTGGCTGGTGAACGTCGCCCAGGGCAAGGTGCGCAGGACGACGTACGTCAACTATGAATCGCTCGTCCGCAACTACGTCACGTCCGAGTTCGGCAGGAAGAAGCTGGCCCGGCTCACCGCCCGCGACATCCGGGCCTTCCTGACCAAGACGGCGGCCACCTGCCAGTGCTGCGCGCAGGGCAAGGACAAGAAGCGGCCGGAGCATAAGCGGCGCTGCTGCGCTCTCGGCAAGTGCTGCAAGAAGCTCCCTTCTGATCGGACCGTGCGCTTCCTGCTCGTGATCCTGCGGGCCGCTCTCCAGCACGCCGTGCGGGAAGACGAGCTGCCGCGCAACGTCGCCCGGAACGTGCAGCTGAGCATGGGAACGAAGCGCGAGATCGAACCGCTCACCGCCAAAGAAGGGCGTCAGCTCCTGGCGGCGGCCCGTGACAACCGGCTTTGGGCCGTCTATGAGCTGGCCGTCCGCGTCGGCCTGCGTCGCGGCGAGCTGCTGGGGCTGCGCTGGTCGGACGTGGACCTCCACGAAGGCGTTCTCACCGTCCGGCAGGCCCTTCAGCGGGTCGGCGGCGAACTGCTGATCGTCGCGCCGAAGACTCAGCGCTCGGCCCGCCGCGTGGCTCTGCCGGCCGAATGCGTGACGGCGCTCCGTGCCCAGCACGCGCAGCAGGTAGCCGACCGGAAGGCGGCCGGTACCAACTGGAAGGGGACAGGGCAGGGCCTCGTCTTCACCACGAAGAACGGGACCCCCATCGAGCCGCGGAACCTGAACCGGTCCTTCGAGGCGCTGTGCGCTCGCGCCGGAGTCCGTAGGGTCCGCTTCCATGACCTGCGCCACACCTGCGCGTCCCTGCTCCACGAACAGGGCGCCGATGCGCGAATGATCATGGAAGTCCTGGGCCACAGCTCCATCCGCGTGACCATGGACATCTACACCTTCGTACGGCTCGACTCCCAGCGGTCCGCCTTCGACCGCGTCGGCGACGCACTGAGGGGTGACGGCAACGGGCCGGACGATGACGACGGCCCGGCCGGTGTCCTCGTGGCCGTCTGATCGGTCCCGTTACCGCCCTCGGCAGCGGTTGCCGTCAAACGCTGCCGTCAAGGCAAAAGCCAGAGGCCCTGTGGATCTCTCCACAGGGCCTCTGAACTGTTGTGCACTCGGCAGGATTCGAACCTGCAACCTTCTGATCCGTAGTCAGATGCTCTATCCGTTAAGCTACGAGTGCTCGTCTTTTGTTGTTTTCCTGCCTTCGCTCCCGGCCCTTCCGGCCCGGTCGCGGCGACAGGAAGAACATTACATGACTGCCGCCGCCATGTGAAATCCGATTCGCATACCCCTTGTGACCTGCGACAACGTCAAGATGGGGATGGTCGGGGCGGTGCGGGCGGGGAACGACGAAGCCCCGGTCGGGAGGACCGGGGCTTCGAGAGGGGCGGAGGCGGAGGGATTTGAACCCTCGATGGGCTTTAAGGCCCAAACCGCATTAGCAGTGCGGCGCCATAGACCGGACTAGGCGACGCCTCCAGCACAGCCGCTCGCGTGTGTGCGAGTGGTGCGTGCAGATGATGACACAGTCGAGCGTCGTGTCACCAATCGACCTCCACGGTACTAGGCAGGCGGGCCGCAGGGCAAAGGCGTTGCCGGGCGCAACGTCCTCGTCGGCCGGACGTTGGTCAGGGCATGTTCCAGGTCAGCCTGCTTCGGCGCGTCCTCGTCATCGTTGCCACCGCCTCCGCCGCCGTCGTCTCCGCCCCCCTCGCCGCTCCCGTCGTCGCGGCCGGCACCGAGGCGGTTCCGTCGCTGTCGTCCCTGCCGTCTCCTTCGTCCTTGCCGTCTCTTTCGTCCTTGCCGTCTCCGCCGCCGTCTCCACCGTCTCTGTCGTCCCTGGGGTCCCACGCGCCCGTCGGGTCCGTGTCCCGGCCGGAGCCGGATCCGGGCAGCGGGGACCGTCTCGTCGTCACCGTCCGCGGGGCGGGCGCCGGGGTCGACGGGAGGTTCGAGGTCTTCTGCCGTCCGGAGCGGGGGAATCACCCGGACGTGTCCGGGGCGTGCGGGGTCGTGGAGCGGAACACGCGGTGGGGGCGGGACGCCTTCGCTCCCGTGCCGCGGGGCAGCGTGTGCACCATGCAGCACGGCGGGCCGGCCACCGCGCGGGTGACCGGCCGGTGGGCCGGGCGGCCCGTCGACGCGACCTTCGAGCGCGGTGACGGATGCGAGATCGAGCGCTGGGACCGCTTCGTGCCCCTGCTGCCCGCGCTGCGCGACGACCACACCCGACCGGGCCGAGACGGCGACCGGCAGCGCCATGACGGCGGTCGGCAGCGTCTCGGTGGCGGCCCGACCGGGCCGTGACGGCGTCCGACGGCCTCCAGCCGCGTCGCGACGGGGTTCGCCGAGGACGGTTGCCCCGGTTCCGCCCGCCCCGTCCCGCCACCGTGACGGCGTCCGACGGCGTCCAGCCGCGTCGCGACGGGGTTCGCCGAGGACGGTTGCCCCGGTTCCGCCCGCCCCCTCCCGCCGGTGGTCGGCCCTGGACCCGGCCGTTCCCGTCCCGCCCTCCGCCGCGCCTCGTCCCGCTCGATCCCCTGTTCGGCCCGCGCACAGGTGGCGCACCACAGAAGCACCCGTCCCGTAAACCTCACGCGGAGGTCCCGCGAAGTCGGAACGTGCGCTCACATGTTCTGTGTCACTTCGTCGTGCGAGCTCCCTCTCATCCGGCGCCGCGAGAACGGACCCAGCCCTTAGACTCCCTCGCGTGACACGCTGCGGGACGGTTGGCAAGATGGCCCGAGCGGTCGGCAAGGTGCGGTAACAGGGAGGAAGCGACTCGTGAGCAGCAGGCCATCCCGAGGCGCTGCTCGCCTCGCAGCCATACTCGACGCGCTCCCGGACGCGTTGGTGCTGGTCAACGCCAACGGGACCGTCGTCAACGCGAACACCATCGCCCTGGAGGCCTTCGAGGCTCCGGGGACCGCGCTGGTGGGTCGGGGGCTGCTCGATCTGCTCCCGCAGTTCGACTCCAAGCTGATCCCGGGCTCCATGCGGCGGCCCGACCACATGGATCCGCGCGGGCGGACCAAGCCGACGCGGATGGTCGCCCGGCGGACGGACGGCAGCGAGTTCCCCGTCGAGGTCACCAGCGCCAACCTCGAGAACGGCCAGCAGGCCTACGACAGCTACGGCTACGCCAGCGACGAGCTGCTGATGCTGGTCGTGCGCGACCTGTCGGGGACCGTCGACACCGAGGCCGAACTCGCGCGGTCGCAGCGGCAGACCGAGATGATCCTGCGGGCCGCGGCCGAGGGCGTCGTGGGGACCGACACGGACGGGCGGATCGTGCTCGTCAACCCGGCCGCCGCGCAGATACTGGGTTACCGGGCGAGCGATCTCGGCGGCAAGGAGCTGCACACGCTCGTGCTGCACTCGCGTACCGACGGCTCGCCGTTCCCGTACGACGAGTCGCCGCTCGCCGACACCCTGCGGTCCGGACGCAAGCACCGGGTGCGCGGGCAGGTGCTGTGGTCGAAGTCCGGGGACAGGGTCTCCGTCGACCTGACGACCGCGCCCGTGCGGGACGGCGACCAGCTCGTCGGCGCCGTGATGACCTTCACCGACCGGCGGCCGTACGACACGCTCGCCGAGGAGAAGGCCGCGCTGGAGAAGCAGCACGCGGAGGAACTGGAGCGGCTCTCCGAGGAGCACGCCTCCGACCTCACCGCGCTGCGCCAGCAGCACGTCACCGAGCTGGAGGAACTGCGCGAGCAGCACGAGGAGGAGCTCGCGGCCGGCGAGGAGCGCTACGCGGCGCTCGGCGAGCGCGAGAAGGACCGGTACGAGGCGCTCGCCGCCCGGCACGAGCAACTGCTGACGCTGCTCGGCCGCTCCCTGCGCGGGCCGCTGGACGAACTGCGCCGCGAACTGTCCGCGCTCGCCGCCGACGACGCCGGTCAGCTGTGGCCGGAGGCCAACCAGGTGCTGCACCACCTGTCGGCGGGCTACGCGCGCATCACCACCCTCATCGACAACGTCCTCGGCTACCAGCGCCTCGACGCCGACGGCACGGAGATCCACCGTACGAAGGTGATGCTGGACGCCGTCGTCGCCGCCGGTGTCGACGGGGCCGTCGAGCTCGTCGGGCCCGGGCGGGTGCAGTTCGCCGTGCACGCGCCGCCCATCGAGGCCGAGGTCGACTCGCGTCTGCTCGCGACCGCGCTCGCGCACCTCGTCGCGGACGTGGCCGGCGTGGACGCCACCGGCAACGCGCCGGTCTCCGCGGGCGGTTACATGGACAACACCGTCGTGGTCGCGGCGGCGCAGCGCGGCGAGGTCGTCCGCATCGAGGTGCGCGGGCCGTACGCCGGCGGCGACCCCGTGCACGAGCCGATCGTGCGCGGGATCGTACGCGCCCACGGGGGCGTGCTGCAGACGCACGAGGTGCCCGGGATGAGCGGCAGCGCGTACGTCCTCGAGGTGCCGTTGGGGGGTGGCGCCGGGGCTGCCGCCGCGGTCGCCGCTCCGGAGGCGGTGCCGGGCTCGGCGTTCGCCCTCCCGGCGGGGTCGGCCGGGCCTGCCGGTCAGGCCCCGGCTGCGGCGTCGGAAGGCGCGGGCGGTGCCGACGGTGTCGCGGGCGGGCCGGCGGAGGACGGCGGAGCCGCCGAGTCGGGTTCCGGTGCGGGGCGGCGGCGGGCCCGGCGGTCCTCCGTGGACGCCTTCCTGGACAGCGAGGTGTCCGGCGCGGGTGACGGCGCCGAGGCGGAGGCAGTGGTTCCGACCGGACGGCGGCGCAGGCGGGCGGCCGCCGCGGAGGAGACGCCGGTCGTCGCGGTGCCGGCGGACGACGCGGAGGCCTCCGGCGGGACCGGCCGCCGACGCGGACGGTCGGCCGATCAGACCGGTGCGGCCGATCAGCCCGGTGCGGGCGTCGACGCGGGTGGCGCGACCGCCGGCGTGGCCGAGGGTGCCGTCGTCACGGCCGCCGAGCACGCGGCGGGGACCGCCGCTTCGGGGACGGGACTCGGCGGGACCGTTCCGCCGCAGGGCGTGCCCGCTCCCGGTGGCCGGCGCGCGCGGCGCGCCGCCGACGGGCCGCAGGCCCTGCCGGCCGCACTGCCCGCGGTCGCGGGGGCGGGGGCTCCCGCCCCGGCAGCCGCTGCGGGTGAGGGCGACGGCGGGGCGACGGGTACGGCGGAGGACGGGCAGCCGACGGGACGGCGTCGGCGTGCCCTCGCCGCCGCGACGGAACGTGCCGCCGCGCAGGAGGCGGGGCCCCGGACGGTGTTCGCCCTGCCGCCGGCCGAGGCGGACCGCGGCGAGCCGTCCGGTGACGTTCCGGGTGGGGACGCAGCGCAGGCCGTGGGTCAGGTTCCGGGGGCGGGGGCCGGTGCGGCTCCGGTTCCGGTTCCCTTCCCCGGGCAGCCGGTGCCTCCCCAGGCGCAGGTTCCCGGCCAGGCCACCCAGGTTCCGGGGCAGGCACAGATCCCCGGGCAAGCCCAGGTCCCCGGGCAGCCGGTGCCCCCGCAGGCGCAGATTCCGGGCCAGGACCAGATTCCGGGCCAGGCGCAGGCCCCCGGCAAGGCTCAGATTCCCGGGCAGGCTCAGATTCCCGGGCAGGCTCAGGGGGTCGTCCCCGGTCCGGTTCCGGTGCCCGCTCAGGCTCAGGCTCCCGGTCGGTCCCAGGTCCCGGTCCAGGGCTCGCCCGACGACGCCCAGGTCGAGCACGGTCGGCACGACGCCGTCCCGCACGACCAGGCCGACGATCACACCCCGCCGCAGCCGCACCCGACGAACGCGCCCACGGGCCGTCGGCGCCGGGCGGTCGCCCAGCCGCCGGCCGAGTCCGCCGCGCCGCTGCCCCAGGGTGCCGTGCCGGCTCAGGCGCAGGGCGCCCCCGTGGCGCAGGCCCCGGCCCAGCCCCTGCCGGGCCACACCCCGCCCGCGCAGCCGCTGCCCGCTCAGCCGCCCCTGCCCGCGCCGAACGCCGGGCCGGACGCCTCCGGCCAGGTCGGCCCGCCCGCCCAGGCGGCCGGCCCGGTCGTCGCGCCCGGTCAGCCGCTGCCGGCGGAAGCGCCTCCGGTCGCCGCCCCTGCCCCCGACGCCGGTGCTCCGTCCACGTCGTCGACGCCGGGCGGTGGCACCCCGCTGCCTCCCGAGACCGCCGTCGCCCATCCGAGGGCGGCGCAACCCCTGCCCGCCGAGGCCGCCGGGAGCGCCCCGAACGCCCCGAGCACCCCGGTGGATCCCGACTCCACGCAGGGGCGGGCCATCAGCGTGCGGACGCTGGGACAGGGCGTGCCCTTCACCCGGCAGGCCGCGCAGGTACAGCAGGCGCCGCAGGTGCCGCAAGTGCAGCCGACGGCATCGCGCGCCCCGCAGGTGCCGCAGGTTCCCGCGTCGCCCTCCGGCACCCCCGCGCCGCACTCGCCCGGCGGTTCGGGGCGGCGGCGCAAGCTGGGCACGCCGCCGGACCCGGCCACGCGACCGGAGCAGACGGCCCGTCCGCATCCGACGGCCGAGCAGCCCGGCGTACCGCAGGCCACCGTGCCGCAGCCCCCCGTGGCGCAGGCTCCCGCGCCTCAGCCCGTCGCGCCTCAGGTTCCGGCGCCGCAGGGTGCCGTTCCTCAGACGCCCGCCGCCGGCGTGCCGCACTCTTCGTCGGCGGGGCAGTCGTCGGCAGCGCAGGTGCGGCTCGCTCCCGGGACCGAGGGGGCCGGCCGTTCGTACGCCATAGGGGCGCCGGACGTGAACGCGGCCGAGGGCCCGGAGCCGCTCGACGGGCCCGGTGGCGCCGTCGAGGTGGCGGACCCGCCGCGGCCGCAGCCGATGGACGACGAGCTGCCGCCCGAGCCGCTCGACAACCCGCGCCGGCTGCTGGTGTGGCCGGCTCCGGACGTCCATACGCAGCAGGCGCTCAGCGACCGCGGGTACCGGCCCGTGATCGTGCACTCGCGGGAGGAGGTCGACGCGCAGATCGCCGCCTTCCCGGCCGCGCTGTTCGTCGACCCGCTGACCGGGCCGATCACCCGGACCGCGTTGCAGTCGCTGCGGCAGGCGGCGGTGGCGGCCGAGGTGCCGGTGCTGGTCACGGCCGGCCTCGGACAGGCCTCGCGGGACGCGGCGTACGGCGCCGATCCCGCCGTCCTGCTGAAGGCGCTGGCGCCGCGCGACAGCGAGCAGCATCCGCCGCGCGTGCTGCTCGTCGAGGAGCACGCGGAGATCGCGCTGGCGCTGACGGCGACGCTGGAGCGGCGCGGGATGCAGGTCGCGCGGGCGGCGAGCGACGCGGACGCGGTCGCGCTCGCCGGGCAGCTGCGGCCGAACCTGGTGGTGATGGACCTGATGCAGGTGCACCGGGGCCGGGCCGGGATCATCGACTGGCTGCGGGCGAACCAGCAGCTCAACCGGACCCCGCTGGTCGTCTACACCGCCGCCGTCGACCAGGCGGACCTGCCGCGGCTGGCCTCCGGCGAGACCGTGCTGTTCCTCGCGGAGCGCTCCACGAGCCCCGAGGTGCAGGGCCGGATCGTGGACCTGCTGGCGCGGATCGGCACCAACTGACGACGACCGGCCGGCCTCCCGAGGAAAGGGGGCCGGCCGGTCGTCGCAGTGCTTGGGCGGGCGGTGCGTGGAGGGCGGTGTCGCCCGGCGCGGTCAGAGCCGGGTGACGTCCAGCTCCCCCTCGGCGTACTGCCTGCGCAGCACCTTTTTGTCGAACTTGCCCACGCTCGTCTTCGGCACCGCCTCGATGATCGTCCAGCGCTCCGGGAGCTGCCACTTGGCGATCTTGCCGTCCTCGGCGAGGAAGGCGCGCAGGGACTCGAAGTCGGCGGTGCTGCCCTCCTTGAGGACGACCGTGGCCAGGGGGCGCTCGCCCCACTTGTCGTCGGGCACGGCGACGACCGCGGCCTCGGCGACGGCCGGGTGGGCCATCAGGGCGTTCTCCAGCTCCACCGACGAGATCCACTCGCCGCCTGACTTGATGACGTCCTTGGCCCGGTCGGTGAGGGTGAGGAAGCCGTCGGGGGAGATGGTGCCGACGTCGCCGGTCTTCAGCCAGCCGTCCTCGCTGAACTTGTCGGCGGGACGCAGGGGTTCGGCGCCGGGTCCGTTGTAGTAGGCGCCGGCGATCCAGTTGCCGCGGACCTCCAGCTCGCCGGCCGACTCGCCGTCCCAGGGGAGGCGTTCGCCGCCGGGGCCGGTCAGACGGGCCTCGACGCCGGCCGGGAAGCGGCCCTGGGTGAGGCGGTAGGCGAACTCCTCGTCCGTGCCGATGGCGTGGGCCGGCGGGCGGGCGATCGTGCCGAGCGGGGAGGTCTCCGTCATGCCCCAGGCGTGGCAGACCCGCATGCCGAGCTTGTCGAAGGCCTCCATGAGGGAGGGCGGGCAGGCCGAGCCGCCGATCGTGACCTGGCCGAGGGAGGAGACGTCCCGCGGCCTGGCGGTCAGTTCGGCCAGCAGGCCCTGCCAGATGGTGGGAACGGCCGCCGCGTGCGTCGGCTTCTCGCTCTCGATCATCTCGGCGAGCGGGGCGGGCTGGAGGAAGCGGTCCGGCATCAGCATGTTCACGCCGGTCATGAACGTGGCGTGCGGCAGTCCCCAGGCGTTCACATGGAACTGCGGCACCACGATCAGCGAGGTGTCCTCGTCGGTCAGACCCATCGACTGGGCCATGTTGACCTGCATGGAGTGCAGGTAGACCGAACGGTGGCTGTAGATCACGCCCTTGGGGTCGCCGGTGGTGCCGGAGGTGTAACACATGGCGGCGGCCTGACGTTCGTCCAGCTCGGGCCAGTCGTAGTGGGTGGGCTTCCCGGCGAGCAGCTCCTCGTACTCGTGCACCTGCGCGCCCGCGCCCGCGAGGAGGGAGCGGTCGCCGGGGCCAGTGACGACGACGTGCTCGACCGTCTTCAGGTGCGGGAGCAGGGGCGCCAGCAGCGGCAGCAGGGAGCCGTTGGCGATCACGACCCGGTCGGCGGCGTGGTTGACGATCCAGGCCAGCTGCTCGGGGGGCAGGCGGAGGTTGAGGGTGTGCAGGACCGCGCCCATGGAGGGGATCGCGAAGTAGGCCTCGACGTGTTCCGCGTTGTTCCAGGCCAGCGTCGCGACACGTTCGTCGCCGACGACCCCGAGGTCATCGCGCAGGGCGTGCGCGAGCTGGGCGGCACGGGCGCCGATCTCGGCGTAGGAGCGGCGCTGGGGCTCGCCCTCACCGGTCCAGGTGGTCACCTGCGATGCGCCGTGGATCGTCGACCCGTGGGTCAGGATCCTCGAGATCAGCAGCGGTACGTCCTGCATGGTGCTCAGCACGGCGTCCTCCCGGATGCGGCGACATTGCCTGCGCGGTGGTAACGGTTGCGCTGATTCTGCGCACATACCGCGCGGTATGTCACTAGGGAGCGATGATCGATCAGGTTACGTTAAAGCGCAGCCAAAACCGCACTTCAGCGCGTTATCGAACAACGGCCAGCTCAGGGTCGTCCCGGAGCTTGCCGAGGGCCCGGGAGACGGCCGACTTCACCGTCCCCACCGAGACGCCGAGGACCTCCGCCGTCTGGGCCTCGCTGAGGTCCTCGTAGTACCTGAGGACGACCATCGCCCGCTGCCGGGCGGGCAGCTTCATGATCGCCCGCCACATCGCGTCGTGCAGCGCCTGCCGCTCGGCCGGGTCGTCGTGACCGGGCTGCGGCTCCGGCTCGGGCAGCTCGTCGCAGGCGAACTCGTCGACCTTGCGCTTGCGCCACTGGGAGGTGCGCGTGTTCAGCAGGGCGCGGCGGACGTAACCGTCGACCGCCCGGTGGTCCTCGATCCGCTCCCACGCGACGTACGTCTTGGTGAGCGCGGTCTGCAGCAGGTCCTCCGCGTCGCACGGGTTCGCGGTCAGCGAGCGCGCGGTGCGCAGCAGCACCGGCTGACGGGCCCTGACGTACGAGGAGAAGGAGGGGTACGGAGCGGGCCGCGTCATGCCGTGGGAAGCGCTGGTGCAGACGGGTGTGGTCATGGCTCCACGCTAGGAGCGGCCCCCCGCACAGCGGATCGGCCGCAGGTGCCGAAGGGGAGTCCGCCTCAGGTTGTAGGGGTGGTACCGCCTCCACCTCCTGAAGGTGGACGGGGGGAGGGCTCCTACTGCGGGATGACCCTTGGGGGGCGGGAGCGGCCCCGCCCGGCCGGCACCCGTGCGAGCCCCTCGCCGAGCCCTCGTCGGCCCCTCACCGAGCCCTCGCTCATTCCTTACTCGGACGGCAGGCTCCCATACGGCCGCGGCTGCCACACGGCCGGCTCCCACACGGCGGGCTCCTCAGGCCGGCCCTGGCGTGCCCGGCTCCGCCGCTCATCCGCCGGACGCCAGCACCAGGCCCGACGTCGGTACCCCCGTGCCCGCCGTCACCAGGGTGCGGGACGCGCCCGGGACCTGGTTCACGGACGTGCCGCGCAGCTGGCGTACGGCCTCCGCTATGCCGTTCATGCCGTGGAGGTAGGCCTCGCCGAGCTGGCCGCCATGGGTGTTGAGCGGCAGGCGGTCCTCGGCGACGAAGTCCGCCGCCTCCCCGGGCGCGCAGAAGCCGAACTCCTCCAGCTGCATCAGCACGAACGGCGTGAAGTGGTCGTACAGGATCGCCACGTCGATGTCGGCGGGCCCGAGCCCGGAGGTCCGCCACAGCCGACGGGCGACCACCGCCGACTCCGGCAGGCCCGTCAGGTCGCCGCGGTAGAAGCCGGTCATCTGCTCCTGGGCCCGCCCGGCGCCCTGCGCGGCCGCTACGACGACGGCGGGAGGGCGCGGGAGGTCGCGGGCCCGCTCCACCGAGGTGACCACCAGCGCCTGCCCGCCGTCCGTCTCCTGGCAGCAGTCCAGCAGCCTGAGCGGCTCGGCGATCCAGCGCGAGGCCGCGTGGTCGGCGAGGGTGACGGGCCTGCCGTGGAAGTACGCCGCCGGGTTGGTCGCCGCGTGTCTGCGCGCCGTGACCGCCACGGGCCCGAACGCCTCCGGCGTCAGCCCGTGCACGTGCAGATAGCGCTGTGCCGCCATCGCCACCCAGGAGGCCGGGGTGAGCAGCCCGAACGGCATGGTCCAGCCGAGTGCCGCCCCCTCCGCCGAGGGCTCCCGTCGCTCGACGCCCGAGCCGAAGCGGCGGCCCGACCGCTCGTTGAAGGCGCGGTAGCAGACGACGACCTCGGCCACGCCCGTCGCGACGGCGAGCGCCGCCTGCTGGACGGTCGCGCAGGCCGCCCCACCGCCGTAGTGGACGCGGGAGAAGAAGGAGAGCTCGCCCATGCCGCATGCCTGGGCCACGGTGATCTCCGGGCTGGTGTCCATGGTGAACGTCACCATCCCGTCCACGTCCTGCGGCCCGAGCCCCGCGTCGTCGAGCGCCGCCCGCACCGCCTCGACCGCCAGCCGCAGCTCGCTGCGTCCCGAGTCCTTGGAGAACTCCGTCGCCCCGATCCCCACGATCGCCGCCCGCCCCCCGAGGGCGTCCCGCCCGCGCGCACTCATCCGACGCCCCCCTCCGTCAGTCCGGGCGGCACCCGTACCCCGACGTCGGCCCCGACGTCGACGTCGGCCCCGGCCCCGGCGGGGACGGTGACCGTGACCGTGCCGCTGACGTGCCGGCCGGTGTCGCTGTCCCCGGAGACCCTCACCACCGCCGTGTCCCCGTCGACCTCCTCCACCGTCCCCGTGAACACCAGGGTGTCGCCGGGGTGGGCCGGCACGCCGAGCCGGATGGCGACCCTGCGCAGCACCGCCGTCGGCCCGAAGTGGTCCGTGATGAAGCGGCCGACCAGGCCGTTGGTGGTGAGGATGTTCATGAAGATGTCCGGGGAGCCCTTCGCGCGGGCGGCCTCGGCGTCGTGGTGCACGTCCTGGTAGTCGCGCGAGGCGACGGCGCCGGCGACGATCAGCGTGCGGGTCACCGGGATCTCCAGCGGCCGCAACCGCTCCCCGGCCCTCACACCGCCACCGCACGGAACACCGGCAGCACCAGTTCCTCGTCGTACCGCCGGAAGTCCAGCCGCACCGGCATCCCGACGCGGACCTCGTCGTACGGCACCCCCACCACGTTGCTCACCATCCGCACACCCTCCGCGAGCTCGATCAGGCCGACCGCGTACGGCGGGTCGAAGGCCGGGAAGGGCGGGTGGTGCACCACCACGTACGAGAAGACCGTGCCCTCGCCGCCCGCCTCCACCGTGTCCCACTCCTGGGCGCCGCAGGTGTTGCAGCCCGGCAGCCAGGGGAAGCGGAGTTCGGCGCAGGCGGTGCAGCGCTGGATGAGCAGGCGGTGGCGGCGCACGCCGTCCCAGAAGCCGGCGTTGTCGCGGTTGACGACCGGGCGGGGGCGGCGCTCCTTCGGTCCCCGGTGCGCCGGGGCGTACTTGAGGATGCGGAAGCGGTGGGTGCCGACGAGCTCCCCGGCCACGCGGACGTCCGTCCGGGTCGTGACGAAGTAGCCGGTGCCGAGCCTGGTCGTCTTGCGGCCGGAGACCGACTCGATCACCGAGTCGAAGGCGATCTCGTCACCCGGTCGCAGGAGCCGGACGTACTCCTGCTCGCAGTCGGTGGCGACAACGGCGGTGCAGCCCGCCTCGTCGAGGAGGGCGAGAAGTTCCTCGTAGGCCGGGGCACGCCCCGCGTGGCCGCCCGGTGCGCCCTGACCTCCCCGTCCGCCCGGTCCGTTCAGTCCGGCCATGGTCCAGGCCTGGAGCATGGTGGGCGGGGCGACGGCGTCGGGCCCGGAGTAGGCCGGGTTGCCGTCGCCCATGGCCTCGCACCAGTGCCGGATCATGGGGGCGTTCACCGGGTCCCGGCCGGTGCGGGCGACGGCGGACGGCCGCCCCTCGTAGGCCTTGAGCCGCGCTTCCAGCCCCTCTGGCTCCGCAGTCACTCCGGTCGCCCTCCCGCCGTTGCGTCCGACGGTTTCTGACTGTCCGTCAGGTGAGGGGTGGTGTCAAGGTCGCCGGATCGAGCGGGCGAGAACGTCCGGGCGGCGATGCCGAAAGCATCACCGCCCAGACGTCGTCACCCCACACCTCACACCCGGTGCACAGGGAAGGGGCCGGCACCCCGGCCCTCAGCTCACCACCACAGCGGGGGAAGGCGACCGCCACACCGTTGTCCTCCTGCTCGACGGCCCCGGACCGCGAGCCGTCGAGTTGCGCGGTGCCACTCTGGTTCGAGTGTCACCCCGGTTCGAGGCGCCGGAGCCGGCCGGCACCCCGTACCGGTGCTCCGCCGACCACTCCCCCTTTCCCTATTCGAACGCAAGTACGAGAATGGGGGCATGGCCACCACCGACCGGTCCACCCGGCCGGCCACCACGCCGGCCCTCGCCCACGCCCTGTCGGCCGCCGCACACGGCCTGGCCGTCCTCCCCCTGTCCCGGACGAAACTCCCGGCCCTGCGCTCCCCCCACCGCGACACCCCGGATCCGGCCGGCCCGCCCTGCCGAGGCGAGTGCGGCCGCCCCGGCCACGGCGTGTACGACGCCTCCACCGACCCGGCCCGCATCCGCGAACTGTTCGCCGCCGCCCCCTGGGCCACCGGCTACGGCATCGCCTGCGGCAGACCGCCGCACCACCTCATCGGCGTCGACCTGGACACCAAGTCCGGCACGGACTCCTCGGCCGCCCTGCGCGAACTGGGCCTGCGCCACCTGTTCACGATCCCGCCCACGATCGTCGTCCTCACACCGTCCGGCGGACGCCACCTCTGGCTCACCGGCCCTGCGGACCTCGCCGTCCCCAACTCCGCGGGCCGTCTCGCCCCCGGCATCGACATCCGCGGCACCGGCGGCTACCTGGTCGGCCCCGGCTCCCGCACCCACCGCGGCCTCTACACCACGGCACCCGGCACGGCGCACCTCGCCCCGGCGCCCTGCCCGCGAGCCCTGCTGCGCCTGCTGCTCCCGCCGCCCCGCGGCCACCGCTCCTCCACCCCTGCGACGGCTGGCGGCGCGCACGGCAGTGGCCTGGTCCAGTTCGTCCTCGCCGCCCGCGAGGGACAACGCAACACCCGCCTCTACTGGGCCGCCTGCCGCGCCTACGAGGACGGCATCGGCCCCGCCCTGTCCGACGCCCTCGTCGACGCCGCCGTCCACACCGGCCTGACGCCCCACGAGGCCCGCGCGACCCTCGCCTCGGCGGCGCGCAGGTCCCGGTGGCTCGAGCCGCGGAACCCCACCGGCGGATGACCCCGCCGCAGCCGTTATGGTGTCCTGTCCCACAGGGAGCGGGTGCGGGGAGGGATCCGATTGGGCTGGAGCCCGATGATCTTCAAGTTCGTCGACGGCGAGGAGACGCCCGTACCGCTGGACCCGGACGTGATCCGCGCCGTTCTGGAACCTCACGAAGTGCGCAACCCTCGGCACACGGTGAGCGACGACGGAACCCTCGACTTCTGGGTCCGCGCTCGCGACGGCAGCGAAGCCGAGATCTTCGCCTACGAGCGGAGTGTCACGGTGCACCGCCCCGAGACCGGAGGCGTCTTCGACATCGTCGCGGAACTGGTCTCCCGGCTCGGGGCGGCCCTCGTCGACCCGAGCAGTCCCGCGGTCGTCTGCCGCGCGGAAGAACGCGAACACCTGCCGGCGTCCATGCGGGCCGACGCCCGGGTGATCGAGATGACGGGTGAAACCCTCGAAAGGACACTCACGGGACGACGGCCCTGACCGCCACCGGGTTCACCTGACTCAGGTGACTCAGGCAGCCTCACGGCCGACCCATTCGTCCCCCGTCCACACGTGCTGGTCGAAGCCGTTGACTCCGTAGGTGACGAACGGCGACCCCGTATCGTCGACGCGCACCATCTGCCGCTTTCCATCGACGAGGATCGGCAGATCCAGATGCCACTTGTACCGCCCCTCGTCTGCCGCGGCGAACAAGTAGAACTGCTCGACATCTCCTGGTTGCAACACCACACTCAGAGCGTCGATGGATTCACCGTCGGCACCCACCCACATCGTGGTCCCGAAAGCCAGGTCCACCTGAATGCGGCGAGGCTCCACCGCGGCTCCACCGACCGGGTAGGTCGCCACCACTCCCTTCGGCGGATCGCCGAGGGGAAGGCTTTCACGCCTGAGTCGCGGTGGGTCGATCACCACGGTCGCGAGTTCCCTCGAAGTGACCGTGATCTTCAGGACGGTCATGCAGGCGTCCGCTCCGCCGAGCCCCTTCGCCCACGTGTGCCAGTCCGTCGGGTGATCCGGTGCGGTACCAGGCAGTTCCGGGAGCCACACGGACGCCCCGATCCAGTTGGGGAACCCGGACCACACGATGGACGGGTCGCGTTCGATGTGGATACTCATCGGCTTGATCCGATGCAGTCTCCGCGAGAGCTCTTCCAGGCGCTTCGCCAGCGGATGAATCAGCGGAGTAAGGAAAAGCATCACGAACCCACCCGCGACTGCGGCGTAGAACTTGTCCAAGCTGACCCCCGTGCCGCGCCCGTACTGACGTCGGAGAGTAACAGCGGCCGACGAAGCGATTCCAGACGCGCTTCGCCCCGAAGATCGATCGCACCGACATCTCTGCGCGTTTCCGCAAAAGGGCGAGCAAAAGAGCTCGACAAACGGAAGCGCTCATCATGCAAGGGCCCTTAGGGTGCCCGGACCGCGGCCGCACCGTCGACAAAGATCACCGGGCTGAACCCGGAAGGGGCGCCCCTCCGGAGAGGAACACCCCTTCTGACGTGCGCGGTGGGTGTGGGATTTGAACCCACGGTGACTCGCGCCACGACGGTTTTCAAGATCTCTCGGCGGTGAGGCGAACGGACCGCTCAGCCGCAGGTCAGACGGGTACGAGTGCCCCGGCGGAGCCGTCGGCATCGTCGTCGTGCCCGCTACGTGCCCCACCCTCGTGATCGTGTCCGCTGAGCCAGGCGTCGGCAGCTTCTGCCACCTGGTCGTCACGACCGGCGACCGGCCGGGCGTAGTGCCGGGTCGTGACGCTCGCGTTCGAATGACCTAGGCGGTGGGCGGCGGTCATCACGCCGTACCGGTCGGCGACCCACGTTCCGTGCGAGGCGCGGAGATCATGCGGAGTCACGCCTGTCAGCCCGGCCCCCGACACGGCGGGGTCGAAGTACGCCTTGCGCCACTGGTTGTAGCGCAGCGGCTTCCCCGCGGGCGTGGTGAACAGTAGCGCGTCATCCCCGCCGGGCAGCGTCTCCAAGTGCCGGCCGAGCCGCTTTGCGAGCGACGGGCCGACGCGAAGGAGCCGCTTCTGATGCGACTTCGGTGTGTCGAAGACCAAGGCGCCGTTGGCTTCGGCCAGGTTCTCGTCGACCAGGACGAAGCCACCGGACACGTCGATGTCGACCCGCCGGAGGGCGAACGCCTCACCGACTCGCAGGCCTGCGTAGGCGAGAAGCGCGATCAGCAGGTCATGCGGCTTGGCGGCACTCCGCACAATCCGGGAGGCTTCTAGCGGGGTGAGGATGTGCGGCTCCGTCTGCGGCATCCGGGGCAGCTTCACGCCCCGGCAGGGTGTCTGCGGGATCATGTCGTTGTCGACAGCGGACCGCATGATCTGGGACAGGACCCGGTAAGCCTGCCGGATGCGGGACGCGCTGAGTCCCTTGGTCTTCATCTCGCCGACCCACTCGGCAACCGTGATCGGCCGGAGGCTCGACAGCTCCTGATCCCCAAGCGTCGGGTTGATCAGTGAGTTGATCAGGGACCGGTACGTCGCTTGGGTCTTGTGCTTGAGCTGCGGGGAGACGGCAGCGAGCCAGCGCGCCGCCCAGTCGCGTACGGTCGTCCGTCCTTCGGCCGGGTCGAGCCAGCGCCCTTCTTCGATCTCGATGCGTTTCCGCATGAGCCATCGGTCGGCGTCCGTCGAGGTGGCGAACGTCCGGTCCGCTGGGCGCAGCACACCATCAGGCCCGGGGTAACGGGCTTGGAAGCGGCCGGAAGGCAGTTTGCGGACACGGCCGAAGTTCCGGCGGGACTTGCGCTTGCCAGCCATTAGGCAGCCCTCCTCAGGCCCACGGGCCGCAAGACGATCGGCTGCACGATGTTGGCGTCCACGTACGCCTCTACGGCGCTCTCAGGGATGCGGACGTGGCGGCCGACCTTCACGAAGGTGATGCGGCGTTCCTCGATGAGGCGACGCGGGAAGCGGACGCCCGCACCGAGACGTTCGGCGACTTCCTGCACAGTGAGCAGTCGGTCCACGGTTACCAGTCCTCCCCTTCCGAGCACATTTCGGCGAGCGCTTCGCGTGCGATCTCGCGGCTTTCTTGCAGGTCCCGGCGGATGTTGGCGGCGAGCCAGGATTGGCCGGGGGTGTGGCCGTGGCCGGCATAGGTCCAGTGGGCGAGGGTCAGGGTGGTTGCCTCCGGGTCGTCGGGGTCGGGCAGGCCGAGGGCTTCGCGCTGCTGCTGGGCGCGGTAGTCGGCGCGGGTCTGGCGCAGGGCGCCGAGGGTGGTGGAGTAGCGGCGGGACTTGGTGGAGAAGTGGCCGCGGAAGCCGAGCATGTGCGCCCAGTCCCGCAACTTGCGCTCCGGGTAGAGCGGGTGGAGGTCGAGGCAGGCCTCAATGAGCCGCCGGGGGTGCTCGGGCACCTCGAGCAGGACCAGGGCTTCCCTGTTGCCGACGCGGCGGTCGACGGTGCCGGTCGTCTCGGCCGCTTTGGTGGAGTACTTGGCGACGTAGGAGGCAACGGCCTGCTCTGTGATCTCCTCGCCGTGGCCGAAGGCGCCGATCGGCTGCACGTCGAGCTGCGTGCCCCAGCGCAGGGTGCGAGCGGGCTGGTCCCCGGCCGGGTCGACGTCGACCGCGACGCGGGCGGCGGCGGCTCGGATCGCGTCGGTGAGGAGGGCGAGGGTGGCCCAGGCCGGCGGCGGATCGTCGGGGCCGTCTGGTCCGTCGAAGCGGATCACGGCATGGAAGTGCACGGCCCCGCGCTTCTGGTACTCGGCGACCTTGCCGAAGGAGACGCGCGACTGTTCGCGGGCGTCCTTCTGCGTAAGGCCGGCGCGGCGAGCGATCTCACGGCGCAGGTAGATCGTGAAGTAGCGCCACAGCTCAGAGGCGTGGTTGTTCCACAGCACCGCGCCCGCGTAGTCGTAGGTGTCTGGGTCGAGCGGGGTGCCGAGTTCGGGCGCGTCCTCACCATGGCGGGTGCCGCAGCGGCAGAGGCGGTTGCCGGGGCGGTTGTGGACCGGGCCGAACGACGGTGCCGTGAGCGTGGCGAAGACGCGGGGGTGATCCCGGACGGTGTGCGGGGTGCCCTTGTCCGGGTCGCCGACAAGGCCGGCACGGATGAGGTGGTAGGTGTCACCCGCGTACGTCCAGGCGCAAGACGGGCAGCGGCAGGCCCGGCGGTTGCCACAGGCCACGCGCAGCCGCCCGCCGGGCTCGGTGTCCGTCGAGTAGGAGTGCAGGACGTGGCCGGTGGCCTTGTCGCGGGTGACTGTGGAGCCTTGCAGGTGGATGGGGTCGGAGCAGCCGCCGGTGCGGCGGATCTGGTCTTGGATGCGGTCGAAGCCGTCAGACCCGGCCAGCCTCAGCACATCGGCGAGGGTGGCAGGGTCCAGGCCCGCCACGGTGGCGGTGTCGGTCAAGAGGTCACCTCCTGCCGTGAGCGGGGCCGTGGTTGGCGGTGTAGTCGTCTGCCAGGGCACGGACGCCGTCGGTGCCGCGGGCGGTGTCGGACTTGCCGCAGGTGCCGCAGTGGTAGGAGCCGGTGGGGGTGGAGCCGTTGGACTTCCACCAGCGGGCCGGGTCGTCGTGGTGGCGGTAGATTGGTTCGGCGACGACGTGCAGCCCGGGCGTCTTCTCGTCCGGGGTCAGGTCAGCCATTGCGGTCACCGCCCCGTGCGCGCGAGGTCTGCGGTGGGGCGGGTGTGGCCGGTGCCCTTGCAGGTCGGGCAGGTGACGGTGAGGGTGGCGCGGGTGCCGTCGGCGTGACGGGTGCCGGTGGTGATGGCGGCGGTGGCGAAGCCGTCGCAGTCTCGGCAGACGCGCGTGCTCCGGGCGCGCTGGGGCATGATGGGGTCTCCCTTTCGGGTCCGTTGGATCAGGAAGGTGGAGCCGTCCGGGGCGGCGGATACTTGGCGGTAGAGGCCGCCCCGGAAGGCGTTACTTGATGCGGCCGGAGCGCTTGCGCCCGGCGTTCCAGATGCGCTTGTCGTCCTTCGTGGCGGTGCCGTCCTTGATTCGGCTGTAGATCTCCCTGTTGAGCTGTGCGCCGCGACGCTTGCCCTCTTCGATGTGCCGGTCCTCGTCGGGGTGGGGACGCTTGCTGAAAATGCCCATGTCAGTGGCCTTTCTGGTTGTTGAGGAGGGATCGAAGGACGACCGCGCACACGGCCACGGACATGGCGGTGATCGCGACGGCAAGGAGCATGGACACCAGGACCGCGCCGACGACGAGGACCACGGCGCCTCCGCCGGCCGCGAGGGCGAGCGCGCTGCCCGGGGTGAGCTGGATCGTGGGCCGGTTGGAGACCGGCGCGGGCACCGGAGCCGGGGTCGGCGTCATGGGCACCGGGGTGTGGACGGTCGGGGCGGTGGTCGCCGGGGGCGGTGCGGTGTCCTTGGGCGGGTACTTCGGCGTGAACACGAGACTGATCCCTTCGGGTTACTTGACGACGGTGCTGATCGCGGGGGCGAGGAAACTGTCCGCGACGAGGTAGCCGCCCAGGAGGAGCACGGCGACCAGCCACCACGGCGGGCGGGCGAGCTTGATACCCAGGGCGCCGACCGCGAGGAGGGCGAGCCACAGCGGAACGTCCATGACGGTGACCTCCCTCAGGCCTTGCAGCGGTGGGTGCGGGCGGCGAGTTCGGCGGCGGAGCGGTCGCGGTAGTCGGCGGAGAAGCCGCAGCCGGGGGCGGTGCAGGCGGCGGTGTGCATGTCCCGGCCACGCCCGTCGTAGTAGGTGGCGACCTCGACGGGGCCGATGCGGATGCGGTCGCGGAAGCGGCGGCGCACGGCCATCCGAATCAGTCCTCCTGCCTGAGGCTGTGGCCGGGGAATTCGGCGAGGATGCGGGCCGCCGCATCGGGGTTCGGGGTGCGGTCGGCGGCTTCCTCGGCGAGGAGGCGGGCCAGGGTCGGGCGACCGGTGTCGGCCATCTCGCGGGCCGCGTCCAGGAAGTCGGAGGGGCGGTTGAAGTTGAGCAGGGCCATCGGTGGATCTCCTTTCAGCTCAGGTGAGTTGGAGTTGTGCGGCGATCGCTGCGGTGGTCGGTTCGGGCAGGCCGAGCCGGGAGGCCAGAACCTCAACAGGCATCGGGGCGCCGGTGGACGCCTCGTGGGCATCGGCGATCTTCCGGGCGTGATCCAGCAGCGCGGATGGCACCGTGGGGGTGACCGGGGCGGACTGCTGTGGTGCGGAGGCCAGTTCCGGCACGGTCGTAGCCGGGGCCGATGCGGGTTGGCCGCCGCGGTGCATCTCGACTTCCGGCGCCGCCGGTTCGTCCACAGCCTGTGCAGGAGCAGCCGGAGTGGCGGGGGTGTGGACCAGCAGCGTTCCGCCCAGGAAGGCCAGGGCCGGCCAGCCAGCGACAAGGATGCGCAGCCAGGCCGGGACGTGGTCGAGGTCGAGAAGTCCGGCGGTCGCGACGTTCGCGCCAAGCGAGGCGACCAGAGCGATCACGAACCAGGTCCAGGCGGAGCGGTCCCGGCGGGCCGTGCGCAGTCGGCGCCAGGCGGCGACCAGCAGCAGGTCGACGGAGACCGGGTAGGCCCAGGCCTTCCAGCCGGTCTGTCCGGCGGCTTCGGCCAGGTCGTGCAGGTGGGCGAAGGACAGCGCGCCAGCGATGACGGCTTGGATCAGGACCGCGTCGAGGCGGATCGAGCGGGACATGTGCAGCACCTCCCTTCGAAGGGGAGTCGGGCCGGGGCGGGAGGGTAGTGGTGTCCGGCCTCCCGACCCCGGCGGGATTCAGTCGGTGGGGGCCTCGCCGGAACCGAGGCAGTTGAGGCACAGGCCGGACTGTTCGCCCACGGCACGGCGCTTGCGGCCGACGTGGACGGTCCGGGAGACCTCGCCCGTTCCGCGGCACACCTGACACGGCGTGACAGGCGGCTCTTCGGTCCTCTTCGCGGCCATGGCGGTCAGACCTCCAGCCGGGGGTAGCCGTGGCCGGCGGGCGGGTAGACACCGGCCGCGCGGTGGGTGAACTCCGCGTCGAAGGCGTTGCTCAGGGCCGTGGTGAAGGCGTCCCGCTCGGGGTGGCAGTGAAGGTGGTCGAGGAAGGTCTCGAACAGGATCCCGAGCCGGTTGGCGTCGTCGCGTTCGGCCGGGTCGTACTCGTACCAGTGATTGCGGACCATGACGGTTCCTCCCAGTTCCAGACATGGCGGGGGTAGGGACCTGGCGCGAAGGGCGGTCACGCCGACCGTCGAGCAGGGGGTGTTACTCGGTCACCGGTCGGGGCTTGACCAGCGACGGACCGGACGCCGGCGACTCGGTGGGCACGAACGGCCGGAACGGGTCGAGGAACGGCAGGTCGGGGACCAGGTGGGCGAACTCCCGGCAGACCGCGACCACTTCGGTCTTGGACACTTCCGGAGTGCGGATCTTCGACCAGCCGCCGGAGGCATCCGCCGCAACAGCCGTGCCGGGGCGTTCCATCGGGATCAGGCTCGCCGCGGGGACCGCGTCCGGGGCCACGTCGCCGAGGCCCATCTCAGCGGTCTGCTTGTCGTTGACGCGGTGCACCACCCGGCCGGAGAGCTGAGCACGCAGCATCGTGGCGCCCTTGCCGAGCTCAGAGCCGAAGCGCTGCCCGCAGATCTCCAGGTAGATACCGACCGCACGGGCCATCTGCGCCAAGCGGATCAACGCGGTGACGATCCGCTCGCGGCGTTCCTCGTCCTTGCGCGAGGCGATCAGGAACAGTTCGGAGACCTCATCGACCAGGACGACCACCGGCGCCGGCCGGACACCCGCGGGCAGCTCCCACAGGTCCGAGGCACCGTGCAGACTCAGCAGGTCGAAGCGGTCCTCCATCTCCGCGACCAGCACCGCCAGCAGCGAGGCAGCCTCATCCGGGGTCGTGGCCAGAGCCGACAGCCGGGGCGCGAAGGCTGACTGTTCCACCCCGCGCTTGCAGTCGACACCCACCAGCGCCACCGGCAGTTGCGCCAAGCCCTTGATCAGATTGCGCAGATACATCGACTTGCCCGACTCCGTCGCGCCCAGGGTGAGCGCCATCGGAGCCTTTCGGTAGTCCCGCTCGAACGCGGTCGCATCCTCCCGAAGCGCCACCGGCACGACCATGCCGTGCGGGCGAGCGTTGCGCGGCATCCGCACCCGGCGCAGCACGTCATAGCCAGTCATCCGCAGTTCCACGAACCCGGGCCTGATCTCGACGACGATCACCGAGTGCACACCCCAGGCGTGACGCAGCCGCTCAGAGGAAGCCATCAGGTCGGCGGGCTCCAGGCCGGCCGGGAGCCGCAGGGTCACCCGCAGCCCGGTCGCGGTGGGCCGGATCCGGCGGATCTTCGGCGGTACCGGCTGCACCTCACGGCGGGCGACGTTACGGGTCATGAACGCCCGCAGACCCGACGGCTGCACCGTCAGCCCGCACACGTCCATCGTCGACCGGTACGAGAAGGTGAACCGGCCCCACGTCACCGGCAGGCCCACCAGCGACCAGTACACGCGCGGCGCACGGTACTTCGCGTAGCCGAGCCCGCCAGCGCCCGCTAAGGCTCCTGTGGCCTCCAGCCACATCGTCAGGTCGGGCATGGTCAGGCCGCCGGGGTGATCGCGACCGCGCTGAACGAGATGCCCGAGCGCTTTTCGCCCTTGATCACGTTCTCCCAGTCCCTGGCCTTCAGACCGATGACCTGCACCGGCATGCCCGGCACGAGGCCCTCCGGAAAGCCGTTCTCGGGAACGTTGACCTTGAGGAGGTTGCCCTCCCCCTCGTCCGAGACCAGCAGGCCCACGACGGACATGGGCTTGCCCTCGGCGTTGACGGCCCGCTCGCCGGTCGCGAAGTTCTTCACCTTCGGCTCCGGCGCGGTCGCCACGAACACCATGGCGGTCGACGTGTCGATCTTGAAGGACGGCATGAAAGCACTCCTCACAGAAACGGGAGCGAGAGGCCGAAGAACCTCCCTAGGGAGATTGAATCCTATCTCCCTAGGGAGGTCAACGGGTTTCCACAATGAGAGTGGACGCGAGGGCGACTTCCCGGCACAACAAAAAGGCCCACCGAAGTGGGCCTTTGTCTCACGTGGTCGAATTTCTGACGCGCCGTCAGCTTCCGAAGCTATACCGCAGAGCGTACGCGCCGGCGTCGAGCAACATCCTGTTGACCTCAACTGCCTTGCCGTCTGAGGTGTACGCCGTGCGACAGATCTCGATGACGGGCGTACCGGGCGGGATCGACAACGCGGCCGACTCCTCCGAACTTGGCATCCGGGCGCGCAGATCCTCGCTGAAGTGCACGGGTTCCGCACCCAGCTCTGCCAAGCGCTTGTAGATCCCACCCGGACCTGCGTCCGGCAGGGCGATGCGCGAGTCACGCGCCAGGTCGGCCGAAAGGTAGGAGGTCGCCATCTGTACCGGCTCACCGTCGACGAGGTAGCGCCGGCTGCGGATGATGACGCGCCCGACCTCCCCCAGGCCGAGGATGCGAGCAACCCAACGGGGGGCGTCGTCCTCATAGACCTCAAGGTCTGCGGGAGTCATGGGCCGCTCACCGACGTCCGCCGACCAGATCGACTTGCCAGCCGCCCATTGCTCACGAGACAGGCGTTTCGTTGCGTCCCGCAAGATAGGCTTGAACTCCCGAACATACGTTCCAGAGCCGGGGCGTGACACCGCGACTCCCTCAGCCACGAGCAACTTCAACGCACCGTTTGCCGTCATCTTGGCTACGCCGTAGTCCCTGACGAGCGCGGGTTCCCCGGGTAGTCGGGCGCCAGGCCCAAACTCACCGTCGTTGATCCGTGCCCGCAGGTCATCGGCGATCTGCCGCGCCGTTTCGGGCATCGATCAGCCTCCAGTTCCCTAGGGTGGTCACCAGGCTAGTGGGTACCCACGACACGCGCGAACCCTGGCTCGATCATTGAAGACGGGTTGTTACAGGTTTCTCTACCTCATCAAGCCCCGGCTGCGCTCCGCTCCGCCGGGCGCGCTTCCCGGCTCCGCTGCGGGCGCCGCTCCTGCCTTCGGCCCGCTCCGCCCGCGCTGCGCCGACGCGCGCCCACTGGTGGATAGGGCCGGTGGCCATGAGGCGAGTACTGCATAGAGCGCGGCCTGCGGCCAAGACAATGCCTCCGGCGGGGGATCGGCCGGCACCGGGATGGAGGGGGCGCCGTTCCCGACAGCGGGTCCGTAGTGGCGTGCGCGGGGAGCTCCCATCCCGTCCACCGCCGACCCAGGCAGAGCCGAGCAGACGCGGCCCATGGCGTCCAGGTCGTTCGTACAGTGGCGCGCTCCACCTGGACGCCATGAACCACGCCCGCTCCACGGTGTGTGGGTCGACGGCGGACGGGATGGGAGCTGGGGTGGATGGTGGCTTGGGTGGGGAAGACGAAGCAGCGGACCGCGTCCTTGCCGAGATGAAGCTCGACGCCGAGTGCATCAACGTCACGGTCAACGTGTCATGGACAATCCTGCCGTGAAGAGTTGGTAAGTCGCCGCACGCTGTCATTTGTGCACGTCAGGAAGCTCGGCGCCGCCAGTGTCCGTGGGCTTGTTTCACGTGAAACGATGCTCCGTTGGTGTCAACGTGCCCCGCACGAAACGGAATTGGGCCACTCGTTTGTCAGTGTCGTGCCGTAGAAAAGCGGAGACCGCATAAGACACGGGGCGCGCCCGAGCACTTTGGCGAGAGGCGGGCGCGCCCCGGAGAGAATCAGGAGACACGGCGTGTTCGTCCCGACCCTCAGCACCCCACTTCCGAACGGCAGCGGTGGCACTACTGGCACTGTTCCACAGCCCACTGACAATGCCCTATGGATCATGATTGGCGCTGTCGCTGGTTGTGTGATCAGTCCAGATGCCATAGCGGCTACGCTCGACTCAGCATCGCAGTTGATCACTGTGATCATCGTGCTGATTCTGGTTCGGTCGCAAAGGGGAGGACCCTTGTATCCTCCGACCCGCCACCCGTCAAGCGTTCGATTGGTGTCTGACACCAGCGCCTGACACCAACACAGGCGGACGATCGCGGATCGACGCGGACTCAGACGGCCACGACACCACTGCATGACGGGCGGTTTCCAGCATCGACAGTCCGCCGTGACGGTGGGGGCCGGGATGACCATCTGCAGCATCCCCGACCTTGCTCAACGACCCCGGCTCCGTCCACCAAACACATCACCGACCTCATGCATCACAGGTGTCCCACAAAGCCTGGAAAGCCCTCGGAAAACACGTTCAGCTCAGGGGACACTCTTCCCGATCCTGAGTAACCTCGGTTCATGGCAAGCACAACATGTGGTCGGCGTAGCCGTCGTATCTACGCACCTGCGACAACAGAGCTATGTAGCACTGCTCAATCGCAGTGCCTGTTGCCCACACAAGCGGAGACACACAGTGACGGCGACGCCGACCTCCCCTAAGATCTGGGACGCCCAGAACACAACAGACAGACGACGCATGGTTTCCGCGTTCGCTCGCCTCTACACCGATGCCAAAGTTGTGTTCGCCCTCCGCGTCGCCACAGTCTTCGTACTGGCGGTAGCCAGCGCTGTCGTCGCGCTCACCCAGCCCGATTTAAGGACCTTGATCGGCGGCGGCGGCGGAATTCTTCTACTTGTTCTCTCATTCGTCGTTGGGAGCATCGAAAAGTGGTATCGAATGCGCGCATCGGCCACCCAAGAGAAGTTCGACACTGAGATTTTTCAGCTACCGTGGAACGGCCTTCACGCCGATCGACCACCCCAACACGTCATCTCAAAGGCCGCAGCACGCTACAAGGGAAGCCGCGACAAGGACTGGTACACCGACACAGGAATGACCCATCGCCCGTTTGATGTTCTTATCTGTCAGGGGTCCAGTTTCGGCTGGGGAGCCACGATGCACCTCATTTGGGGATGGATACTTGTGGGAGCGTGCGTAGTCATGGCGGCGAGCGTCCTAATAGTCGGGAAACTCGTCGACCTATCAGCCGGAGAAATCTTCGTCTCCCTCGTTATCCCCTCCCTGGCCCCATTCAAAGAAGTCGGCGAGCAGATTAGAGCCAACTTCGAAGCAGCGAAGACCAAGGAATCAATCGAGCGCAAGGTCAACGACATGTGGGCGAGCGGCATGGACGGCTCACACATCATCACAGAGGAAGAATTGCGTGCGGTGCAGGACAAGATTCTGCTCCTGCGACAGAGCAATCCATACATTCCAGACTGGCTCGACGATGCTCTTCATGAGAAGAACGAGGCTGCAATGCGATCCAGTGTCGCCGACAAGGTTGCACAAGCCGAACGGCACGGCCATGCAGGTTGAAGAACGTCACGATTCAGTAGACACGTAGGATCACCGCGAGCACTCTCAAAAATTGAAAGAATGCACCACTCGAATCACAGAAAAGACAAAAAATGCCAGAGACCACGCTTTCCTACCTTAATGGTTTGATTTCAAAATACACTCCTTCCAGCACCTATTTTGATGCAGCCCGGGCTCACCGCTGGAGCATCCAGACTCGGCTGGACCTACGACTCGGTGTGAGAGAGATGTTCGAAACCGGCTCCCTAAAGCACGGCACTGGCGTTTGGTTCTACAGCGACGTGGACTACATCGTCAGCCTCAAAGGGACGCGCCCGACTTCAACAACAGCACTCAACAATGTCCGCGACGCCCTCAAGGACAGATACCCCGACACCACGGTGCGCGTCAGCCGGCCCGCGGTAGTCTGCGAGTTCGCCAAAGGGAAAGAGACGGTAGAGGTTGTCCCAGCTTTTGACGCGATTGGAGGCGGCTACTGGATTCCCGACCCTAAAACTGGCGATTGGATGAAATCTCATCCTAAAGATCACAATACATACGTCAATGAGGCCAACAAGAAGCACTCTGGCGGAGCTAAGAAACTAGCTCGCCTCGCCAAGACGTGGAAGTACAAGCGCAACGTTCCCGTATCATCCTGTTACCTCGAAATGCGAGCAGCAAAGTATGCGGACGGTGAGACGAATTGGGTACTACCCATCGACATCCACCGATACCTAAAGCATCTCCGCGACATCGAGCTCGCAGCGATGAATGATCCGACAGGATCGGGTTCCCGCTTCAACGCCTACTCGTCTGAGTCCAAGAAGATCGACGCCATCTCCAAACTCGACTCCGCAGTCAGCCGGGCCTCAAAGGCCCAGAGCTACTATCAAGCCGATGACCACGCGCGAGCAATCGACCAGTACAAGTTGCTCTTCAATCAGTAAGCCAGCGCTTTCACATGCACAGGATCATCGCGTGCCGTTACTCAGGGCCGCCCCCAAAGATTCGACGGAGCACGATGCCACAATAGTGCTCTGCGCTGGGAGAGTCAGAAGCCCTCGTCTCTCCCGGGAATGGCGGGTACGTATTCGCTGGTCAGACATCTGAATGGCATTTCGGCAGCAGGGACGAGGGGTTGTTTTGTCTCTCCGGTCGGGGTGCCGGGATGCCGTCGGTGATGGGAACAGGCAACAGCCCGCCTGATCGGGCGAGGACGACAACACCAAGGCCCACGAGCAGCTCGGACATGGCTCCCACCAGGTCGCTCCGCCTCGGCCACTCCGTATCGGCCCTGCGAGTCTGCATGTACCGGACCCTGACTTCCTCCAACACATCTTGATCGACGACCCCGTCCTGAACTGCCTTCCCTGCTTGGAGGACGACGTCAAGGTGCATCAGGAGCGATTCTGGCTGCCCTGGGATTGGTCCGCGGTTGATTGACCGGAGCACGTCCCGGAATGCGCTTTTGTCTTGGAACTGAGGGGCGCACTTCGCAATTAGGTCCTCCCGGTTGTAGGTGCCCGTGTAGAAGGCTGCGGTGAAAGCCTTCAGGAGTTCGCGGCGACTACAAGCGGTTCCGAGTCTCGAGTCGCACAGCGGATGCACGAACTGAGTAGCCCTACTCTTCGCCCACGCTCGGCTACCCCGAGGATCACCGATGTACGTGCGGAGAGCACGGAGAGCCTGTCGCGTGCTCACCACATCGTCATCACCGAGGAACAGCCAACACACAAGCACGAATTCAGCCAACGGCTGGACGGATGACGGCTGCCTTCTGCGTAACAAGTCAAGGAAAAGGGTCCGTTGAGCACCAGCGTGCAGCGCCTTCTCTGAGCCTCGTTGTCCCGTCCGCCGGCGCTGGGGTTGAGCCAGCAGCCCCCTGGCCACCCAGTCATGGACGAGGCGCTTGGTCACTTGGTGACCTGCCGCCGCAGCATCGGCGACCAGATCGTCGATCGTGCCCGGTTCGCTAATCACCTCTGGAAATTACATCGGATCCGAGCGGTCTACCTGTACTTCTCGAGACCTCCAATTCGTAGGCTCAGCAGTGAAATCAGGGGATCACCAGCCACCTGAGCTTGCTGGCATCGCCGCGGGCAGGTCCCTGATCATGCGACGCCACATTCAGGAGAGAACCATGAGCGCCGACCGCAACGACCCTGAGCCTGCCACCGGGCAGCGCGCCACCTCCCAGCCGCCGAAGCGGCAGTCTCGACGGTTGAGCCCCCTGCTCCGGCTCATCTTTCGAAACGCCGTCGGCGGTGCCTCCTCGGCAGCAGGGGCGGCGATCATCGGTTGGCTGATCTGGCTGATTCAGCGATGAGCCGTCCCGTCCGCTGGGACAATCGCCGTTGAGCAGCCGGTCTAGGTCAGAAGCCGTTAGGTGCACGTGCCCCATCCGTGCCCGATCCAGCGGGAATCCACGGGGAACCACGGTGTTGAGCGGGAACCGGGCACGACGACGGCCCCTGACCAATCGCCTGGTCAGGGGCCGTTTCATCTGGCGGTGGGTGTGGGATTTGAACCCACGGTGACATCGCTGCCACGACGGTTTTCAAGACCGTTCCCTTAGGCCGCTCGGGCAACCCACCCCGCGCCGCACGCTCACATGACGGGCGGCGCGGGGACAAGAGTAACGGGTGGGCGCGGGCGCGCGTGGTCACTCGGGGGCGAGGCGGTCAGCCGTCGCCCTTGCGGGAGCCCAGGGTGAGGTCGACGGTGTGGGACCTGCCGTCGCGCTCGTAGGTGAGCGTGACCTTGTCGCCGGGTTGGTGGGTCCAGATCTCGCCGATGAGGGTCGGGCCGCTGTCGATCACCCGGTCGTCGAGCTTGGTGATGACGTCGCCGGGCTTGAGGCCCGCCTTGGCGGCCGGGCCACCCGACTCGATCGCGGCGGCTCCGCCCGCGCCCTGGTCGGTGATCTTCGCGCCGTTCGTGGACTCCTCCAGGGAGACGGACGCGCCGATCTTGGCGTACACCGGCTCGCCCGTCTTGATCAGCTGCTGGGCGACGAGCTTGGCCTGGTTGATCGGGATGGCGAAGCCGAGGCCGATCGAGCCGGACTGGCTGGTGCCGCCCAGGCCGCCGCTGCCGGTGGACTGGATCGCGGAGTTGATGCCGATGACGTTGCCCTGGGCGTCCAGCAGCGGGCCGCCGGAGTTGCCCGGGTTGATGGAGGCGTCCGTCTGGAGGGCGCTCATGTAGGAGGCGTTGCTGCCGGTGCCGTCGGAGGAGGCGACCGGGCGGTTCTTGGCGCTGATGATGCCCGTGGTGACCGTGTTGGACAGGCCGAAGGGCGCGCCGATGGCGATCGTGGAGTCGCCGACGGCGACCTTGTCGGAGTCGCCGAGGGTGAGCGGCTTCAGGTCGGAGGGGGCGCTCTTCAGTTTGATGACGGCGACGTCGTAGCCCTGGGCGTGGCCGACGACCTCGGCGTCGTACTTCTTGCCGCTCGCGAAGGTGGCCGTGACCTTGCCGCCGTCGACGGCCTCCGCCACGACGTGGTTGTTGGTGACGATGTGGCCCTGGGTGTCGAAGACGAAGCCGGTGCCGGTGCCGCCCTCGCCGTTGCTGGACTCGGCCTCGATGGTGACCGTGCTGGGCAGCGCCCGGGCGGCTACGCCCGCGACCGTGCCCGGGTCGCGCTTGACGGAGCCGCCGCTGTCGGAGGCGGAGACCGTCGTGGAACCTGTGTCGTCGTTCTTGGCGAGGGTGTAGCCGAGGCCGCCGCCCACGCCGCCGGCGGCCAGCGCAGCGATCAGGACCGCGGCGACGAGACCGCCGCGGCCTCGGCGGGCCTTCGGCGGGCTGGGCTGCTGGTAGGAGGCGCCCCAGACGGGCGGCTCCCCGCCGGGGTGGCCCCCGAAACCGGGGGTCCCGAGATGGCCGGCCCCGCCGTGGCCGGGGGTCCCGGCCGGGTCGGGTGCGGTGCCGCCGAACCCGCCGGCGTAGGACGGGGCGGCGGGCGGCGGCCAGGCGCCGTCGGCCGGGGCCACGCCCTGCGCCGCGGCGCCCTGAGGGGCGCTGGGCGGCGGCCACGCGGCGTCGGGCGCGCCGCCCGGACCGGCGTGGGGCGGCGAGTCCGGGGCGTTCTGGGGCTGCGGGGGCGCGGCCGGAAGCGGGGTGGTGGGCGTGCCGGCCTCGGGGGCGGCCGTCCGCGGGGAGGCCGAGGGAGATTCCACCGGCACGGGGGGTGCGGACGGGGCCGGCGGGACCGGGGTGCCCTCGTTGGTGCCCTCGTTCTCGGTGCTCACAGCTCTTCTCCTCGATCCACGGCTGTTGCTCGGTCGCACTGGGTCAGGCGCGTGCTCGTTGTCGTCGACCCTGGCGCGCTGCAGCTGTGCGTGTGCTTTTGTACGTCTCAAGCTTTTCCCACGGGCCGTCAGAGCACCATAAGCGCTGGCTGTGGGTCCATGGCCATTCTTTACATGGGGCATTGTTCTGCAATCCGGACACTTTCCCGGAACATCTCAGAGGGTTCTCAGACTCCCGCGCCTCTCCGTCCCGCTGCCTGCCGGATTTCCGCCCCGTTCCTTCGTCCGCTCCGACGGACGCGTACCCCGCCCTGGTGGCACCATGACGCGGTGACCCACGCACGGCAGCAGCACCCGATCCAAGTCGTCGCCCACCGCGGGGCCTCCGAGGAGGCTCCCGAGCACACCCTGGCCGCGTACAAGAAGGCGATCGAGGACGGTGCGGACGCCCTCGAGTGCGATGTGCGGCTGACCGCGGACGGTCATCTCGTCTGTGTCCACGACCGCCGCGTCAACCGTACGTCGAACGGCCGGGGGGCCGTCTCCGCACTGGAACTCGCCGACCTCGCGGCGCTGGACTTCGGCTCCTGGAAGTCCCGTGAGGCCCGGGACGCCTGGAACGTGCGGGACGAGGAGCCCGACTGGGAGGTCCGCCCCGAGGACCGGGAGGCGACCTCCGTCCTGACGCTGGAGCGGCTGCTGGAGCTGGTCGCGGACGCGGGGCGGCGGGTGGAGCTCGCCATCGAGACGAAGCACCCGACGCGCTGGGCGGGGCAGGTGGAGGAACGGCTGCTGCTGCTCCTCAAGCGGTTCGGCCTGGACGCGCCGGCCACGGGCGCCGAGTCACCGGTGCGGATCATGAGCTTCTCGGCGCGGTCGCTGCATCGCGTGCGTGCCGCCGCGCCGACGCTGCCGACCGTCTACCTGATGCAGTTCGTCTCACCGCGCCTGCGGGACGGACGGCTGCCCGCCGGGGTGGGGATCGCGGGTCCCTCGATCCGGATCGTGCGCAGCCACCCCGCCTATGTGGAGCGGCTCAAGCGGGCCGGTCACCAGGTGCACGTGTGGACGGTGAACGAGCCCGAGGACATCGACGTGTGCGTCGAGCTGGGCGTCGACGCGATCATCACCAACCGCCCGCGCGCGGTGCTGCGCCGGCTCGGCAGGTGAGGTCTTCCGGACATCCGGTGAGGCGCGGGAAGTCACAGAAGTCCCAGAAGCCCCATCCACACCTCTTGACCACAGCGTCCACCTGAAGCATCCTCCATTCTCGGCCATATCGAAGAAATCAAGCCACATACCGACCGTTCCGTCACGGGGAGTGCCCCGGCGCGTTCGTTCCGTATTCGATCGTTGTGAATGCGTCGTCGGACCTGGATTGGCCGGTTTCCGGTACAGGCCAATGGGGCATCCACACCGTGGCGTGGGGCGAAGGAGGTCTCGGGGGTGGCGTTGGTGGTGGCACAGGAGGTGCCCACGTCGTCGAGCATGGCCGTACCCCATGGCCCTGCGGGCGTGGGGAAGGCGAGACACCGCATGCGCGACCAGTTGCGCAGCGGCGGGGTCTCGGAAGCGGTCATCGACGATGCCGTACTGATCCT
Source organism: Streptomyces sp. NPDC030143 (assembly GCF_055573695.1). Lineage (NCBI taxonomy): Bacteria > Bacillati > Actinomycetota > Actinomycetes > Kitasatosporales > Streptomycetaceae > Streptomyces > Streptomyces sp. NPDC030143. The sequence goes on from NZ_JBVIAY010000004.1 coordinate 163,984, forward strand.
TTCCGAACTCTTGAGCAACGCGTGCAAACACGGCAGACCGCTCGGCGACGCTCTCGCCGGCGACGGTGACGTGCTGGCCGCGTGGCGCGTGGACCCGGGCGGCCGGCTGGTCGTCGAGGTGACCGACGGCGGAGGCCCGACCCGTCCGGCCCCGGCCACCCCCTCGGTGACGGCGCACGGCGGCCGTGGCCTCAACATCATCACGGCGCTGGCCGACGACTGGGGCGTGCGCGACGACGCCCGGGGCGAGGTCACGGTGTGGGTCGTCGTCCACGACGACGTGTACGACCCCGACGCCGGATGCCGCCGTGACGACTTCGCCTCCCGGATCACCGCCCCGACGGTGTCGTCGATGCCCGACCTGGACTTCTCGGACGCCTTCGACGACCTGAGGTAGGGGCCCCGCCGCCCGACCGTCGACGAAAGGCCGGGTGCGTCCGTCCACCCCGGGACCGTCCGGCCTCTGCGCGTCCGTCCACCCCGGGGACCGTCCGGCCCCTGCGCATCCGTCCGTGCCGATCCGGGCCGGGCGCCTCACGTCCACCCGGAGACGCCGCTTGTGGCTCGGGCGCCTGACGTCCACCCCGGAGACGCCGCTTGTGGCTCGGGCGCCTGACGTCCACCCCGGAGACGCCGCTTGTGGCTCGGGCGCCTCACGTCCACCCCGTGGACCGTGCGGGCCGGGCGCCCGACGTCCACCCGTCCGGCTCCCTCCGTCGTCCGCATCGCCGTCGGTTGTCCACAGGTTCCCGTGACTCCCGGTGCGAACGGCTAGGCTCCCGCCCGTACCAGACGAGCCGTACCCGGGAGACACCCAGATGGCCAAGAAGCGACCGCAGACGAAGGCCGGACGGCCTCAGACCACCGACGGGGAGATCCCGGTCGTCGGGGCCCGGGAGCCGTGCCCCTGCGGTAGTGGCCGCCGCTACAAGGCCTGTCACGGCCGGGCCGCCGCGCACGCCGTGACCGAGCTGGTGCAGCGTCCGTTCGAGGGGCTGCCGGGCGAGTGCGACTGGGTGGCGCTGCGCGAGCTGGTCCCGGCGGCCACGGCCGAACTGACGCTGAAGGGCGGCCTGCCCGAGGGCGTCCCGTCGGTCACGCTGGCCACGGTGCTGCCGATGGCCTGGCCGGCGCTGCGCCGCGACGACGGCTCGGTCCTGCTCGGCCTGCAGAACGACACGGCGTCGGGCGACCTCAGCCGCGACCTCGCCGACACCCTCCAGCGCGCCCTGGAGGCCCGGCCGGGCACGCCGATCCAGGGCCGGCGGGCCCCGTCGGACGGTCCGCGGATGCAGGACCTGCTCGACCCGGAAGGCGGGTTCGAGCCAGTTGTGCACAGCGGTTTCGAGTTCTGGGTGCCGGACCCGGAGAACGCGACGCCGGAGGTGGCCGCCTCCCTGGAGCGGGCCAACGCGGCGGCGATCCCGACCGTGAAGCTGACCGGTGTGGACTCCGCGTACTGGTGCGAGACGCCGGAGAAGAACCACCTGCGCTGGGTCATGCCGCACCCGGAGGAGCAGCTTCTGGACGCCCTGGCGCGGCTGCACGCGGCGGGTCGTGCCGGCCTCGGCGAGGGCACCCGGCTGGTCGGCTCCTTCCGGGCGCACGGCCTGACGGTGCCGGTCTGGGACCTGCCGAGCGGAGTGTCCGCGGACGACGTGGAGAAGCCGGCCGCCGAGTTCGCCGAGCGCCTGGCCGCCGCGCTGGCCTCGGACGCGCCGCTCACCGCGGACGAGCGACGCGCGCGCGGCGGCCTCACCAACCGGCAGGTGACGCTCAGCTGACACAGGGGTCCGGACGGCACCCGGGCTGACCCGGAAGGTCAGCACCGGGACCGGCCTCCGGCGTGACTCCGCTCACAACTCCCTTATGTGCAAGGGGAGTCGGCGCCGCAAAGCGGCCAACTGCCGGTGTCCGGAAAGCCGATGAAAACAGGAGATCGAATTTGCTTGGAGCCGATCTCTTGTTACCGTTCGAGTAGCCCGGTTGCTGGTGCATCCCCCGTCGCCAGCAACCGGGTTTTCTCCTGCCCGCCTCGCCCACACTCCGACGTGGGACGTCAACTGTCGGTGTCGGCGCCCGAGTCGCTGCCGGATCGCAGCAGCAGCGGTCCGTCACCGGTCGCTGCCGCGAACTCCGCGACCGCCGTGTGGGCATCCGGTGCCCCCCGGCCGCGCTCGCGGGGCGTCTCGCAGGTTCCCGGCTCGTCGTCGGCGCCCACCGCGCACCGCATCTGCACCGTGTGTCCCCGCGGCCCCATGAAGCTCAGGACGGCCTTCAGGGCGCGGCCGGTGGCGTTGCGGTAGTAGGTGCGGGCCCAGGTGTCCTCGCCCTGCGTGAGCACGCAGGTCTGCGCTTCGACGCCCTCGGGGGAGGTGAGTTCGGGGCCGCAGCGGGCGGCGGTGGCCAGGCCCAGCCCGAGCGGCAGGAGCGCGCCGGACGGGTGGGCCGACGGCGCCTTGGGATCCGTGCGGGGGGTGGTCGGGGCGAGCGGGAGGCCAACCGAGGGCAGCGGGCGCCCGGCCGACGAAACGGGCGATCGTTCGTCGTCGCCGCCGGGCCCCGCGGACGCCATGGCCAGAGGCAGCGCGATCGCGCACACCACGGCGCCCCCGAGGGCGACGAGACGAAGGTTCATGGATCGGAAGATAACGAGCGGACGCGGGCATCCGGCCCGGCGCGCGCCCGACACCCCTACAACTCGGGCGCGCTCACACCCGTACGAGTGAGGGCGTCGACGACCGCATCCACCACGGCCTCCACGTCGGGCACCCAGGGGGAGGCCGAGCCGGGCAGCGGCGCGCGCTCCCAGCGGATCTCCCCCAGGCCGGTCTCGGAGGGGGGCAGGGCGATGTAGCCGCCCTCGCCGTGGAAGCGCAGGGAACCGGGGACGAAGTCCTTGGCGTAGAGCAGCTCGCCCAACTGCTCCATGGAGTAGGGCCGGACGAGGATCGACCAGCGGGTGGGCGAGGCGACGACCGGGCCGAGCCGCATGCCCTGGCGGTCGAGCGCGGTGAGCGCGCGGGAGGCCGCGAGGGCCGGCAGGCTGACCGCGCAGGGCGCGCTGTCCCCGGTGGCCAGGACGATCGGGGAGGCCGGGCGGTTGGTCCACCACCAGCGCACCATGCGCGCGTCGGTGGTGGCCGCGAGAAGGCCGGGGTCGAAGGGGTGGGCGCCGGGCACCGAACACTCCGGGTCGGGGCAGCCGCAGCGGGAACGCCCCTGCGGATCCGCCGTCACGCCCGGGAGCACGGGCCACTGCCATTCCGTCGCGAAGGCCAGGGCCGCGTCGATCAACTCAGGCCCCCCGTCGCTGCGCTGGGACAGGAGCCTGCGTCGCCTTCCGAGGATCTCGCGCATGAGCGCTCGTTCCTTTCCGTTGCACCGCTGGCAACACCGTGGGTCACATCACATCATGTGTCGATCACTTCACTGTGCGTACCTGTTGGCGCATCACACCCCTGTCACGGACAAGGGGAACCCCAGGGGTTCGATCGTCGGCTGCTTGCGCGGCCACTCCGTCCATACTGCGCCCATCTCGTGCATGGGCATGGCGTGGGGTGGCGAAGTCTGGCGTTTTGCCGTGCGCGTGGTTCTCTCCGCCTCCGCCACGGGAGGATGGGGCACGGTCGTCGGTGGCTAAGACGCCCGGGTCGGTCACCAGGTTGCGGGTGGCTCCCCACGACCTTGGTCCTTACCGAGTACGTACCCATCACGACCGCTGTGACGCTCCGTGGAGCAAGCCCAGTCGACCGCAATCACCCGTTACCCGAGTCAGTTTTAAGCCAACTTTGCTTTTTTGCAAGGGAGCCGGAGCACCGTGCCCGACAACCCCCCAGGTCCCACGGACACCAGCGATCCCCGCAGGACAATGCTGGACATCCCCTCACGAGTGCGTGTACATGTGGAGACACTGCTAGCGGCGCAGAATGACATGGGGGTTCGCGATGATTTCGCGCAATACGCACCGGTCCGAGAGCCGGACACCATGAATGCCCCTCACCCTCCGAAAGTGGCCGGAATCGATTCAACGGTTCCCTCGCCCACACACACTGTCGCGCCCGCGTCAGCCACCCCGGCCGCCCCACCGGTCCCGCCCGGCGCCGGAGCCCTGCTCCAGGACCGTCTCGCCGGCTGGGTCTCGGACCTCACCACCCTGCACGAACTGACCGAACGCCTGGTGCGCACGGACACCCTGCCCGACGCCCTCCAGGAACTGCTGCGCGCCGGTGCCGCCCTCGTGGGTGCCCGGCGCGGTCTCGTCGTGCTGGAACCGGCCGACGGACTAGGCCCGCACAGCACCGTCGGCCTGGGTCTCGGCCGGGCCGATCTCGGCCACATGGAGACCGTGCCGCGCAGTGCCCTGTCCCACGGCCGCATCCTCGACGGGCTGCCCGGCGGCGAGGGCGAGATCACCGAACCCGACCTGTTCGCCGCCGACGGCCTCGACCCCCGGCACCGCGAGGTCGCCGCCCGCCTCGGCTACGCCGCCAGTTACGCGCTGCCCCTCGCCGGGGAGGGCGCGGGCCGTCTGGGGGCGGCCGTCTGGCTCTACGACGAGCCCGCCGAACCGGTCGAGCGCCGGCGCCACCTGGCCGGCCTGTACGTCCGTCACGCCGCCGAGCACCTCGCCCTGCTCCTCGAGACCGAGCGCACGCGCGCGTCCATGGCGACGATCGCCGAGGAACTGCTGCCGTCCCGGCTCCCCCGGGTCTACGGCGTCCAGCTCGCCGCCCGGCATCGCACCGGCCCGCGCGGGGGCGGCGACTGGTACGACGCGCTGCCGCTGCCGGACGCCGCCCTGGGGCTGGCCGTCGGCTCGGTCACCGGGTCCGGGCCGAGCGCGATCGCCGCGATGGGCCGGCTGCGCGCCTCCCTGCGCGCGTACGCCGTGATGGAGGGCGAGGACCCCGTCGCCGTCCTGTCCGACCTGGAGCTGCTGCTGCGGCTGACCGAACCGGCCCGTTCCGCCACCGCCCTGTTCGCCTACTGCGAGCCCGCGCTGCGCAAGATCACCCTGGCCGGCGCCGGGCACTGCCCGCCGCTGCTGGTCGGCGACCGGCGCACGGACTTCGTGGAGACCTCCGTCTCCGCGCCGCTCGGGATGCTCGCCTGCTGGGAGGCGCCGAGCGTGGAGTTCGAGGCCGAGCCCGGCGAGACGGTCCTGCTCTACACCGACGGGCTGCTGCACCGCACCGGCGACCCCGCCGACCGCGCCTTCGCCCGGCTGCACGCGGCGGCCGCCGGCGTCCCGAGATCGATCCGCCACGACCCCGACGCCGTCGCCGACCACGTGCTGCGCACGGTCCTGCCGGACGGGCTCGACGCGACGGACGGCACGGAGGACGTCGTGCTGCTCGCGGCGCGGTTCGAGTAGGCACGGTCGGAGTAGGCCGCCTGGGCGCTGGGCCACACGAGTCGGAGCAGGACAGTGGTCGGGCTGGTGGGCCATGGTCGGAGTGGGCGCATGGTCGGAGTGGGCCACCCGGTCCGGTCAGCGGGCCGGGGGGTGGAGCGAGAGGTTCGGGTCGAGCAGGGCACGGGGCGGGCAAGGGGACGGACGGGGCTGGAGGAACTCGGGCCTTCAGGAACGCGGGGCTGGAGGAACACTCGGGCCTTCAGGAACGCGGGGCTGGAGGAACACTCGGGCCTTCAGGAACGCGGGGCTGGAGGAACACTCGGGGCTGGAGGAGCGGGTCGAGGGGGGAGCGTGCCGAGCGCCTCGACGCAGGGGGCCGCGGGCCGGAGCCCGGTTGCTCAGCGCCGCTCCGGGGTGCGGTCCGAGCACGGGGTGTGTCGCGCGCGACCTGCGGCGCGAGTCGAGGACGGTAAGAGGTCTTTCGCCCCTGGCCCCCGTACGCACGACCGTACGATGGACGGGGTCCAGTGCCGTATCGAGGAGGATGACCGTGGCGGAAGAGCTCCCGGAGACCCCGGAGACCGCTGAAGAAGAGCCGATCAAGCAGCGCAAGAACGGCCTGTACCCGGGCGTGTCCGACGAGCTCGCCGAGAACATGAAGTCCGGCTGGGCCGACACCGAGCTGCACGGGCTGGAGCCGATCGCCCAGGCCGCCGAGACGGCCGCCCGCCGCGCCGCGCTCTCCGCGCGCTTCCCCGGCGACCGCCTGGTGATCCCCGCGGGCAACCTGAAGACCCGGTCGAACGACACGGAGTACCCCTTCCGTGCGTCCGTCGAGTACGCCTACCTCACCGGCAACCAGACCGAGGACGGCGTCCTGGTCCTGGAGCCCGAGGGCGACGGCCATGCCGCCAGGCTCTACCTCCTGCCGCGCTCCGACCGCGAGAACGGCGAGTTCTGGCTGTCCGGCCAGGGCGAGTTGTGGGTCGGCCGCCGGCACTCGCTGAGCGAGGCGGAGAAGCTGTACGGAATCCCCGTCTCCGATGTGCGCGAACTGGCCGACTCCCTGCGCGAGGCGACAGGCCCGGTGCGCGTCGTGCGCGGCTACGACGCCGGCGTCGAGGCCGCGCTGACCGACAAGGTCACCGCCGAGCGCGACGAGGAACTGCGCGTCTTCCTCTCCGAGGCCCGCCTCGTCAAGGACGACTTCGAGATCGGCGAGCTGCAGAAGGCCGTCGACTCCACGGTGCGCGGCTTCGAGGACGTGGTGAAGGTCCTCGACAAGGCCGAGGCGACCTCCGAGCGCTACATCGAGGGCACCTTCTTCCTCCGCGCGCGCGTGGAGGGGAACGACGTCGGCTACGGCACGATCGCCGCGGCGGGCCCGCACGCCTGCACACTGCACTGGGTGCGCAACGACGGGCCCGTGCGCTCCGGCGAGCTGCTGCTCCTGGACGCCGGCGTCGAGACGCACACGTACTACACCGCCGACGTCACGCGCACCCTGCCGGTCAACGGCCGGTTCAGCGACATCCAGAAGAAGATCTACGACGCCGTGTACGACGCCCAGGAGGCCGGCATCGCGGCGGTGCGGCCCGGCGCCAAGTTCCGCGACTTCCACGACGCGGCGCAGCGGGTGCTGGCGGAGCGGCTCGTCGAGTGGGGCCTCGTCGAGGGCCCGGTCGAGCGGGTGCTGGAACTCGGGCTGCAACGGCGCTGGACGCTGCACGGCACCGGCCACATGCTCGGCATGGACGTCCACGACTGCTCCGCCGCGCGGGTGGAGGCGTACGTGGACGGGACGCTGGAGCCGGGCATGGTGCTGACCGTCGAGCCCGGGCTGTACTTCCAGGCCGACGATCTGACCGTTCCGCAGGAGTACCGCGGGATCGGTGTGCGGATCGAGGACGACATCCTGGTCACCGAGGACGGTAACCGGAACCTGTCCGACGGTCTGCCCCGCCGGTCGGACGACGTCGAGGCGTGGATGGCGTCCCTGAAGGGCTGACGTCCCGTACCGATGGCCGGGCACCCCGTGGTGCCCGGCCATCGGTCTGCGGCCATCGGTCTGCGGCCATCTGTCTGTGACCGTGCCATCGGTCTGCGGTCTGCGGTCTGCGGGTAAACGGGTGGCTTGTCGCGCAGTTCACCGCGCCCCTGGAGGGGCGCGGTCGTCACGTGGGGGGATCGTGAACGAGTTCCTGGCCGGGGTGGATCTGCATCTCGAGACCGATGTCGGCGAAGGCCGACGGACCGGGCTGGAACGGGCCCTGCGGGACGCCGTGCGGGACGGACGGCTGGCGCCCGGGACGCGGCTGCCCGCCACCCGGCGGCTCGCGGCCGAGGCGGGGCTCTCGCGCAACACCGTCAAGGCCGCCTACGACCAGCTCGTCGCCGAGGGGTACCTCACGGCCCGCCAGGGCTCGGGCACCCGGGTCGCCTCGCTGCCCTCCGTCGCCGCGGAACCGCCGGAGGCCGCCGCACGCGCGCGTGACCCGCGGTTCGACCTGCGGCCCGGTTCTCCGGACGTCGGGACGTTCCCGGCGGCGGCCTGGCTGCGGGCACTGCGCCGGGCCATCGCGACGGCCCCCTCCCTGGCGTACGACTACGGCGATCCGCGCGGGCGGATCGAGCTGAGGACGGCGCTGTCGGGGTACCTGGGGCGGGCGCGCGGGGTGATCGCGCCCCCGGAGCGGATCGTGATCACCTCCGGGTACGTGCAGGGGCTCGCGCTGCTCACCCGGGTGCTGGAGGGCACGCCGGTGGCCATGGAGGATCCGGGGCTGCCGTTCCACCGGGAGGTCGTGCGGCGCAACGGCGGGAAGGTGGTGCCCGTCGGGGTCGACGAGCGGGGGGTGCGCGTCGACGAGCTGGGGGACGCGGCCGCCGTCGTCGTCACGCCCGCGCACCAGTACCCGACCGGCGTGACCCTGCACCCCGAGCGACGGCGGGCGCTGACGGACTGGGCCCGCGCGCGCGACGCGCTGATCGTCGAGGACGACTACGACGGCGAGTTCCGCTACGACCGACAGCCCGTGGGCGCGCTCCAGGGAATGGCGCCGGGGCGGGTCGCCTACCTCGGCACCGCCTCCAAGACGCTCGGACCCGCGCTGCGGCTCGGCTGGATGGTGCTGCCGCCGCAGCTCGTCGACGCGGTCGCCGAGGCGAAGCTGCACAGCGACCACCACACGGAGTCCATCGGGCAGCTCGCCCTCACCGAACTGATCGACAGCCACGCCTACGACCGTCATGTGCGCGCCTGCCGGCTGCGCTACCGGCGTCGCAGGGACCTGCTGCTGGAGCGGCTGGGGGCGCGACGGGGCGTGCGCGGGATCGCCGCCGGGCTGCACGCGCTGGTCGAGGTCGGCGACGAGGCGGAGGTGCTGGCGCGCGCGGAAGCGGAGGGGCTCGCGGTCGGGCATCTGGGGGAGCACTGGCACGGCGCCCGTCCCGCCGGGCGTCCGCAGGGGCTGGTGGTGGGGTACGGGACGCCTCGTGAGCGGGTGTATCCGGAGGCGCTGGAGGTGTTGGCGAAGGTGCTGAAGGGGAGCTGACCCGGCCCTGAGCGTTACCGCGGAAGCAGAAGTGGGCCATTACGAAGCTGGGTGATTGGTGCTTCTGCCGGGCCCAATCGGCTTCTAGTTTCGTGCACATGACGACGACCCGCCCGCAGCGGCTGCTCGCCCTGGCCCAGTTGAGCAACTCGGTCGGGGACGGCGCGTACTACACGACGTCGGCCCTGTACTTCACCCAGATCGTGGGGCTCGCGCCCGCGCGCGTGGGGCTCGGGCTGACCGTCGGATGGGCGGTCGGCTCGCTGGCCGGGGTGCCGCTGGGCCGGCTGGCCGACCGGCGCGGCCCACGCGGTACGGCGGTGCTGCTGGCGCTGGCGACCGGGCTCGCGGTGGCGTCGTTCACGCTCGTGCGCGGGTTCGCGCCCTTCGTGCTGGTGGCGTGCGGGTACGCGGCCGCGCAGTCGGGGCTGGCGGCGGCCCGGCAGGCGCTGCTGGCGGGGCTGGTGCCCGCCGGGGAGCGGACGGGGCTGCTGGCGCGGTTGCAGGCGACGCTCAACGCGGGTCTCGCGGTGGGCGCCGGGCTCGGCGGGCTCGCGCTGCACGCCGGGACGCGGACGGCGTACCTCGCGGTGTTCGCGGTCGACGCGGTGAGCTTCCTGGTGTGCGCGCTGCTGCTGCTCGGGCTGCCGGGTGTGGTGTCGGGCCCGGTGCGGTCGCGCGCAGGGCTCGGGGTGCTGCGGGACCGGCCCTACGCGGTCGTCGCCCTGCTCAACACCGTGCTGCTGCTGCGGCTGCCGCTGCTGAGTCTCGTCCTGCCGCTGTGGATCACGTCGCGGACAGAGGCGCCGGCGTGGCTGGTGTCCGCGCTGTTCGTGCTGAACACCGCCGCGGTGACCGTCTTCCAGGTACGGGCCGCACGGGGCGTCACCGGTCTGGACGGCGCCGCGCGCGCGGTGCGCCGCTCGGGGTGGGTGATGGCCGCCGCGTGCGCGGTGTTCGCGCTGTCCGCGGGTGCCTCGCCCTGGGTGGCGGCGGGCGTGCTGATGCTGGGGGCGGTGCTCCAGGTAGTGGCGGAGATGGGACAGTCGGCGGGTTCCTGGCAGCTCTCCTTCGACCTGGCGCCGGCCGACCGGGTCGGCGAGTACCAGGGGTTCTTCGGCACGGGCGTCACGGTCTCCCGCACCCTCGGCCCGCTGGTGCTGACCTGGCTGCTGGTGGAGTGGGGCACGCCCGGCTGGCTGTTGCTGGGCGGGCTGACCGTGACCGCTTCGTACGCGATGGGACCGGCGGCCCGGTGGGCGGCCGCGGGGCAGAGGGTGGAAGCCGAGGCTGGGAGGGCCGGGGGTGAGCGGGTCGTGGACGTGACGTGAGCGGGCGCGGCGCGCGGGGCCTAGCCCCGGGGGCCGAGGTGAGCGGGACGGGAACGTGGCGTGAGCGACCCCACGGCCGCCGCCCCCACGATCCCCTCCCGGCTCGACCCTCACGTCGTCTAGCGGCACCCCTGCGTCCCACACGCCTCGCGGCACCCCTCCGAGACCGTCCCACGCCTCGCGGCACCCTTCGCGACCGTCCGCTCCGTGACAGTCAGGGCACCCGTGTCGCCGGTGCCGTGGCCGGCAACGCGTCGACGAACAGCGCCCCCGCCCGCAGCCTCGCGCTGCCCCGGGGACTCCACGCGCGCGTGCAGGTCGGTGTCGAGGGTCACACTGCCATCAGGGGGGCGCCTTCGCGCCATTTGAGGATCTTGTCGAAGCTCACCACGGCCCCGGCGTGCCCCGGCTTGTTGCCGACGTGCACGTGGTCGGCGAGTGCCCGGATGAGGAACAGGCCGCGTCCCTGCTCCGCCTCGGTGCCCGAGGGGACGGCGGCCGGCGCGGCGGTTTCGGCCTCGAAGCCCGGGCCGGAGTCCGCGACCTCGATACGACACTTCTCACCGTCGAGGTAGGCCGTGACCCGGTACGCCTCCGAGCAGCCGTCGAGCGCGCCGTCCCCGCCGTGCTCGACGGCGTTGGCGCAGGCTTCGCTCAGGGCGACGGAGAGGTCGTACGAGACGTCGGGGTCCACCCCCGCCGTCTCCATCGTGCCGAGCAGCAGGCGGCGGGCGAGCGGAACGCTCGCGGCCTCGCGCCGCAAATGGAGTGACCACCAGATGCTCATGCTCCAGCCTCCCGGCCGCGGCTCGACATACCGATACGTATTGCCACCACACGGCGTGAGTAAGCGTGAAATCCGCGTGATGCCGCCCATATGGGGGATGCACGACAGGCCGGAAACGGTGTATGCGGTGCTCACCGGCATCAGTCACACCAGCCACACCAGATGCTGATCTTCCGCACGGCGCGGAATCTGTGGACCTGCCGTAGGGGCGGGGTGTGGCCAGTGCGATGATGAGGCGGCCATGACCGACCCCCACCAGCGCACGGCGTGCTCCGGAGGTGATCTCCGGCTGTTGCGGGCCGCGGTGTTCGCCGCGGTCTGTGTCGTGCTGGCCGCGGCCGGTCACACCATGGCCTCCTGCGCCACCGTCCCGCTGTGGACGCTCGGCGCGGGCTTCCTCGGAGTCGTCGCGGTCGTCGTGCCGCTCGCCGGGCGCGAACGGTCCCTGCCGGGCATCGCAGCGTTGCTCGCCGTCGCACAGACCGTGCTGCACACGCTGTTCGGTCTGGGACAGCACGGCACACAGGCCGTGACGCCGTCGACGACGGCCCTCTCGGACGCCGCACTGGTGGACCGGGCCGCGCGCCTGCTGTGCGGGACCACGGCGGCGGCGATCAGCCCCGCCGAGGCCCAGCGGATCCTCGTCGCCGCGCGGCTCTACGACCCGGGCACCGCCGGCACCGTCCCGGGTTCCCCGCGCTCCTCGGGGTCCGCGCACCACGCGGCGGACGTCCTGCCCGCCGGCGACGCCTCACTGTCGCTGTTGCCCTCCCTGCCGATGCTGCTCGCGCACGTCCTCGCGGCCGTCGCCGCCGGATGGCTGCTGCGGCGCGGCGACGCGGCCCTGCTGCGGCTCCTGCACCTGTCGGCGCACGGCGTCGCCGAAGGGGCGCTCGTCCGGTCACTGCGCGGGGCGCTCGCGCTGGTTCGCGCCCTGCTCGCCGGGCTGCCGGCCGTGCCGGAAACGAGCCCGCGCGCCCCGCGCACCGCCCTCCTCGCGCCGGCCACGCCCCGCACCGGCGCACTCCAGCACACGGTGATCAGGCGCGGCCCGCCGGCCGTCGACGTCCTCGTCCTCGCTGCCTGACACGACGCGACCAGCACTCCACCACACGGAGGGGACGGCCGCCGTCGTGCGGCACGCGCGTGCGCACGCGAGCCGTGCCCGCGCATCCTCACCGTCAGACCTCGATTCAGAGTGGAGTGCTCCGCCACCATGAAGGCCTCTCGTCTCGCCGCCGCCGCCGTCGTCGCCGGCTCCGCCGTCGTCGTCCTGTCCTCGCCCGCCTTCGCGCACGTCACCGTGCAGCCCGAGGGCACGGCCGCCAAGGGCGGCTACGCGGTGGTGAACTTCCGCGTTCCCAACGAGCGCGACAACGCCTCGACCACCAGGCTCGAGGTCAACTTCCCGATGGACACACCGCTCTCCTCGGTGCTGCCGCAGCAGGTCCCCGGCTGGAAGATCGCCGTCACCAAGAGCAAGCTCGCCAAGCCGCTCGAGGTGCACGGGCGGCAGATCTCCGAGGCCGTCTCCAAGGTCACCTGGACCGCCGAGGGCAAGGGCATCGAGCCCGGCTTCCTCCAGCAGTTCCCGGTCTCCCTGGGCGCGCTGCCCGAGAACAGGGACGACCTCGTCTTCAAGGCGATCCAGACGTACTCCAACAAGGAGGTCGTGCGCTGGATCGAGGTGCAGGAGAAGGGCGCCGAGGAGCCCGAGAACCCCGCGCCGACGCTCGCGCTGTCCGACGCCTCCGACGACGGCCACGCCCACGGCTCCACCGCCTCCGCTGCCGCCGAGGACTCCGACGACGCCAAGGCCACCGCCACGACGGCGGCCTCCGACTCCTCCGGCGGCAGCGACACGACCGCCCGCGTCCTCGGCATCGTCGGCATCGTCGTCGGCGCCGCCGGTGTGGCCTACGGCGTGCTCGCCGGCCGCCGCCGCGCCGACGCCTCCTGACGTCAGGCCGTCCGCGGGGCGCACCGGAGGCCCTTCACGGCCTCCGGTGCGCACCGGAGCCCACCACCACCGGGACATCTCTCCATGCACAAGAAGAAGCTCGCCGTGGCCGCCCTGCTCGCCGCGGCCACCCTCACCCTCTCCGCCTGCGGCAGCGGCGACGCCTCCGGCTCCGGCACCGACTCCGTCGCCGCCGTCTCCGAGGACGGCTCCTCGCAGCGGGCCGTGACCGTGCTCGACCAGCCCTTCACCAAGCCGAACCTGGTCCTGACCGACACCCGGGGCAAGCAGTACGACCTCCGCAAGGAGACCGCGGGCCACCCCACACTGCTCTACTTCGGTTACACCCACTGCCCCGACGTCTGTCCGCTGACCCTGAACAACATCGCCGTCGCGAAGCAGCAGCTGCCCAAGGCGGAACAGGACCAGCTGCGCGTCGTGTTCGTCACCACCGACCCGGCCCGCGACACCGTGGCCGCGCTCGGCACCTGGCTGAAGGGCATCGACCCGCAGGTGGTCGGCCTCACCGGTGACTTCGCCACCATCCAGGCCGCCGCCCGCACGGTCGGCATCTCCATCGAGCCGCCGCACAAGGACAAGAACGGCAAGACCGTCTCGACCCACGGCACCCAGGTCATCGCCTTCTCCCCGAAGACGAACGGCGGATACCTCCTCTACGGCGAGGGCGCCACGGTCGAGACCTACACCAAGGACCTTCCCAAGATCATCAAGGGGCAGAACCCGTGAGGCGGTTCGCCCCCGCCGCCCTGGCACTGACCGGCGCCCTGGTCCTCGGGGGCTGCGGCTCCGGCGACGCCACGGGCGCCGACCTGTCCGTCAGCTCCGCCTACATACCGCAGCCGGTCTCCGACTCCATGGCGGCGGGCTTTCTGACGATCACCAACGAGGGAGGCACGAAGGACGAGCTGACCTCCGTCACGAGCGCCGCCGCGGGCAGTGTCACCGTGCACACCACCGTGGACGGGGCCATGGAGGAGGTCGACTCCCTCGACGTCCCGGCCCACGGCCGGCTGGTCCTGGAGAGCGGAGGGAACCACCTGATGTTCGAGAAGCTGAAGCGCAAGCCGAAGCAGGGCGAGAAGGTGACCGTGGAACTGCACTTCGCCGAGTCCGGCACCGTCGAGGTCGAGATGCCGGTGGAGTCCGCCACGTACACGCCCGCGACCGGGCACTGAGGGAGGGACCACCTTGACGCAGGCCATCGCCCCCCGCGTCCGGATCCTGGTGCTGCTGTTCCTGGCCGTCACCGGCGCGCTCCTCACCGGCGCCGCGCCCGCCTCCGCGCACGCCGCGCTCACCGGCAGCGACCCCCAGCAGGGGGCGGTGGTCGGCAAGGCGCCCACCCGGGTGTCGCTGACCTTCTCCGAACAGGTCGCCATGAACGGCGACTCCCTGCGCGTCCTCGATCCCAAGGGCAACCGCGTCGACACCGGTGAACCGACCGACGTCGGCGGCACCACGTACGCCGTCCCGCTCCACACGGGGCTGCCCGACGGCACGTACACCGTCGCCTACCAGGTGGTGTCCGCCGACAGCCACCCGGTGGCCGGCGCCTACACCTTCTCCATCGGCTCCCCCTCCAGCACCAGCGTCTCGGTCTCCGACCAGGAGGCCGGCGGCGGGGTCGTCGGCGGGCTGTACGGCTTCGGGCGGTACGTCTCGTACGGCGGGTTCGTCGTCATGGTCGGCGGGGCCGCCTTCGTGCTGGCCTGCTGGCGGGGCGGAACCGGGGTGCGGGCCGTGCAGCGACTCGTCGTCTCCGGCTGGATCGCGCTCACCGCCGCCACCCTCTTCCTGCTGCTCCTGCGCGGCTCCTACACCGGCTCCGGCAAGGTCGGGGACGTCTTCGACCTCGACCTGCTCGGGCAGGTCCTCCAGACCAAGACGGGCGCCGCGCTGGTCTCCCGGCTGCTGCTGCTCGCCGCGGCGGCGCTGTTCATCGCCGTCCTCTTCGGCGCGTACGACAAGCGGGAGGACGAGGAGAGGCGGGACCTCACCTTCGGGCTCGCCGCCGGAGGGACCGTCGTGGCCGCCGGGCTCGCGGCGAGCTGGGCGATGTCCGAGCACGCCTCGGTCGGCGTCCAGGCGGGGATCGCCATGCCGGTCGACGTCGTGCACCTGCTGGCCGTCGCGGCCTGGCTGGGCGGGCTGTGCGCGCTGCTCGTGGCGCTGTACCGGGCGGACACCCCAGTGGAGGCGAGCGCCGTCCGACGGTTCTCGCAGGTCGCCTTCGGCAGCGTCCTCGCGCTCGTCGCCACCGGCGTCTACCAATCGTGGCGCCAGCTCGGCTCCTGGGCGGCGTTCACCGACACCCGCTACGGGCAGCTGCTGCTGGTCAAGATCGGGTTGGTGGCGCTGCTCGTCGGCCTCGCCTGGATCTCCCGCCGCTGGACGACACGGCTGTCGGAAACCCCCCGTACGGAAGCACCCGGTACGCGGGCGGACGCCGACGCCGCGCGGGAGCAGACCGACACCGAGGCGAGGGAACCGGCCGCCGCGCGGGCGTCCTCGGGTGAGGGCGCGAGTGCCGGCGGCGCCGAAGGCGGGGCCGATGATGCCGCCGACGCCGGTGATGCCGTGGACGTCGGCGTCGCCGGTGACGCCGAGCGGTCGGGCAGTGGTGGCGCCGTGCCCGTCGACGCCGGTGACGCCGAGCGGTCGGGCGCCGTGCCCGTCGACGCGGGTGACGCCGGTGACGCCGCACTTACCGGTACCGGTGACGCCGCGTCGGCCGACTCCTCGGAGCCGTCCGCCGCCGGTGACCCGCAGCGGGCCGCGCAGCTCGCGCGGCAGCGGGCCGCCGTGGACGCCACCCGGCGGAAGCGGCAGCGGGACGGCGATCCGCACCGCCTCGGCCTGCGTCGCTCCGTGCTCGCCGAGGCGGCTGTCGCGGTCGTCCTGCTCGCCGTCACCACCGCGCTGACGTCCACCGAGCCGGGCCGCACCGAGCAGGAGGCCAGGGCGGCCACGGCCGCCGCGTCGTCCTCGGCCGCGAACACCTCGGGCGCGCTGACCCTCGACATGTCGTTCGACACCGGGGGCACCGACGGCAAGGGCGTCGTCAGCGTCGACCTCGACCCCGCGCGGACGGGCGCCAACGAGATGCACGTCTACGTCACCCGTCCCGACGGCCGCGCCTTCGACGTCCCGGAGGTGAAGGTCGCCCTCACCCTCGAAACCCGGGGCATCGGTCCGCTGCCCGTGGCCCCCGACCACATCACCACCGGCCACTGGTCGGCGAGCGGAGTGCAGATCCCCATGGCCGGCGAGTGGAAGATCGCCGTGACCGTGCGGACCTCCGACATCGATCAGGTGACCGTCTCCAAGAACGCGCAGATCGGCTGACCGCACCATGCCTGACCAGTCCCTTCCCGAGGCCCCCGCCTCTGAGACCGCCCACGGGGAGTCCCGCGCCGCCGAAGGCCTGAGCCGACGCAAGCTGCTCGGTACCGCCGGGGCGACCGGGCTCGTGCTCGGTGCCGCGGGCGGAGCCACCGGCTATGCCGCCGCTCCCGCCCCGGCGACCCCGTTGTCCTCGATCGGGTCGGGCCGGGTGATGTTCCACGTGAAACATCAACCCGGCATCACCCAGGGCCTCCAGGCCCGCGGCCATCTCATCGCTTTCGACCTCGCCGCCGGCGCCGGCCGCAAGGAGGCCGCCGCCCTGCTGCGCCGCTGGTCGGAGACGGCTCGACGGCTCATGGCGGGCGGGGCGGCACCGCACGACGACACGGACGTGGCCCGAGACGCCGGTCCCTCGTCCCTGACGATCACCTTCGGCTTCGGCCACAGCTTCTTCGCCCGCACCGGCCTGGAGGAGCAGCGCCCGGCCGCCCTCGCTCCGCTGCCGGACTTCTCCTCCGACCGGCTCGACAAGAAGCGCAGCGACGGCGACCTGTGGGTGCAGATCGGCGCGAACGACGCCCTCGTCGCCTTCCACGCCCTGCGCGCGATCCAGAAGGACGCGGGCGGCGCGGCGAAGGTCCGTTGGCAGATGAACGGCTTCAACCGCACCCCGGGTGCCACCGCCCATCCCATGACGGCCCGCAACCTCATGGGCCAGATGGACGGCACGCGCAATCCCAAGCCGACGGACCGCGACTTCGACCAGCGGATCTTCGTGCCGGCCTCCGGGTCGAACGACCCCGCCTGGATGGCCAACGGCTCCTACGCCGTGGTCCGCCGCATCCGCATGCTGCTCGACGACTGGGAGAAGCTGTCGGTCGCGCAGCAGGAGCAGGTCATCGGGCGCCGCAAGTCCGACGGGGCGCCGCTGAGCGGCGGCACCGAGACGACCGAGATGGATCTCGAGAAGACCGACTCCCACGGTGATCTCGTCGTCCCGATCAACGCGCACGCCCGGATCACGCGCCCCGACCAGAACGGGGGCGCGGCGATGCTGCGCCGGCCGTTCTCCTACCACGACGGCATCGACGCGGACGGCGTGCCGGACGCGGGGCTGCTCTTCGTCTGCTGGCAGGCGAACCCGTTGCGCGGCTTCGTCACGGTGCAGCGCAAGCTGGACCGCGGGGACGCGCTCTCGACGTTCATCCGCCACGAGGCGAGCGGTCTGTTCGCCGTGCCGGGCGGGGCGGCGGAGGGCGAGTACGTGGGGCAGCGGTTGCTGGAGGGGTGAGACACGCCGGGTTCGGGTCACGCGGGTTCACTCGCACGAAGGGGTCGCCGTGAGACACGGACGCCGGGTCGCGCAAGGGCCATTAGGGTGAGGTCATGCCAGCGAGCTATGCGTACCTCGGCCCCGAGGGCACCTTCACGGAGGTCGCCCTGCGCACGCTTCCGGAGACGGCGACCCGTCAGCTGATCCCTTACGTGTCCGTGCAGTCCGCACTGGACGCGGTGCGCACCGGCGAGACCGAGGCCGCGTTCGTGCCGATCGAGAACTCCGTCGAGGGCGGCATCACCACCACCCTCGACGAGCTGGTCGCGGGCGCGCCGCTGATGATCTACCGCGAGGTGCTGCTGTCGATCACCTTCGCGCTGCTGGTGCGGCCCGGCACCAAGCTGTCGGACATCAAGACGGTCACCGCCCACCCGGCCGCACAGCCGCAGGTGCGCAACTGGCTGCGGACCAACCTCCCGGACGCCGTCTGGGAGTCCGCGGCTTCGAACGCGGACGGCGCCCGCCTGGTCCAGGAGGGCCGCTACGACGCCGCCTTCGCGGGAGAGTTCGCGGCCGCCCGGTACGGCCTGGAGGCCCTGGAGACCGAGATCCACGACGCCGAGAACGCGCAGACGCGGTTCGTGCTCGTGGGCCGGCCCGCCCGGCCCGCGGCGCCGACCGGTGCGGACAAGACGTCCGTCGTGCTGTGGCAGCGTGACGACCACCCGGGCGGCCTGCGGGACCTGCTCGGCGAGTTCGCCACCCGCGGCATCAACCTCATGGTGCTGCAGTCGCGGCCGACCGGTGCCGGCATCGGCAACTACTGCTTCTGCATCGACGCCGCCGGCCACATCACCGACCGCCGGATGGCCGAGGCGCTCATGGGGCTCAAGCGGGTCTGCCGTGATGTGCGGTTCCTCGGTTCGTATCCGCGGGCCGACGTGACCTCGGCGGCCGTGCCGGCTCCGCTGCCCGGCACCTCGGACGCGGAGTTCGTGGCGGCGGCCGACTGGGTGGCGCGCTGTCAGGACGGCCGTTTCTAACCGGTCCTACCTGCATATCTTCGTTGTCCACAGAAGTTATCCACAGGGCGGCTTCTCGACCTGGGGACAAGTCGACAACGAAGGGTGGTCAGTCGACAAATCGCCCTTCGGGACAGGTGTGGCCCCCTCGTCCCGCGCCTCACCCTTCGTCCACTCTTTTCCTTTGAACAATCCTTTGGGGGAGCGGTTTCCACCCGAAAGTGGGCGGCGGGTCGGTTTGAACCGGGAATTCCTCGGCGCGGCCCACACTTCCGGAGTGATCGATTCCGAAGTCCACAGATCTTCCCCACACCCTGTGGATAACTTTTCCCGCCCAGGGAGCACCTGTGGACAACCGGCACTCCAAGTGCCGCTCCACAGAAGGGAATCGACAAGCAGCGAGGAGAACCCGGTCGATCCCGAACCCCGCCCCTGACTCGTCCCAGGGGGTGAGACACCTTTTACTGACACGCTAGGCAATTCACCCATAACGGTATGTACGGCGCTGCCAGGAATAGCGAGTCGTAGGTCCTCACCCCACACCGGTAGCCTTGACCGCGTGATTGACCTTCGCCTGCTCCGTGAGGACCCCGACCGTGTGCGCGCATCCCAGCGCGCCCGTGGAGAGGATGTCGCGCTCGTCGACTCTCTCCTGTCTGCCGACGAGCGGCGCAGGTCGTCCGGCGTCCGCTTCGACGAGCTGCGCGCCGAGCAGAAGTCGCTCGGCAAGCTCATCCCCAAGGCCTCCGCGGACGAGAAGGCCGAGCTGCTGAAGAAGGCGAGCCAGCTCGCCGCCGACGTCAAGGCCGCGGACGCCGAGCGCGACGCCGCCGACGCCGAGACCCAGGAGCTCCTCCTCCGGCTCGGCAACCTCGTCCACCCCGACGTGCCCGTCGGCGGCGAGGAGGACTTCGTCACCCTGGAGACGCACGGCGAGATCCGCGACTTCGACGCCGAGGGCTTCGCACCCAAGGACCACCTGGAGCTGGGCCAGCTGCTCGGCGCGATCGACGTGGAGCGCGGCGCGAAGGTCTCCGGATCCCGCTTCTACTTCCTCACCGGCGTCGGCGCCCTGCTGGAGCTGGCCCTGGTCAACGCCGCGATCGCGCAGGCCACGGCCGCCGGCTTCACGCCGATGCTCACCCCCGCGCTGGTGCGCCCGCAGTCGATGGCCGGCACCGGCTTCCTCGGCCAGGCGGCCCAGGACGTCTACCACCTCGACAAGGACGACCTCTACCTGGTCGGCACCTCCGAGGTCCCCCTCGCCGCGTACCACATGGACGAGATCATCGACGCCGATCGCCTCCCGCTGCGCTACGCCGGCTTCTCGCCGTGCTTCCGCCGCGAGGCCGGCTCGCACGGCAAGGACACCAAGGGCATCTTCCGCGTCCACCAGTTCGACAAGGTGGAGATGTTCACCTACGTCACTCCCGAGGACTCGCAGGCCGAGCACCAGCGCCTGCTGGAGTGGGAGAAGCAGTGGCTGACGTCGCTCGAGCTGCCGTTCCGGGTCATCGACGTCGCGTCGGCCGACCTCGGCGCGTCCGCCTCCCGCAAGTTCGACTGCGAGGCGTGGATCCCGACCCAGGGCAAGTACCGCGAGCTGACCTCGACCTCGGACTGCACCGAGTTCCAGTCCCGCCGCCTGCAGATCCGCGTCCGCGAGGGCAAGCAGGTCCGCCCGCTGGCCACGCTCAACGGCACCCTGTGCGCCGTTCCCCGCACGATCGTGGCGATCCTCGAGAACCACCAGCAGCCCGACGGTTCGGTGCGCGTGCCCGAGGTGCTGCGCCCGTACCTCGGCGGCCGGGAGGTCCTGGAACCGGTGGCCCGGTGAGCGAGGCCACCGCAGCCACGACCTTTCCCTACCGGCTGATCGCGACCGACCTCGACGGGACGCTGCTGCGTTCCGACGAGTCGATCTCGCCGCGCACCCGTGACGCCCTCGCCGCCGCCACCGCGGCGGGGGCCGCCCACATCGTCGTCACCGGCCGCGCGGCCCCCTGGACCCGGCACATCCTCGACGACCTCGGCTACGACGGCCTCGCCGTCTGCGGCCAGGGCGCCCAGGTCTACGACGCCGGCGAACACCGTCTGCTCACCTCGGTGACCCTGGACCGGCAGCTGGCCGGGGTGGCCCTCGCCAAGATCGAGGCCGAGGTCGGCCCGCTCCACCTGGCGGCGTGCCGGGACGGGCTGGACGGCGAGGTGCTGGTCGGTCCCGGATACGTCGCCGGCAGACTGCCGGCGACGCCGTTCACGGACGCCTCGGACCTCTGGTCGGCCCCGCTGAACAAGATCTACATCCAGCACCCGGAACTGTCCGACGACGAGCTCGCCGAGGCGTCCCGCCGGGCCGCGGGCGGCTTCGTCTCGGTGGTGATGGCCGGTGCGGGCATTGTGGAGCTGCTCCCCCTCGGCCTGTCCAAGGCCACGGGTCTCTCCCTCGCCGCCCGCCGCCTGGGTCTCAGGGCCGCCGACACGATCGCCTTCGGCGACATGCCCAACGACATCCCGATGTTCGCCTGGGCGTCCCACAGCGTGGCGATGTCCAACGCCCACGACGAACTGAAGGCGGTGGCCGACGAGATCACCTCCTCGAACGAGGAGGACGGCATCGCGGTGGTCCTGGAACGCCTGCTGGCCGCGTAGGCGCGGGTGGCGCTGCCGGCACAGGCCGTGCGGCTGACCGGTTGGCCGGTTGGCGCCCGGGCGGGCGGTCCCGGCCGCGCGGGCGGGCCGGACCGGACCGGGTGAGCCGGACCGGGTAACGCGCAGCGCGGGCGGGTGGCGCCTGGTGCGTGGGCGCGGGTGGCGCCTTGGTGGCCTGTCGTGATCGGCGTCAGTGCGGTCCGGTGGCCTCGAGATGTCCCGTGGCCTCGGTGCCTCTGGCAGTCACGGTGGCGTTCTGGGCGGGGGCGACCCGCAAACACGGTGCCGCCCGGCCGGTCGCAGTCCCGCCGTCGGCCGTGGTGCCGGGGCGATGAGGGTGACCCCATCGCCCCGGCCAGGTTCGCCCCCTGGGAGGCGGAAGCCGGGAAGGCGGCCCACGCGAAGTGGGATTCGCGTGCTCGAAGCGGCCGCCCCGGGCAGCTCCCCGTGCGGGGCGGGCTCGACGGAGGGGTAACTACTCCGGAGCCCGCCTCGGGCTGCCCTGACGGAAGCGGGACGAACTGCCGTGCATGGGCATCGCCCCGCTCCTCTCCCCGTGTGCGACGCCGACTCGGTTCGACCGGCGGCGTGGACATCACCACTGTGCCGGGCGGACGAGTCGGACGCCACCGAATAAAACGGCCGTGCGATAGAGGGGAGTCGGTTAGCGCCGTCGCCACCTGCGGCGGCGGGCCTTGCTGAAGAACCAGCCCGTCGGCGGTTCGTCGGACCGCCAGGGCTGCGGCTCGGGCTTCTCGTCACGCCAACGGGCTGCGAGCATCCGGGCGCGGGCGGACGGCTCGGACGTCTCGGCGGACCGTACGAAGTCCTCGTCGAGGACGAGGTCGCCCCAGAGGCCGTCCCCCGACCCCGCCGAGTCCCCCGCGGAATGCGCCCCCGAGGGTCCCTCCCCGGGCCGTCCGCGGTCCTCGCGCTCCCGGTCGTCGTGCCGCCCCGCCTCGTCCGCCATCGTGATCCTCCCGGCAGTCCTTCCGGTCTTCCCGCTCTGTCCCGTTCGGCCCAGTGTGCCCCGACGAAGGTGAAGCCTCCGTCAAGAGCGTTCCCCTCAGGGGGCGGTGGTCGTCCGGCCGCCCCCGGGGGCGCCTACTCCTCGCCGGCCAGCGTGAGTGCCCGCAGTTTCTGTCCCGCGTACCAGGTGGCCAGCACGGTCACCGCGACCAGCAGGACCGTCGCCGTGGTCAGTCCGACGTCCGAGGTGATCAGGTCGCCGCCGGCCACCTCGTGGGCGACCGCCAGGGACCACTGCTGAACGCTGAGCGTGCGCGCGCCCGGTACCAGGGAGCCGAACAGGGCCTCCCAGACCAGGGCGTAGACGAGGCCGAAGACGACCGCGTGCCGCGACACCGTGCCGAGCAGCAGGAAGAGCGCGGCGTAGGCGATGGAGGAGACCAGCGCGGCGACCGTGTAGGCGACGGCGATCTGCTGGCCGTTGCCGTTGAGGACGAACCCGGCGATCAGGGTCGGCAGTGCCGAGAACACCATGGTCACCGCGATCGCCACGATCAGCTTGGTGAAGATGATCGTGGGCCGCTTGATCGGCTTGGACAGCAGGTAGACGACGGAGCCGTCGTCGATCTCCGGGCCGATCGCGCCCGTCCCCGCGATGACGCCGATGATCGGCACCATGGTGGCGAGCGCGAACCCGCCCAGCAGGTCGGACGCCGTCTGGTCGTCCGCTCCGGTCAGGGCGCGCACGACCACGGAGACCGCGATCAGCAGCAGCGGCAGCGCGCCGAGGATGAGGGCTCGGCGACGGCCGAGCAGGGCCCGATACGTGAGCCGGGCGACAGTGGGGTCGTACATATTCGGCCTCCTACGCCGCGACCAGGTACGAGAACACGGACTCGAGGGACTCGTCGGACGGCGAGACCGTGAGCAGCCGGATGCCGTGGTCGCGCGCCACCCTCGGCAGCAGGGCCGTGAAGCGGCCGAAGTCGACGGCCTGGATACGCAGCGCGCCCTCGGCGAGGTCGACCTCGATGCCCGAGGTCGACGGGTCGGCGATCAGCGCGGCCGCGAGAGCGCGGTCGTCGCTGGAGCGCACCAGATAGCGGTGCGGGCGGTCGGTCATCAGGCGGCGGATCTTGCGGAAGTCGCCGCTGGCCGCGTGCCGGCCGGCGACCACGACCTCGATGTGCCAGGCGAGCTGCTCGACCTCCTCGAGGATGTGCGAGGAGAACAGCACCGTGCGTCCCTCGTCGCCCATCCGCCGCAGCAGGTCCATCAGCTGCATGCGCTGACGGGGGTCCATGCCGTTGAAGGGCTCGTCGAGCAGGAGCAGCGAGGGGTCGTGCACCAGGGCGCTCGCCATCTTCACGCGCTGGCGCATGCCCTTGGAGTACGTGGAGATCTTGCGGTCCTGGGCGTACTCCATCTCGACCGTGGCCAGGGCCTTCTGGGCGGCCTTGGCGCCCAGGCCGTGCAACTCGGCGTTGGCGACGACGAACTCGCGGCCGGTGAGGAAGTCGTACATCGCCTCGCGTTCGGGGACGATGCCGATGTGCCGGTAGATCGCCTCGTTGCGCCAGACCTGCTGGCCGTCCAGGGTCACGGTGCCGGTGGAGGGGGCAAGGAAGCCGCCCATCATGTTGATGAGGGTGGACTTGCCGGCACCGTTGGGGCCGAGCAGTCCGGTGACTCCGGGACCGATGGTCATGGTGATGTCGTTGACGGCGACCACGTTGCCGAACCAGCGTGAGACGTGGTCGAGGGAGAGCGTGGTCACAGGCCCACCTTCCGGTAGCGGCGCATCAGGAGGCCGTAGCTGGCGGCGATGAGGCCCAGGCTGACGAGGACGTACGCCACGCCTTCGCCGTGGGTGGGGCCGACTCCGCCGGGGAAGGCGGAGGTGGCGCCCAGGAACGCGGACTGCACTCCGTCGATGAGCGTGACGGGCGAGAACAGCCCGATCCAAGGGGTGGCGCCGGTGCTGCCCTGCGCGTCGGCGATGGCCTGGAGTGTGGAGACCGCGCCGTAGGAGATCGTCAGGACGGCGATGACGGCCGCGATGCCGAAGCCGCGGCGCGGTGTCACCGAGGCGATGACCAGGCCGATGCCGGCGAAGAGCAGGGAGAGCAGTGCCACGGAGACGAGTCCCTGAGCGAATCCCTCGGTCTGGTCCGAGAAGTCGAGCTTGGCCAGCAGGGCGCCCACGTAGAGCACCAGCAGCGGGGCCGCGGTGAGGATGAACAGCGCGGAGGCGAGCGCCGCGAACTTCGCGCGCACGTAGTCGGCCGTCTCGATCGGCCGCGAGAAGTACAGCGGCACGGTCTTGAAGCGCAGGTCGCGCGAGACGGACTGGGGTGCCTGCGAGGCGACGTACAGGCTGATGACGGCCTGCATGACGATCGCGTAGCGCGTGTAGTCCAGGGGGAGGTCCTTGGCCTTCGTGGCGACCGCGACGGCGACCATGATGGCCGCGGGCACGCACATCACCACGAACAGCAGCATGGGCAGCACCTTGGACTTCACCGAGCGGCCGAGGCCGTAGGCGCCGCGCAGGGACTGCGAGTAGAGGGATCGGCGGGCGTAGGAGCGGCCGAGGCGCGGGCCGTCGTAGGTGCGGTAGCCGATGTTGTGGATGCGGGTCTGGGCGCCCGGTGCGGGCGCCAGGGGGTGCTCAACCGCCATGGCCGACGGCCTCCTTCCTTGCTGCGTCGTCGTCCTTGAAGACCTCCGAGATGTGGTGCCGGCGCTGCTCCATGCGGACCAGGCCGAGGCCGAGGTTGGCGACGACGTCGCGCACCAGGTCGTAGGTCTCCTCACCCTGCGCGGTCAGCAGCAGGATGTGGCCGGCGCCCGGCAGGCCGCTGTTCGCGTCGAGGACGTCCACCCCGCGCGTGTGGAGCGCCTCGCGCACCGCGCGGGTGCCGTCGGGGTGCTCGTCGGTGTCGGTGACCTCGATGGCGAGGGTGGTGGTGGTCTGGGTGAAGTCGGTGGTGGAGCTGGAGCGCAGGAGCTTGCCGCCGTCGATGACGACGACGTGGTCGCAGGTGCGCTCCAGTTCGCCCAGCAGGTGGGAGGTGACCAGGACCGAGATGCCGAAGTCGGTGTGGATGCGGCGGATGAGGCCGAGCATCTCGTCGCGGCCTACCGGGTCGAGGCCGTTGGTCGGCTCGTCCAGCAGGACCAGCTGCGGGTCGTGCACCAGGGCCTGGGCGAGTTTCACGCGCTGCTTCATGCCGGTGGAGTAGCCGCCGATGGGGCGGTAGCGCTCCTCGTACAGGCCGACATGGCGCAGCGTGTCCGCGGTGCGCTCGCGCGCTGCGGTGGGCGGCAGGCCGGACATGCGGGCCATGTGCACGACGAACTCGGTGGCCGAGACGTCGGGCGGCAGGCAGTCGTGCTCCGGCATGTAGCCCACGCGCTCGCGGATGGCGCCGCCCTTGGTGGCGACGTCGAGGCCGAGCACCTCGGCGCGGCCCTCCGACGCGGGGGACAGACCCAGCAGGATCTTGATCAGAGTGGACTTGCCGGCGCCGTTGGCACCGACGAGTCCCGTCACACCGGGTCCGATGTCCACGGACAGCCGGTCGAGCGCGGTCACCCGGGGGAACCGCTTGCTCAGGCTTTCGGTCGCGATCACAGTCACGTCGTCGACAGTAGTGACGCACGCCACGGAATTCGTCAGACCTCAGAGCCGTCTTCGCCTCAGACCTCAGGTGTAGGGGGACGTCGGGGATGCCCTGCTTGAGAGTTACGCGCAGTGATCCACGAGACCACCGCCCGCCCTGTTGACGACCTCTCTAACAAGTGCGAGATTCGGCGCAGGTCAGGTGACGAGCGCGTACGGCGACGGCGGGACCGAGGTGCCATGACGACGGCAGTGACACGCGCACGCTCCGCGGAGCTGCGGGGATTCCGGCGGGTGCAGCGTCTCCGCTACGAGTGCGCGGAGGTGGTGGCCGCGGGCCGCGTCCGGGCGTCAAGGAGCGTGAGGCCGCGCGGGTGCAGCGCGCATGGCTGCGCGAGCGCGGGGTGCGGGGCTGGTTTCTCCGACCGCCCGCCGCGGCCGGGCCCGTGGGCGGTCGGACCCCACGCGGGTTTCCGGGGCGCGGGCGCGAAGTTCGAGGAGATCCTCCTGGTCACCGACTCCCGTGATCGCGAGGAGAGCACGTTCCGGCTGGACGACGACCTGCCGCACACGCGGCGCTGGGCGGAGGCGAAGTGACGGTGCTGAAAGACGCGCGGGAACGCCGGGTGCGTACCGGGGGGATCGAGCTGTGCGTCGCCGAGCTGGGCGACCCGCGGCGGCCGACCGTCGTCCTGGTGCACGGCTATCCGGACAGCAAGGAGGTGTGGTCGGAGATCGCCGTCCGCCTCGCCGACCGCTTCCACGTGGTCCTGTACGACGTCCGGGGCCACGGCCGCTCGTCGGCGCCGCGTCCGCTGCGCGGGGGCTTCACGCTGGAGAAGCTGACGGACGACTTCCTGGCGGTCGCGGACACGGTGAGCCCGGACCGGCCGGTCCATCTCGTCGGCCACGACTGGGGATCCGTGCAGGCCTGGGAGTTCGCGACGGTCGAGCGCACGGAGGGCCGCATCGCGTCCTTCACGTCGATGTCGGGCCCGTCGTTGGACCACTTCGGCCACTGGATCAACACCCGTCTCACACGCCCCACTCCGCGGCGGGTGGGTCAACTCCTCGGTCAGGGCGCCAAGTCCTGGTACGTGTATCTGCTGCACACGCCCGTGCTGCCCGAACTCGCCTGGCGCGGACCGCTCGGCAAGCGCTGGCCGGCCATCCTGCGACGCGTCGAGAAGGTGCCCGGCGGCGACTACCCGACCGCGTCCCTGCCCTCGGACGCCGCACACGGCGCGTGGCTGTACCGCGACAACGTCCGGGCCAGGTTGCGCCGTCCGCGCCCGGACGCCTACGCGCGCGTGCCCGTGCAGCTCATCACGCCCCTCGGGGACGCCTTCCTCTCGGAGCGTCTCCACGACGACCTGGAGCAGTGGGTGCCGAGGCTGACCCGGCGGACGCTCCCGGCGAAGCACTGGATCCCCCGGACCCGGCCGGACCAGGTCGCCCGCTGGATCACCGACTTCGTCACGGTCGTCGAGTCCGAGCGCGGCGCCGCGGGCGAGACGGTCGAGCCCGGCCAGGAGCCCACGAGTGCGTACGCCCAGCGGTTCGGCGGACAGCTCGTCCTGGTCACGGGTGCGGGCAGCGGCATCGGGCGCGCCACGGCGTTGGCGTTCGCGGAGGCGGGCGCGCGTCTGGTGGCCGTCGACCGCGACGCCGAAGCGGCGGTGCGCACAGCGGAGTCGGCTCGGCTGGTCGGTGCCCCGCAGGCCTGGGCGGAGACGGTCGACGTCTCCGACGAACAGGCCATGGAAGACCTCGCGAAGAAGGTCGCCGCCGAGTACGGCGTGGTCGACGTGCTGGTCAACAACGCGGGCATCGGCCTATCGGGCTCCTTCTTCGACACGACGACGGCCGACTGGCGCAAGGTCCTCGACGTCAACCTGTGGGGTGTCATCCACGGTTGCCGTCTTTTCGGCCGGCAGATGCGCGAGCGCGGTCAGGGCGGGCACATCGTCAACATCGCCTCCGCCGCCGCCTTCCAGCCGTCCAGGGCGCTGCCCGCGTACAGCACCTCGAAGGCGGCGGTCCTCATGCTGAGCGAGTGTCTGCGCGCCGAACTCGCGGAGAGGGACATCGGCGTGACCGCCGTCTGCCCTGGCCTGGTGAACACGCCGATCACCTCCACGGCCACGTTCGTGGGGGTGGATCAGGAGGAGGAGCGACGCCGTCGGAGGCGGGCGGCACGGTGGTACGGACTGCGCAACTATCCGCCCGAGAAGGTGGCTGACGCGGTACTGCGGGCGGTCGTCCGCAACGACTCGGTCGTGCCGGTCACTCCCGAGGCACGGGGAGCGCGTCTCCTGTCACGGTTTCTGCCGGGTGCGTTGAGGTCGCTGGCGCGCATGAAGCCACCCCTGTGAGGCCGGTCGGCTCCTTGTGTCCCCACACTGCCGCTTGTTCGACTCGTTGCGCAAAGCGCTTCCGTGGATGCTCCTTACACAACTCCCGCTCCCTGTCGCTGCGTTGTCCACAGCGCGCCCACATGGACTGTGGATAAACACGGTTGCCTGTGGATCAAACATCGGCGTCAAAGGAAATGCGTGATCCCGGTCTCTCCCGTCATGCTGGCGGCATGGACGAAAGACGCACCGTGAAGGTGTCGAAGTACCTCTCGAAGCATCTGCGCCACCAGCCCGAACGCATCGGTCTGGCCCTCGACGAGGGCGGCTGGGTCGAGATCGACATCCTGATGGCGGCGGCTGCCGCACACGGGTTCCCCTTCACCCGGGACGAGCTGGATCATGTGGTCGCCGCCAACGACAAGAGGCGCTTCGCGGTTGAGGGCACCCGCATCCGCGCCAGCCAGGGCCACAGCGTCGAGGTGGACCTCGGGCTGCCGCCGACGCCCCCACCGCCTCACCTCTACCACGGCACCGTGGCCCGCTCCCTGGACGCGATCCGGGCCGAAGGTCTGCGTCCCATGAACCGGCACGACGTGCACCTTTCGGCCGACCGTGAGACCGCGACCCGGGTCGGGGCCCGTCGCGGCCGGCCCGTCGTGCTCTCGGTGGACGCGGTGGCCATGCACCGTGACGGCCATGTCTTCCACGTCAGCGCGAACGGGGTGTGGCTGACGAAGGCTGTGCCGCCGCAGTATCTGCGGTTCCCCGAGGCAGGCTGAGGCACCATGATCGAGGGCATGGACCACCTCCCCACCACCGAGGCCGCCGTCACCGCTCTGCGCGAGATCGCCACCGAGTACGGCCGTGAGATCGAGGTCGCCCACGACATCGGCGCCGACCGGACCTCCCGGCGGACCGCCACGGGCGTCGGCGTCACCACCGACGCGGACGGCTCTCTGCCCCATGAGGCGTACGTCGATCTGGGCGGCCGGCCGCATGTGAGCGTGCGGCTCTATCCGGACGACGACGCGCTGATCGCGGTCGACGGCGTGGAGTGCCCCGACGTCGACCGCGACGACGTCCCCGCCTTCGTCCGCGCGGTCTATGAGGGCCATGCCTGGGTCAAGGCCCGCCGCTTCCCTCCGAGCGAGTTCCTGATGGTGCCGCTGCCGGGTGACCGGGTGCACAAGGAGTTCATCACGGTCGGCCTCAGCCCGTGGCTGGCCGGCCGCGTGCGGTGACCGTTTCACGTGAAACAGGGTCGTCCGCCTACGCTCGGCGACATGAGTCTGCGACTGAGCACCGTGATCCTCCCTTACCGCCGCTGGCACGAGGGCGGCCGTTCGACCTGGACGCGCGCCGAGCAGCTCGGCTTCCACACCGGGTACACCTACGACCACCTGTCCTGGCGTTCCTTCCGTGACGGCCCGTGGTTCGGGGCCATCCCCACACTGACCGCCGCCGCCTCCGTCACCGAGCAGCTACGCCTGGGCACGCTGGTGACCTCGCCGAACTTCCGCCACCCGGTGACCCTCGCCAAGGAACTGATCTCGCTGGACGACATCTCCGGCGGCCGCGTCACCCTCGGCATCGGCGCGGGCGGCACCGGCTTCGACGCCACCGCCCTCGGCCAGGAGCCGTGGACCCCCCGTGAGCGGGCCGACCGCCTCGCCGAGTTCGTGCCGCTGCTCGACCGGCTGCTCAGCGAAGACGCCGTGTCGTACGAGGGCGACTTCTACTCGGCGCACGAGGCCCGCAACATCCCTGGTTGCGTCCAGCGTCCCCGACTGCCCTTCGCCATCGCGGCCACCGGACCGCGCGGACTGAAGCTGGCCGCTCGCCACGGTCAGGCCTGGGTGACGACCGGCGACCCCAAGCTGTACGAGAGCGGCACCTCTGAGCAGTCGGTTCAGGCCCTCCACAACCAGGTCGAGAAGCTCACGGACGCCTGCGCGGCCGTCGGCAAGGACGTGCGCACGCTGGACAAGATCCTGCTCACCGGGTTCACCCCGGACCGCGGCCGGCCGCTGGAGTCCGTGGACGCCTTCGTCGACTTCGCGGGTCGACACCAGGAGCTCGGCTTCACCGAGCTGGTCCTCCACTGGCCCATCCCGGACTCCGACTTCGCCGCCGACGAGAAGGTCTTCGAGCGGATCGCCCTGGAGGCGCCGGCACAACTGCGCTGAACAGCCGATCAGTGGGCTACGCCTCATCTGTGCGCCCTCCCGCACGGCCGTGCGGGCATATGCGCGAGAATGGCCCGGTGACCTCAGCGACTCGACAGCCCGAGACCCCGGCCGCCACCACCCCGCCCCGGCTGATCGCCACCGATCTCGACGGCACCCTGCTGCGTGACGACAAGTCGGTGTCCCCGCGCACGGTCGCGGCCCTCGCCGCCGCCGAGGAGGCCGGCATCGAGGTCTTCTTCGTCACCGGCCGTCCGGCCCGCTGGATGGACGTGGTCAGCGACCACGTCCACGGGCACGGCCTGGCCATCTGCGGCAACGGCGCCGCCGTGGTCGACCTGCACGGCGGCCCCGGCGCCCACCGCTTCGTGAAGGTGCGCGAACTGGCCCGGGAGAACGCCCTGGACGCCGTACGCCTGCTGCGCGAGGCGGCGCCCGGGACGATGTACGCCGTCGAGCAGACGTACGGCTTCTACCAGGAGCCGGAGTATCCGAAGATGCACATGGAGATTCCCGACTCCCTCGCACCGGCCGAGCAGTTGCTGGCGCCGGACGCCCCCGGGGCCGGCGAGCCCGTGCTGAAGATCCTCGCGTTCCACCCGACGCTCGACCCGGACGCCTTCCTCACCCTGGCGCGGCTGGCCATCGGCGACCGCGCCAACGTCACCCGTTCCAGCCCCAGCGCCCTGCTGGAGATCAGCGGCCCGGACGTCTCCAAGGCCAGCACGCTCGCCCTGTGCTGCGCGGAGCGCGGCATCTCCCACGAGGAGGTCGTCGCCTTCGGGGACATGCCGAACGACGTCGAGATGCTCACCTGGGCGGGCCGTTCGTACGCGATGGGCAACGCGCACCCGGAGGTCGTCGCCGCGGCCTCCGGACAGACGGTCGCCAACAACGACGACGGGGTCGCCGTCGTCATCGAGCGGCTGGTCGCCGAGCGGCTCGGGTCCTCCGGCTGACTCAGGGTCCTTGCACGATGAGCGCCTGATCACGCAGCGCGGTCCGGTGCCGTGCAGCGCAAGGCGCCCGGGCGGGCAGAGTGCACGGACCCCTCAGCCCAGGGGTGCGCCGCGGGCCGCCAGCCACGGCACCGGGTCCAACGCCGACCCCGCCTCCGGGGTGACCCGCACCTCGAAGTGCAGGTGCGGGCCGGTGGAGTTGCCGCTGGTGCCCGACTGCCCGATCCACTGACCGGGAGCCACGCCCTCCCCCTGGTCGACGGCGACGGACGCGAGGTGCGCGTACTGCGTGTAGTAGCCACCCGCGTGCTCGAGCACGACCTCGACGCCGAACGGGCCCCCGCACGACACCCGCACCACGTGACCCGCGCCGACCGCCCGCACGGGCGTCCCGATCGGCACCGCGAAATCCTGTCCGGTGTGCCGGTTCACCCAGCGCGCACCACCACTGCCGAAGGCCGCCGACAGCGTGTACGCGGCGACGGGTGCCACCCACGGCCCGCTCGGTGGCCTGCGCGGCTGGTCGAGCCGTACCGCCCCGCGGCACGCGCCGGCGGCGACGGAGGCGTCCGCCTGCCCCTGCAACTGCCAACGGGCCCGCTCCAGCTTCTGCTCGATGTCCTGCTTCAGAGCGGCGAGTTCCACCGTGCGCCGCTCCAGCACCCGCCAGGCCCGGGCGGCCTTCGCCTCGTGCGCGGCCAGCCGCGCCTCCGCCCGACGGTTCTTCTCGATCGCGTTCTCCACGGACAGGCTCGTCCGCGCGAAGAGGTGCTGACCGCGCATCAGCTCATCCGGACTGCGCGCCAGGACGATCTGGGCGGCCACCGGCAGCCCGCCGCCATTGCGGTACTGGGCACGCGCCATACGGCCCAGGTCCTCGCGCAGCACGGCGATCTCCTGCCGCTGCCTGCCGAGGAGACCCTCCAGCCGCTGGGCTTCCGTCCGCTGCGCCTCCGCCTCCAACCGGCCCGCCTCGTACCGCTGGGTGGCCACGGCCGCGTCCTCGTACAGCCGCGCCACCTGCGCACCGACCGAGGCGTCACCGCCCGGCCCCTCACCGCCGGGTTCTCCGTCGGTGCCGGAGGGGCGCGCCGCGAGCACGGCCGCCGCACACAGCAGAACCGGAACGAGCGGGCGACGGCGACGAGGTGAGCGCATGTCAGCGATCCTGTCGCGACCTGCCCGTGCCGGTCCTGTTCAAGTCGTACGCCTGGGGGACCGCACACCACGAATGGCGCAGTGCGCCGCCGGTGGGGCTGTTCTCACCCCGCCCCCACCAACTCCTCGGTCGCCGCCTCCCGCTCGACCATCCGTC
This sequence comes from Streptomyces sp. NPDC030143, assembly GCF_055573695.1. Lineage (NCBI taxonomy): Bacteria > Bacillati > Actinomycetota > Actinomycetes > Kitasatosporales > Streptomycetaceae > Streptomyces > Streptomyces sp. NPDC030143. Next base: position 196,702 of record NZ_JBVIAY010000004.1, read on the forward strand.
GCAACGGCCCCTCCACGGCCGCCAGCTCCGCGTACGCGCCGCGCTGCACAACCCGCCCCGCGTCCAGGACGACGACCTCGTCCACCGCCGCCAGCCCGGCCAGCCGGTGGGTGATGAGCAGCGTCGTGCGGCCCTCGGTGGCCGTCAGCAGGTCCGCCGTGAGGGCGTCGGCGGTCGGCAGGTCGAGGTGTTCGGCGGGCTCGTCGAGCACCAGGACGGGGAAGTCGGCGAGCAGCGCGCGAGCCAGCGCGAGCCGCTGCCGCTGCCCTCCGGACAACCGTGCCCCGTGCTCACCGACGAGCGTGTCGAGGCCCTCGGGCAAGCTGTCGGCCCACTCCAGCAACCGGGCCCGCCCCAACGCGTCGCGCAACGCGTCCTCGGTCGCGTCCTTCTTCGCGAGCAGCAGGTTCTCGCGGACCGAACTGTCGAAGAGGTGCGCGTCCTGGGCGCACAGCCCCACGAACCGCCGTACGTCGTCGCCGTCGAGGGCCCGGGCGTCCACCCCGCCGAGGGTGTACGAGCCGACGCCCGCATCCAGGAAGCGCAGCAGCACCTGCGCAAGGGTCGTCTTGCCGGAACCGGACGGCCCCACGACGGCGATCCGGCGCCCCTGCGCCAGGGTCAGGTCGAGTCCGGCGAGCGCCTCCCGGTCCTGCCCGGCGTGGCGGGCGGCGAGCCCTTCGAGGACGAGCGGGAACGGTGACTCGGGCGCCTTCCGTGGCCGCGGCGGTTCCCGCACGGGCTCGGGGGAGTCCAGGACCTCGTACACGCGCTCCGCGCTCCTGCGGACCCGCTGGCGGTACTGGACGGCCAGCGGCAGCCCCAGGACGGCCTCGAAGGCGGCCAGGGGGGTGAGGACGACGACGGCCGTCGTCACGCCGTCGAGCCGCCCCGCACCGACCGCCTGGGCGCCCGCGAGGGCGCTGGCCGCGACGGTCAGTCCGCAGATGAGCGCGGTCAGTCCGTCGCCGAGGGCGGTGGCCGTGGCGGCACGCGAGGCGATCCGGGTGAGCACCGAGTCGGCCGCCCGCACCTCGGCCGTCCGGCGGGGCAGGGCACCGGCGACGGTCAGCTCGGCGGTGCCGGTGAGCAGATCGGCCGTGCGGGTGGCGAGAACCCCCCGGGCGGGGGCGAGCCGGCGCTCGGCCCGCCGCGCCACGGCACCGGTGACCAGCGGGACGCCCACCCCGGCCGCGAGCAACCCCACCGCGAGGACGGCTCCGGCCTCGGGCAGCAGCCACACCGTGAACGCGACGGTTCCGGCCGAGACGACGGCGGCGGCACCGGCGGGCAGCAGCCAGCGCAGCCAGTAGCCCTGCAGGGCGTCCACATCGGCGACGAGCCGGGTCAGCAGGTCACCCCGACGGGTGTCGCGCAGTCCGGCGGGCGCCAACCGCTCCAGCCGCCGGTAGACGGCGACGCGGGTGTCGGCGAGCATCCGCAGCACGGCGTCGTGCGACACGAGCCGCTCGGCGTAGCGGAACACGGCCCGTCCGATGCCGAAGGCCCTGGTCGCGGTCACGGCCATCATCAGGTACAGCACCGGCGGCTGCTGCGAGGCCCGTGAGATGAGCCAGCCGGAGGTGGCCATGAGACCGACGGCGCTGCCGAGGGCGAGGCTGCCGAGCAGCAGGGCGAGGGCGAGTCGGCCGCGTCGGGCGCCCGCCATGGCACGGACCCGGGCGAGGGCCCCGGTCGGGGCGGCCGGGGCCCGCGTCTCGGCTGCCGTACTCTCCACAGCCTCCCTGGGGTGCGCATCCGCGGCCCGGTCGGTCGCCGCCGCGGGCAAGGGAGCGTCCGCGGCCCGGACAGCGTCAGCGGGCAGGGGAGCCTTTACGGGCCGCGGAGCGCCCGTCGGCCGGAGAGCGTCCACGGGTCGGGGAACGCCCGTCGGGCGGGTGGTCGACGCCGTCGGTGCCAGGCGCACGACCCGGTCCGCCGCCGCCAGCAGCGCCGGTCGGTGCACCACCAGCAGGACCGTGCGGCCGGCCGCCAGCCGCCGCACCGCCGCCACGATCTCCGCCTCGGTCTCCCCGTCCAGCGCGGCCGTCGGCTCGTCGAGCAGCAGCAGCGGCCGGTCCGCCAGGAACGCCCTGGCCAGTGCGAGCCGCTGTCGCTGGCCGGCGGAGAGGCCGGCCCCGTCCTCACCGAGCGGGGTCTCGACTCCGGCGGGCAGGGCGTCCACGAAGTCCAGGGCTCCCGCGTCGGCCAGTGCCCGGCGCACTGCCGCCTCGTCGGCGTCGGGACGCGCCAGCCGTACGTTCTCGGCGATCGTGCCGGCGTACAGGTGCGGATGCTGCGGCACCCAGGCGATGCGGGACCGCCACTGGTCGAGGTCGATGTCCGTGAGGTCGGCTCCCCCGACCCGCACCCGGCCCCCGGCGGGCCGCACGAAGCCCAACAGCACGTTGAGCAAGGTCGACTTGCCCGTGCCGCTCGGGCCGATGAGTGCGACCGTCTCCCCCGGCTCGACGGCGAAGGAAACGTCCGTGACGGCGTCGGCCGACCGGCCGGGATAGCGGACCGTCACCCCCTCGAAGGTCACGCCGCCCGTCGGCACCGCGCCGGTACCCGAAGTCGGGACGGGCGTCTCCAGGACGGCGAAGATCTCCTCGGCGGCGGCGAGCCCCTCGGCGGCCGCGTGGTACTGCGCGCCGACCTGCCGCAGCGGCAGGTACGCCTCCGGCGCCAGCACGAGGATGACCAGACCGATGTACAGGTCCATCTCGCCATGCACGAGCCGCATGCCGATCGTCACGGCGACCAGCGCCACCGACAGCGTCGACAGCAACTCCAGGGCGAACGACGAGATGAACGCGATCCGCAGCGTCCGCAGGGTCGCCCGCCGGTACTCGCCGGTGATCCGTCGAATCGACTCGGCCTGAGCCTTGGCCCGCCCGAACACCTTCAACGTCGGCAGGCCCGCGACGACGTCCAGGAAGTGGCCGGAGAGCCGGGACAGCAGGCGCCACTGATGGTCCATCCGCGACTGCGTGGCCCATCCGATCAGCATCATGAAGACCGGGATCAGCGGCAGGGTGCCGACGATGATCGCGGCGGACACCCAGTCCTCGGTGACGATGCGGGCCAGCACCGCCACCGGCACGACCACCGCCAGCCCCAACTGCGGGAGGTAGCGCGAGAAGTAATCGTCGAGGGCGTCCACACCTCGTGTGGCGAGGGCGACCAGCGAGCCGGTTCGTTGGCCGCTCAGCCACCCGGGGCCCAGCTGGGCCGCCCGCTCCAGCAGACGCCCTCGCAGCTCGGACTTCACGGCCGCGCTCGCACGGTGCGCGGCCAGCTCGGTGAGCCAGGCGACCAGCGCCCGACCGATGGCCACGCCCACCAACAGCAGCAGTGGGGTGCGGAGTTCGGACACCGACAGGCCGTGCTGGAAGGCGCCGACCACCACCTCGGCGATGAGCATTGCCTGTGCGATGACCAGCGCCGCTCCGACAATCCCGAGACCGACCACCGCCATGAGGAAGCGGCGGGTGGCACGGGCGTATCGCAACAGGCGCGGGTCGATCGGTTTCACGTGAAACACACCCTTTTCTCAAGGGGCGTGTTTCACGTGAAACACGCCCCGATACGGATCAGTGCGCAGCCTCGGCGAGGTGCTGCGTACCGATCCGCTTGCGGAACACCCAGTAGGTCCACCCCTGGTAGACCATGACGAGCGGGGTGGCGATCACCGCGCACCAGGTCATGATCTTCAGGGTGTACGGGCTCGACGAGGCGTTGGTCACCGTGAGGCTCCAGCTCTCGTTGAGCGTCGACGGCATGACGTTCGGGAAGAGCGTCAGGAAGAGCATCGCCACGGCGGCGACGATGGTGACCCCGGAGAGAGTGAACGACCAGCCCTCGCGCCCCGCCTGGTTCGCCACGAGGGCCGCGACCAGGGCGGCCACCGCCACGACCATGGCCACCAAACTCTTGGCGTCCCCGCTGTCGACCTGGGTCCACAGCAGGAAGAGCAGGGCGAGGACCGCGGTCACCACGCCGACCTTGGTCGCCAGCTTCCGCGCCCGGTCCCGGATGTCACCCACCGTCTTGAGAGCGGTGAACACCGCACCGTGGAAGGTGAACAGTGTCAGGGTCACCAGACCGCCGAGCAGCGCGTACGGGTTGAGCAGGTCCGCGACGGTGCCGACGTACTCGAAGTTTTGGTCGATCTTCACACCGTGCACGATGTTGCCGAAGGCGACGCCCCACAGGAAGGCCGGGAGGAGCGAGGTCCAGAAGATCGCGTGCTCCCAGTTGCGCTGCCAGTTCTCCTCGGGCCGCTTGACCCGGTACTCGAAGGCGACGCCCCTCACGATGAGGCAGACCAGGATGAGCAGCAGGGGCAGGTAGAAGCCCGAGAAGAGGGTGGCGTACCACTCGGGGAAGGCGGCGAAGGTCGCGCCGCCCGCGGAGAGCAGCCACACCTCGTTGCCGTCCCAGACGGGCCCGATGGTGTTGATGAGCACCCGCCGCTCGGGCCGGTCGCGAGCGAGCAGCTTGGTGAGGATGCCGACCCCGAAGTCGAAGCCCTCGAGGAAGAAGTACCCGGTCCACAGGACGGCGATCAGGACGAACCAGATGTCGTGCAGTTCCATGAATGTGCAGCTCCCTCGGCCTAGTACGAGAAGGCCATCGGCTTGTCGGCGTCACGGGAGTCGCCGCCGATCTTCGTGGGCGGGTTGAGGTCGGCATCGGTGAGCTCGGGCGGCCCGGCCTTCACGTACTTGACCAGCAGCTTCACCTCGACGACGGCGAGGATGGCGTACAGCGCGGTGAAGGTGATCATCGAGGTGAGGATCTCGGCCTGGGAGACACCGGGGGAGACCGCGTCCCGGGTCTGCATCACGCCGTAGACGACCCACGGCTGTCGGCCCATCTCGGTGAAGATCCAGCCCCACGAGTTGGCGATCAGCGGGAACGCCATGGTCCACAGGGCCAGGAGCCAGTACAGCCGGGTGAGCCTCGACCCGAGCGGCTTCTTCAACAGCACCAGATGGGGCACCTCGTCCTCCCCGGTGCGCAACGCGGCCGGCAGGAAGAACTTCTTCCGGGTGAGCCAGAGGCCCGCCAGGCCGAGCGAGAGAGACGCCATCCCGAAGCCGATCATCCAGCGGAAGCCCCAGTAGGCGACGGGGACGATGGGCTTGTAGTCACCGGGGCCGAACTGTTTCTGCAGGGCCTCGTTGGTGTCGTTGATGCCGGGCACGTACGACTCGAAGTCGCTGTGGGCCAGGAAGGACAGCAGGCCGGGTATCTCCAGGGCGACCTCGTTGTGCCCCTTGTCGACGTCCCCGTAGGCGAACACCGAGAAGGGCGCCGGCTTCTCGCCGTCCCACAGGGCCTCGGCCGCGGCCATCTTCATCGGCTGCTGCTCGTACATGACCTTGCCGAGGGTGTCCCCGCTGACCGCGGTGAGCAGACCGCCGACCGCGAGGGTGACCAGACCGAGCCGGAGCGAGGTCCGCATCACCGGGATGTGCTTCTTGCGCATCAGATGGAAGGCCGCGATGCCCACCATGAAGGCGCCACCGGTCAGGAATGCCGCCGAGAAGCTGTGGAAGACCTGGTTGAGCGCGGTGTTCTGGGTGAGGACCCGCCAGAAGTCGGTGAGTTCGGCGCGGCCCTTCTCCTCGTTGATCCGGTACCCGACGGGGTGCTGCATCCAGGAGTTGGCGGCGAGGATGAAGTACGCCGACAGCAGCGTGCCGATCGAGACCATCCAGATGCAGGCGAGATGGATCTTCTTGGGCAGCTTGTCCCAGCCGAAGATCCACAACCCGATGAAGGTGGACTCGAAGAAGAAGGCGATGAGGGCCTCGAAGGCGAGCGGGGCGCCGAAGACGTCACCGACGAAGCGCGAGTAGTCCGACCAGTTCATGCCGAACTGGAACTCCTGCACGATGCCGGTGACGACACCCATCGCAATGTTGATCAGGAAGAGCTTGCCCCAGAACTTCGTCGCCCTGAGGTACTTCTCCTTCTCCGTACGCACCCAGGCGGTCTGCAGCCCGGCCGTGAGGGCGGCCAGCGAGATCGTCAGGGGGACGAACAGAAAGTGGTAGACGGTCGTGATGCCGAACTGCCAGCGCGCCAGAGTTTCCGGCGCCAAAGCCAGGTCCACGTCGCCGCTCCTTACCTCACACGCTTGTGAAAGCGTTCACATTCACAAGCAATTATGACGCATGGCCGTTCGAAACCCGAAAGGCGGGGGTCACCTTGACCTCATGACCGCGTTGACCTGGGAAGACTCCGGGTCGGGCGTGGAGTCGAGCCATCGGCCCGCGACACGGCTTCCCGGACTCGGACCCGCGAGACGGCACACAGAAGGGCGCCCTGGTTCCACGTGAAACCAAGGCGCCCGCTCGTCCTGGGGCAGGGACCCGGCCCCCTACAGCTCCTTGCGGAAGTCCTCCGCGGCCTTCAGGAAGATGTCATTGGCCTCGGCTTCCCCGACCGTCACACGCACGCCCTCCCCCGGGAACGGACGGATCACCACACCTGCCTGCTCGCACGCCCCTGCGAACGCGACCGTCTGCTCGCCCAGCCGCAGCCACACGAAGTTGGCCTGTGTCTCCGGCACCGTCCAGCCCTGGGCGCGCAGTCCCTCCACCACTCGGTTGCGCTCGCAGACCAGGGAGCCGACGCGTCCGAGCAGCTCGTCCTCGGCCCGCAGGGAAACGATCGCCGCCTCCTGGGCGAGCTGGCTCACACCGAAGGGCACGGCCGTCTTGCGCAGCGCCGCCGCCACCGGCTCATGGGCGATCGCGAAGCCGACCCGCAGCCCGGCCAGGCCGTACGCCTTGGAGAAGGTCCGCAGGACACAGACATTGGGCCGGCTCCGGTACAGCTCGACGCCGTCCGGCACCTCGGGGTCACGGATGAACTCCCGGTACGCCTCGTCGAGCACGACCAGCACATCGTCCGGCACCCGGTCGAGGAACCGCTCGAGCTCGGTCCGCTTCACCACGGTGCCCGTCGGGTTGTTGGGATTGCAGACGAAGATCAGCCGCGTCCTTTCGGTGATCGCGTCGGCCATCGCGTCCAGGTCGTGCACGTCCCCCGGCGTCAGCGGCACCTGCACCGCCGTGGCACCGCTGATCTGCGTGATGATCGGGTACGCCTCGAAGGACCGCCAGGCATAGATCACCTCGTCACCGGGGCCGGCGGTCGACTGGACCAGCTGCTGGGCGACACCGACCGACCCGGTGCCGGTGGCCAGGTGGGAGGCAGGGACACCGAAGCGCTCGGAGAGCTCCTCGACCAGCCCCGAGCAGGCCATGTCGGGGTAGCGGTTGAAGTTCGCGGCGGCGGCCGTCACCGTCTCCAGCACACCGGGCAGCGGGGGATACGGGTTCTCGTTGGAGGACAGCTTGTAGGCCACGGGTCCACCGGGTGCGGCCGGCCTGCCCGGCTTGTAGGTGGGGATCCCCTCCAGCTCGGCGCGCAGCTTGGGGCTCGTCTCGCTCACCGCAGTCCTCCTCGTGACCACCACCGGCTTAATACTTCTCACCTTATGAGGATTCGGCGCCGCTGCGTACAGCTGAGGACGGACCGGCGGCGGACCGCAGACGGACCCTCCGTGACCTCTGGGGACGAAGGCGTATGAAACGGGGGGCGCGCCGCACATATATCTACGCGCCGGTGGCTCACTCCCTGGCGCGCGTCCCTCGTGCAGGTGAGTTGAGACCTCTTCGAGACATCGGCGCCTTGGCAGGCTCATCCATGCACACGCACCACGTCCTGGGATGGAAGCGCTCAACTTCCTTGCTTTCCCAGGGTATTGACCCCGATTGGCCATGCAGAAACGTGCCTGTCAACGCGTGCATATGCGTCCGCCCTACCCCACCGTATGAGCCCTACTATCGGCTCGCCATGACAGCAGCAGGGAAGCACCAGGTGAGCCGCGCGGAAACCTCACGCCGAGGCAACCGGCCGGGCCGGGCGGGCATCAGGGACGTGGCCGCCGCCGCCGGAGTCTCCATCACGACCGTCTCCGATGCCCTCAACGGCAAGGGCAGGCTCCCGGATGCCACCCGACGCCATGTCCGCGAAGTCGCCGACCGACTGGGTTACCGCCCCTCGGCCGCGGCCAGAACCCTCCGTACCGGCAAGTCGGGTCTCATCGGTCTGACCGTGACGACGTACGGGGATGAACCTTTCACCTTCACGGAGTTCGCGTACTTCGCCGAGATGGCACGCGCCGCCACCTCCGCCGCGCTCGCCCGCGGCTACGCGCTCGTCATCCTCCCGGCGACCTCGCGTCACGACGTGTGGTCGAACGTCGCCCTGGACGGCACGGTCGTCATCGACCCCTCCGACCAGGACCCGGTCGTCAGCGAACTCGTCCGGCAGGGTCTACCGGTCGTCTCCGACGGCCGTCCGGCCGGGACACTCCCGGTCACCGCCTGGGTCGACAACGACCACGAGGCCGCCGTCCTCGACATCCTCGACCACCTGGCCGACGCCGGCGCCCGTCGCATCGGCCTGCTCACGGGCACCTCGACCGACACGTACACCCACCTGTCCACCCGCGCCTACCTGCACTGGTGCGAGCGCGTCGGCCAGGACCCGGTCTACGAGTCCTACCCCGCCCATGATCCGTGCGCGGGCGCCGTCGCCGCCGACCGGCTGCTGGCCCGTCCCGACCGCCCGGACGCCGTCTACGGCTTGTTCGACCCCAACGGCACCGACCTGCTCGCCGCCGCCCGCCGCTACGGACTGCGCGTCCCGGAGGACCTGCTGCTGGTCTGCTGCAGCGAGTCCACCGTGTACGCCAACACCGAGCCGCCCATCACCACGCTCTCGCTGAAGCCGCGGCGCATCGGCACGGCGGTGGTCCAGCTGCTCATCGACGCGATCGAGGGCGGGGAAGCGGACCGGCCGGTCGAGCAGGTGATACCGACCGAACTGATCGTGCGTACCTCTTCTCAGCGACGTCCGCCGCGTACGACGGTCAGCCCGCCGCGAGCGCCCGAGGAGACGTAGGCGACACGATCGGGGGGCCGGGTCTCGGCCCCCCTCAGGTCACCGGCCCGAGGGGCGGGTGGGGGGGGTGCGGTCGGGGCGGGAAGGTAGTGGGGGTGCGGGGTGGGGCGGCCGGCTCAGTGCCCCCGAGGCGGCACGGGCGGGTCGAGGGCGGCGGCGTGCTCGTGGCGGCGGAAAGCTCGGGGACGACGGAAAATCCGGGTCGCGGGCCGTTCGGCTGCTCGGGCCGGCGGCCGGGCAGCGGATCGGACCGACGGCCGTGCGGCGGGTCGGGCCTGGGGCCGTCGTACGGGCGGCCCGGGTCAGCACTCGGAGAGGAGCTAAGGGGATCGGAAGGGTTCGCATTGGGGCCGTGAGGGGTTCGGGCCGGTTCGCCGGCGGGGCTCGTCGCCGGCGGGAGGCTCCGCCGCGCACGGCAGCCGTAGCGCATCCGCCGCCCTCGGATTCCGAGCGTCCGCTTCTGCGTGATGCCCGATACGCATGGGGCGAGGGTGTGGGCACGGTGTGTGCTGAGTGATGTGCGACTGCCGAAGCCCGGCCCAATCGGGGCGAAAGCCGCGATGAACTGGAGTCTCGCTCCGATTCACCACCCCTGGGTCATCACATGGCACGATCCGCATTCCTATGATGGGCCCACGGCACCGCGGGCCGTCGCGACCAGGCAGTCCGAAGCGGTGCAGATGCGGCGCGATGGTGGAGGGGTCTGATGACTCAGGGGGCCGGTCAGGGACCCGAGGTGGAGCGGACGGCGACGTTGCGCGACTTCCGGGTGCCCGCGTACGTCCACGAGACCGGTCCGTACGACCACAGCACGCACCCCGGCAATGCGGCGCCGCCTCTCGAGGAGCCGCTGGAGCATCCCGAGGGCTACACGCCCACGCAGCGCGACCTGCCCGTCATCAATCGGGGCGACACTCTTCAGGTGACCGTCGACCCCGCGGCCGTCGCCGCGCCGGCACCGCTGACCACGACCGGGCCCGGCCCGCTGTTCGTTGTCGGCGACGTGCACGGATACCTCAACGAGCTGCTCGCCGCCCTTCAGGACAAGGGTCTGATCGACGCGGCCGGCCACTGGTGCGCCGGGACCGCCCGGCTGTGGTTCCTCGGCGACTTCACCGACCGCGGTCCCGACGGCATCGGCGTCATCGACCTCGTCATGCGGCTGTCCGCCGAGGCCGCCGCGGCCGGCGGCTACTGCAAGGCCCTCATGGGCAACCACGAGCTGCTGCTGCTCGGCGCCAAGCGCTTCGGCGACACCCCCGTCAACTCCGGCGCGGGCACCGCCACCTTCCAGGCGGCCTGGCTGCTCAACGGCGGCCAGAAGTCGGACATGGACCGTCTCCAGGACCACCACCTGCAGTGGATGGCACGCCTCGACGCCATGGAGGCGGTCGACGGCCACCTGCTCGTGCATTCCGACACCACCGCCTATCTCGACTACGGGGACTCGATCGAGGCGGTCAACGACACCGTCCGCGAGACGATCACCCGCAACGACGCGGACGAGGTCTGGGATCTGTTCCGCAAGTTCACCAAGCGCTTCTCCTTCCGCGACGAGGGAGGCTCCGACGCAGTCCGCTCCCTGCTCGATACGTACGGCGGCACCCGTATCGTTCACGGACACAGCCCGATTCCCTACCTGCTGGGCGAAGTCGGCTCCGAGGACGGCGACGACGACACCGGCCCCGTGGTCGAAGGACCGCACGTCTACGCCGACGGACTGGCCATCGCCATGGACGGCGGCGTGACGATGGCCGGAAAGCTGCTGGTCCAGCAACTGCCGCTGCCCGGTTGATGGTTCACGGGTCCGGCCGACAACACGCCGGACCCGCCGCTGGACGGGTCGACGACACCGCAGGCCAGAGGCCAATTTCGGCAAACCCCCTGTCACCTGATGCCGTCGCCGCTCTACCATCGGCTTATCCGTAGCAGGCTCCCCTCCGTTTCTGCCCGACGGCTCGTTGGCATGCGAGCCCCAAGCCCTACGGAGCATCGGGGGATGCACATGAACAGCGTTCCGCAGCACCTGCACAGCGAGGACCGCCAGGAGTACGAGCGGGTCCTCGACGAGGCGCTGCGCTCCGCACCACGCCACCCGGAACTCACCGCTGTCGGACAGCGGCTCAACACCGAACAACTGCGCACCATGGCGCTCAGCGCCACTGCGCTCATCACGGCGGCCGCGGCCGCCGAGTACCAGCACTACGTGAAGGTCCGCGAGGAACTGCGCCACCCGGCGCCGCCCACGTCGTCGTCCAGCCACGAGTCCGGCTCCGCTGAGTCGGGCGTGGGCGGAATGGGACTCGCCGCCACCATGGGGGAGGCGGCGCAGGCCGCCGAGACCGCCGGGGCGGGTGCCGTCGCCGTCGCCGCCGTCCTCACGCCCGTTCTCGCCGGAACCGCCGCGGCGATCTTCCTGCTCGTCGGTTACCTCCTCAAGATGCTCGATCCGGCCCCGACGGTCGCCCAGGCCATGGTCAGCACCGGCTGGGCGTTCGGGGCGCTCGCCGCGGCCGCGATCCTCGTCGCCACCGTCGGGCTCCTGCTCACCGCCCTGCGCAACCGGCCCTCCCTGGAGGCCGGCCCGAACGGCGAACTGATCGAGGAGGTGGCCCGGGCCAGGGAAGCATGGCGGGAGGCCCTGCTGGAGCGGGGCATCCTGCCGTTCCTGCGCGAGGCCCTCACGGACCACGGCACGACCGCCGCGCTGCACCCGACGCCGGCCCCGCCTCCCCCCACCGGCCGGCTGCCGAAGATCGGCTACGACCGTCCGGGCTTCTCCAGCCCCGACGACGGCTCCTCCTCCGGCACACGGCCGAGCTTCAGCAGCCCGGACTACACCAGCCCGGATTTCGGAGGCCCGGAGCACAAGCCGGAATAGGCCCGCGGCTTGCGCCCCCGTGCAGGGGAGCGCAAGCCGTACGCCGTCACCGGGTTCATGTCCGCTCGATCACCGCGATCGCATCCGCCCGTCAGTCGGCCATCGGCAGGTACACCCTGTTGCCGCTCGCCGCGAACTCCTTGGACTTCTGCAGCATCCCCTCGGCGACCTCCTCAGCGGAGGCCCCCTCGACGACCCCGCCGCCGAACCGCTCGTTGATGCTCTGGCTGATCTTCATCGAGCAGAACTTCGGCCCGCACATCGAACAGAAGTGAGCGGTCTTCGCCGGCTCCGCCGGCAACGTCTCGTCGTGGAACTCCCGGGCCGTGTCCGGGTCGAGGGCCAGGTTGAACTGGTCCTCCCAGCGGAACTCGAAGCGGGCGTCCGACAGCGCGTCGTCCCACTCCTGAGCACCGGGATGCCCCTTGGCGAGATCGGCCGCGTGGGCGGCGATCTTGTAGGTGATGACGCCGGTCTTGACGTCGTCACGGTTGGGCAGGCCCAGGTGCTCCTTCGGCGTGACATAGCAGAGCATGGCCGTGCCCCACCAGGCGATCATGGCGGCACCGATACCGGAGGTGATGTGGTCGTACGCCGGCGCGACGTCCGTCGTCAGCGGGCCGAGCGTATAGAACGGAGCTTCATCACAGATCTCCTGCTGAAGGTCGATGTTCTCCTTGATCTTGTGCATCGGGACGTGTCCCGGGCCCTCGATCATCGTCTGTACATCAAAACGCTTCGCGATCCGGTTGAGTTCCCCGAGCGTGCGCAACTCCGCGAACTGCGCCTCGTCGTTGGCGTCCGCGATCGAGCCGGGGCGCAGGCCGTCGCCGAGGGAGTACGTGACGTCATAGGCGGCGAGGATCTCGCAGAGCTCCTCGAAGTTCTCGTACAGAAACGATTCCTTGTGGTGCGCGAGGCACCAGGCCGCCATGATCGAGCCGCCGCGCGAGACGATGCCGGTCTTTCGGTTCGCCGTCAGCGGGACGTAGGGCAGGCGCACGCCCGCGTGGACCGTCATGTAGTCGACGCCCTGCTCCGCCTGCTCGATGACCGTGTCCTTGTAGATCTCCCAGGTCAGCTCCTCGGCCTTGCCGTCGACCTTCTCCAGCGCCTGATACAGCGGCACCGTGCCGATGGGGACGGGGGAGTTGCGCAGCACCCACTCACGGGTGGTGTGGATGTTGCGGCCCGTGGACAGGTCCATGACCGTGTCGGCGCCCCACCGGGTCGCCCAGGTCATCTTCTCGACCTCCTCCTCGATGGAGGACGTCACCGCGGAGTTGCCGATGTTGGCGTTGACCTTCACCAGGAACCGCTTGCCGATGATCATCGGCTCGATTTCCGGGTGATTGACGTTCGCGGGCAGGACGGCGCGCCCCGCGGCGATCTCCTCCCGCACCACCTCGGGCGACACGTTCTCCCGCAGCGCCACGAACTCCATCTCGGGCGTGATCTCGCCCCGGCGCGCGTACGCGAGCTGTGTGACCGCCTTGCCGTCGCGGCTACGGCGCGGCAGGCGAGGCCGTCCTGGGAAGACCGCGTCGAGGTTGCGCAGACCGCCGCGCGGCGAGGTGTGCTTGACGCCGTCGTCCTCGGGACGGACGGGCCGGCCCGCGTACTCCTCAGTGTCACCACGGGCGATGATCCAGTTCTCCCGCAGCGGCGGCAGCCCCCTGCGGACATCGGTGTCGACGGAGGAATCGGTGTACGGGCCGGAGGTGTCGTACAGCGTGACCGACTTCCCGTTGGTGAGGTGCACCTGACGGACCGGCACCCGCAGGTCGGGGCGATCGCCCTCGACGTACGCCTTGTGCCAGCCGATGGACTTCCTGGCCTCACCGTCGGCAGCGATCTCGTCGGAGATCTGCGCGGAGGCAGGCGTGCGTGCGTCCTTGTTGGTCATGAGACCTACTCCCTACGCCGGCATTACCCGGTAACAGGTTCAGCGGTCGACGCAGCGGCTACCGTCAGCCGACGTTCCATGTGAAACATCACTCGCTTTCGGTGAACGTTCCACGTGAAACATCGCGAAGACGGAGGTCAGCGCCCTCTCAGCCCGGTGCTCCGAGCTCCCGCGTGTACAAAAGGTGGCTCCACGCTAGCGTCAATTCGGGCGCGGTGAACAGGGGGCCCTTGTCGTTCTTGCGATGATCGGTCGGTGACCACGACACACCAGCCCCCGTATCCGCCCCCCGAGCCACCGCGCAGGCAGGGCGTCGGCAACGGTCCCGAACCGGGTCCCGTACCCGCGTCTCGTCCCGGACGCGGGGTCGGCGGCGGCCCCGGCCGTGGAGACGACCGCGATGCCGGCAGTGGCGGTGATCACGTTCCGGGCCAGAGGCCGGCCCGCGCTCCTGAGCAGGCACAAGGGTTCGGACAGGGCCAGAGAGTCGGACGGGACCAGGGGCTCGGACAGAACCAGGGCTCCAGGCAGGACCAGCAGCCCGGGCAGGGGCAAGGGTGGTTCGGCGAAGAGCGTGGGTTCGGACCTGGTGATCGAGGGCAGGGTGGGCAGCCCGGCCGCGGCGGCGAGGGCGGTGGTGCTCACGGCGGCGGTTCGGACGGTGGGTACGGCGCCGGGATCGGCGGTGGCGGAAGTGGCTACGGCGGTGGCAGCGCCTACGGCTCCGCGGGCAACGGTGGGTACGGCTCCGGGGGCGGCGGTGACCACGGCTCCGAGGGCGACGGCAGTGACCACGGCTCCGACGGCGACCGCGGTGGGCACGGTGGGCACGGTCATCACCGTGGCGGGCACGGTCACGGTCCTGGCAACGGCGGCGGCGGACACGGTGGCGGCGGCGGTGTCGGCGGACACGGCCGCGGCCACGGTGGCGGCGGCGGACACGGCCGCGGCGATGGTGGTGGAGGACACGGGCACGGTCCTGGCGGTGGAGGGCACGGGCACGCGCACAGTCACGGCCCGGCCGCTCCGGTCTCCCAGCACCTGCGCAAGGTCATCGCGGCCGTCCTCATCCCGTTCGCCGTGGCCGTGCTGGCCGGGCTGGTCGTGCTGTGGCCCGGCGGGGCTCCGCCGCACGAGCGCACGGGCGTCGGCTTCGACCGCCAGACGCAGCACGCGACGGTCACCAAGGTCGAGCGCCTGAGCTGTTCCTCCGTGAACGCCTCGGGCGTCCCCCCTACCGGCGACACGTCCACGGCCGAGGGGTCCTCGGCCCAGCAGCAGGCGAACGGCACCTGCAAGCGCGCCACGATCCGGGTGGACACCGGCAAGGACAAGGGCCGTACCTTCACCGAGATCATCCAGCCGGACCAGTCACGGCAGTTGCAAGAGGGCCAGGAGGTCGTGGTCGCCTACGAGCCCTCGGCGCCGAGGGACCTGCAGTACTCGGTCACCGACATCAACCGCCGTGTCCCGCTGAGTGTGCTCGCCGCCATCTTCGCCGTCGCCGTCGTGATCGTGGGGCGCTTGCGCGGCGTCATGGCCCTGATCTCGCTGGCCGTCAGCTTCCTGCTGCTGAACTTCTTCGTCCTGCCGGCGATCCTCCAGGGCTCGAACCCGCTGATCGTGGCGGTGGTGGGATCGAGCGCGATCATGCTGATCGCCTTGTATCTCTGTCACGGCCTCTCCGCCCGCACCTCCGTGGCGGTGCTCGGCACGCTCATCTCCCTGTTGTTGATCGGCTTCCTCGGCTCGTGGTTCGTGGACTGGGCGGCGCTGACCGGCAACACGGATGACAACACCGGTCTGATCCACGGTCTGTACCCGTCGATCGACATGAGCGGTCTGCTGCTCGCCGGCATCATCATCGGCTCGCTCGGTGTCCTCGACGACGTGACCGTCACGCAGACGTCGGCGGTCTGGGAGTTGCACGAGGCCAATCCGGCGATGGGCTGGCGCGGGCTGTACCGGGCCGGCATCCGCATCGGCCGCGACCACATCGCGTCCGTGGTCAACACGCTCGTCCTCGCCTACGCCGGCGCCGCCCTGCCGTTGCTGCTGCTCTTCTCCATCGCGCAGAGCAGCGTCGGCACGGTCGCCAACAGCGAGCTGGTCGCCGAGGAGATCGTGCGCACCCTGGTGGGCTCGATCGGTCTGGTCGCGTCGGTACCGGTGACCACGGCCCTCGCGGCCCTGGTGGTCTCGGCCGACCGTCCCGGCCCCGGCAAGGCTCCGGGAACGACCCCGGAGGCGGCGGGGCTGACCGGGCCGACGGGAGCAGCGGCCCAGGGAGCGCCCGCCGCGCCCCAGGCTCGGGGCGGTCGGGGCAGGCGCCGCAAGCGCTGAGAAGCCGGGCATCCGACGGCCGTCACCCAGACCGCCTCGGGCGCCCGGCGCCGACCCGACGTCGCCCAGCCTGAAACCGGGCCGGGCCGTCGCACCTCGGCCCCCGCCCGGCGAAGTCCCCAGTCCCACTTCAGCAGAAGCGTTCCTGCACGACCGTGTCCACGCTGAAGCGTTCCGCCACTCAGCGCGCCGTCGCCGCCGCTTCAGCCGGCGCTCTGCTCCTCCGCCAGGATCCGGTCCAAGGCCTCGTCGAGATGGGCGTCGAAGTCGGCGAGCGCGCCCTCCTGCCCCAAGGGGACGAGCTTGTCGGTGCGGTCGAGAAAGGCCACGAGCGGAGCCGCCGAGGAACGGAAGACCGCCTGGTCACCGCCGACCTGAAGCCGGATCAGGACCTCACCGAGCGTGTCCGTCTCCATGGGTGAGACCCTCACGTCTCCCTCTCCGACCGGCCTGCCCACCCCGTCGACGAGCAGCTCACGTCCGAACGCCCAGGTCACCGGGGCATCTCCGGGCAGATGGAAGGTGAGCCGCACGGCATAGGGATCACGGGCCTCGTACCCCAGCTCCACCGGGATACGGAAGGAAAGCTCCTCGGAGACGAGGAAACTCATCATGACCTCTGCCTGGACTGACTGCACGGACTCACGCATCGCCTTGTCCCGTCATTTGCCGTCGAAATGGCTGGGAATGAACCCCTGACACTGCAAGGCATCTTGCTGAACGTACACAACAGATCACAAGGAGTGAGTTTTCAGATACTGATAGAGATGGCGAGCGATCCGAGCATCCGTCCGACCTCGCTCTGCAACTGCAGGGCGGCGGAGTGCAGCCGGTCGGCCTGGTGGGCGGGGATCGAGATGGCCATCGTCGCAGCGGACGTACCCACAGTGATCGGAATCGCCGCACACACCGTGCCCAGTGCGTACTCCTGGCGCTCGAAAACGGTCTCCATCCGCCGGACCCTGGCCAACCGCCGCAACAGTGTGTGATCGTCCCGGACCGTGTACGGGGTGATCGACTGCACGGGGTAGCGGTCGAGGTGGTCGCGCCGGGACTCCTCGTCCAACTGGGACAGCAGACACTGACCGATGGCATGAGCGTGGCCGGTCTCGCGGAAGTCGGCCCATTCCTCCACCGCTGGGTTGCCCGGGGTGTCGGAGACGCACATGACTTCGATCTCCCCGTCGCGGTACTGGGCGTAGTAGACCGGAACACCGATCGAATCCCGCCAGTGGGCCATGGTGTCCGCGACCGTGCTGCGACGTTTCTGCGCCGCTCCGCTGCTGCCCAGCCGCTCGGCGGCCTCACCGAGGAAGAACAGCCCCTTGTCCCGGCGCAGATAGCCCTCGTGCACGAGGGTGCGCAGCAGGTGGTAGGCCGTCGGCAGGGCGAGGCCCGTTTCACGGGCGAGTTGTTTGGCCGGCGCCCCGTACGCGTGCTCGGCGACGCATTCCAGCAGGCGCATCGCGCGCTGTACGGAACTGATGAGCGTCGTCGCGGAGTTCGGCTGCTCGGGGACGCCCCTGCCCGCCGGGCGCTGGAGCGGGGGTGTCGGGGCGCAGGGCCGGGTGGGGAGTGCGTGCGGTTCCGCGGGGGCGGTGTCAACCGTGGCCAAGGGTCACTCCGGAAGCGCGAGGGGGCGGTCCGTGCGGAGAACACGGGAGGTGGGGTACGCCGCTCGCGGGTGGTCCCCGCGTCGGGTTCCGGACTTTAACTTCCCGCCACCGCTCACGGTCCGGCCCTGGGGCAAACTTCCCCCGGGCGAGGGAACCGGCGATTCCTGTTACCGCCCACCGGCTCCCGTGCCGCTCACCAGTCGCCGCGCGAGCTGGAACTCGCCGTGAACTTCCGGACGACGTAGATGAGTCCGCCGACCAGCGCCACGAAGACCAGCAGCTTGAACAGCAGGCCGATGACGAAGCCGACCACACTGGCTATCAGGCCGCCGAACACGACCAGGGCAATGACCGGCACCGCCACCCACTTCACCCACCACGGCAGTCCCGCGAAGATCTCTCGCATCGCTCTCGTCCTCGTCTGTCGGTGTCCGGCACCTCTGACGGTCCGGATCTTTTCGATGTCCTGTCGTCGATGCTAGGTCCGAAGTGGGTGCCGACGGGCGCCTCGCACCCCTTGTCCTCCCCTGAGCGATCCCCTAGGGAACCCGGAGACGGTGCCTCACCTCCGAGTCGGAGGAGGTGCCCCACGACTCGGAGGAGGTGCCTCTCGACTCGGAGGAGGTCAGCTCTCGGGCGGCGAGAACACCACCATGACCCGCAGGTCCTCACTGATGTGGTGGAACTTGTGGGGTACCCCGGCCGGCACGTACACCACGCTGCCGCGCGCGACCTGGGTGGTCTCCAGGCCGACGGTGATGGCGGCGCGGCCGCTGACGACGAAGTACACCTCGTCCTGGTTGTGCGGATTCTGTGGATCATGTTCGCCGGCGTCGAGCGCATACAGCCCGACCGACATGTTCCGCTCCCGCAGGAACTGCAGGTAAGCGCCGTCGTTGGCGGCTCGCTCCGCCTCCAGTTCGTCCAGCCGGAATGCCTTCATCGCCCTCGTCCACGCTCGTAGCCGATCTCGTCTGCCACGATCAGACACATGAAGAATTTCGTAGTCAAGACGATCGCCAACGCCGGTGCCCTGGCGGTCGCCGTATGGCTGCTCGACAAGATCACTCTGACCGGCGACAGCACGGGCAAGGAGATCGGCACCCTGATACTGGTCGCGCTGCTGTTCGGCCTGGTCAACTTCCTGGTCAAGCCGATCGTGAAGGTGCTGACCTTCCCGCTGTTCATCCTCACGCTCGGCCTGATCACGCTGGTGGTCAACGCGCTGATGCTGCTGCTCACCTCATGGCTGGCCGACAAGCTCGACCTGAGCTTCCACGTCGACGGCTTCTGGACCGCCGTCATCGGTGCCCTGATCATCTCCGTCGTCTCCTGGGCGCTCCACGTCGTCCTGCCCGACCAGGACTGAGCACGCCATGACGTATCGCGTCTGCTTCGTCTGTACCGGCAACATCTGCCGCTCCCCGATGGCCGAGGCCGTCTTCCGCGAGCGGGTGCGGGAGGCCGGGCTCGACGGTCTGGTCGAGGTCGACAGCGCCGGCACGGGTGACTGGCACGTCGGCGAGTGCGCCGACCCGCGCACGGTGTCCGTCCTGGAGGGGAACGGGTACTCCCTCGAGCACACGGCCCGGATGTTCGAACCGTCGTGGTTCGACCGCCTGGACCTCGTCGTCGCCCTGGACGCCGGACATCTCAGGGCGCTGCGCCGCATCGCACCCTCGGACCGGGACGCCCGCAAGGTGCGCCTGCTGCGCTCCTATGACCCCGCCGCGGCCGACGCCCTCGACGTCCCCGACCCGTACTACGGAGGCCCGGACGGATTCGGGGAATGCCTCGGGATGGTGGAGAGGGCGAGCGTCGGTCTGCTCGCGGCGGTGCGTGCGGACATGGAAGGACGAGTCCCTTGAGCGGTTTCGCGACGGACGGGCCCATGAGCGCCGGCGAGGGCACGCGCGCGGTGCGGGCGGGCCTGCCCGAGCCGGTGAAGCACGAGCCGACCCTGCCGGGCCCGGTGTTCGCCGCGCACTTCCACCTGCCGGGCGAGCCCACCGGCCCGTACACCTACGGCCGTGACGAGAACCCCACCTGGACGCATCTGGAGCACGCCATCGGCGAGCTGGAGGCGCCCGGGCAGGACGGCGTCGAGACGCTGGTGTTCGCCTCCGGCATGGCCGCGATCTCGTCGGTGCTCTTCTCCCAGCTGCGCGCCGGGGACGCCGTCGTCCTGCCCAGCGACGGCTACCAGGCCCTGCCGCTGGTGCGCACCCAGCTGGAGGCCTACGGCATCGAGGTGCGTACCGCACCGACCGGGGGCGACGCCCAGCTCGACGTCCTCGACGGCGCGGGGCTGCTGTGGATCGAGTCGCCGTCCAACCCCGGTCTCGACGTGTGCGACATCCGCCGACTCGTCGAGGCGGCGCACACGCGGGGCGCCCTGGTCGCCGTCGACAACACCCTCGCGACGCCCCTGGGACAGCGCCCGCTGGACCTGGGCGCGGACTTCTCGGTGGCCAGCGGCACCAAGCAGCTCACCGGACACGGAGACGTGCTGCTCGGGTACGTCGTCGGCCGTTCCGGCGAGACGATGACGGCCGTACGACGCTGGCGCAAGATCGTCGGGGCGATTCCGGGGCCGATGGAGGCCTGGCTCGCGCACCGGTCGATCGCCACGCTCCAGATGCGCGTCGACCGGCAGAGCGCCACCGCCCAGGCCGTCGCCGAGGCGCTACGAGGGCGGCCCGAGGTGACCGGCCTGCGGTATCCGGGGCTGCCGGGCGATCCCTCCCACGAAGTGGCCTCGCGGCAGATGCGGCGCTTCGGGTGCGTGGTTTCCTTCACGCTGCCCACGCGCGCGCGTGCCGAGCGTTTCCTGCAGGGGCTGCGGCTCGTGGACGACGCCACGAGTTTCGGCGGGGTGCGCTCGACGGCCGAGCGGCGTGGCCGCTGGGGCGGGGACGCCGTTGCGGAGGGCTTCGTCCGCCTGTCGGTCGGTGCCGAGGACCCCGAGGACCTGGTGGCGGATGTGCTGCGGGCGCTGGAGGAGTCGGCACAGTGACCGTCTTACGGGCCCGCGACGTCCTCCTGGTGCATCGGACGGTCCGAGCCTCCCCCCTCGTGGCTCGGACCGTCCGCGGTTCTGCGCGCGAAGAACCGCGCCAACAAGGCTAGTTGACTCTGTGTCAGTGTCCAATCACCGTAGCGACAGAGACCTATCGACTTATTTATAGTTGGGCCCTGCCTCAGGACCCGGCGAAAGGCAGGGGAAGGGGAGGACGCGCCATGGATCTGGCCCTGCTGCGCACCTTCGTGACCGTGCACCGGGCCGGTTCCTTCACCCGCGCCGCCGCACTGCTGGGGCTGTCCCAGCCGGCCGTCACCTCCCAGATCCGCACGCTGGAACGGCAGCTCGGCCGCCCTCTGTTCCTGCGCCAGGCTCGTGGAGTCACACCGACGACGATCGGCGACGAGCTCGCCCACAAGGCCGCCCCACATCTGGACGCCCTGGTGGAGATCGCCGAGTCCGGCCTGGACGACGAGTCCTCCGTACGGACGCTGCATCTGGCCGGACCGCCCGAGTTCACCGCCGAGCGGGCGCTGCCCGCTCTCACCGCGCTGTCCGGCGACGACGGCCCCCAGCTCTCCCTGCGCGCCTCCTTCGGCACCGCGGAGGAAGTGCTGGAGGGGTTGGCCGCCGGTCACCACGACCTCGCCATCAGCACGGCTCGGCCCCGCGGCACGCTGCTCACCGCCACCCCGCTGTGCGACGAGGAGCACGTCCTGGTCGCCTCGCCCGGCCGGGCCGAGATGATCGGCGCCCAGAAGCTGCGCCGCCCGGGCGCGTCCGCCCTGGAGAACATGCCCGTCGTCGAGGTCCACGAGTCGCTGCCCTTCGTCTCCCGCTACTGGGCCTCCGTCTTCGACGCCCGCCCCGCCGCCTCCGGCACCGTCATCGTCCCCGACCTGCGCGCGGTGCTGGCCTGCGCGGTGGCGGGCGCCGGCCTGGCCGTGCTGCCCCGTTATCTGTGCGCGGCAGCGCTGAAGCGTGGGGACGTCGTCGCCCTGCACGAGCCGGCGGTCCCTCCGTTGCGGACGTATGTCCTCGTGGTGCGCACCGGCACGCTGGCCATGCCGCACATCGCTCGGGCACACGAAGGGCTGCTGCGGACCGCCGCCGACTGGTGCTGAACCGGCTGCCTCGGGGGCTGACTCCGGCGGAGCACGCACCAGGAGTGCGTCCGACCACGTCGCACGATGTTTCACGTGGAACCAGCCGGGCCACATTTCTCCCATGACCGTCCGACCCGTGGTCAAGCGCACCGCCCGCGCCGTCCTGCTGGACGGTGACGACCTGATCCTGATCAAACGCACCAAGCCGGGCGTGGATCCCTACTGGCTCACCCCCGGCGGCGGGGTCGAACCGGAGGACACCACCGTCGTCGACGCGCTGCACCGCGAGGTGTACGAGGAACTCGGCGCCAAGATCACCGACGTGGTGCCCTGCTTCGTCGACACCGTCGAGCACATCGGCGAGGACGGTGGGACGACCGGAGTGAAGGTGCAGCACTTCTTCGTCTGCCGTCTTGAGTCGATGGACCCGGCCCTGCGGCACGGACCGGAGGTGGACGAGCCCGTCGGCGAGTACGAGATCGTCCGTGTGCCGTTCACCCGGGTCGGTATCGCCTCCGTCCACCTCGTCCCGCTGTCGTTGCGGCACTACCTCGACGGCAACATCGAGGGAGTGCGGGCCATGCACGCTCCCGACCTGGGGTGATACGACCTGAGGAGACACGACCTGGGGTGATGGCCGGGACGCCGGATCAGCGACCGGTGACGACGAGTTCCTCGACCGAGTCGTGGCGTATGCGTTCCGCGGGGACGCCGACGCCCCGCAGGGCGTCCACGCCGCTGCGGATCATGCCCGGTGGGCCGGACACGTAGGCGTCGTACTCGGTCCAGGGCCCGAAGGTGCGGATGGCGTCCGGCAACTGGAGCAGGCCGTGCCGGTCGACCACCGGGCGGACCTCCAGCCAGGGGTGGGACTGCTGGAGCCGGAGCATCGTGTCGATGTCGTAGAGATCGTGGTCGCTGCGGGCGCCGTAGAAGACCTCGACCGGGCGGCGGGCGCCGTGTTCGGCGACGTCTTCGACGAGTGCCTTGATGGGGGCTATGCCAGTGCCGCCCCCCAGACAGAGCAGTCCGCTGTCGCGGGTGTGGTCGACGGTCATCGATCCGGCCGGCGGGCCGAGCCGGACGACGTCGCCGGGCCGGGCACGGTGCACCAGGGCGTTGGAGACCCAGCCGGCGGGGACGGCCTTCACGTGGAAGGTGAGCAGACCGTCGGAGCGGGGGGCCGAGGCGAAGGAGTAGTGGCGCCATATCCGAGGCCACCACGGCGTCTCCAGGCTCGCGTACTGGCCGGCGAGGAAGGGGTAGGGCTGGTCGGGGCGCAGGGTCAGGACGGCGACGTCCGAGGTTCTCAGCTCGTGGGAGACGAGTTCCGCGTACCACCAGGCCGGTGCGCGCAGTTCGTCCGCGGCCGCCGCGTCGATCATGACCTGGGAGATCGTCGTGTAGGCCCTCACCCAGGCCGCCTCCGTCTCGGCGTCCCACACGGGCTCGGCGTGCTTGCTCAGCGCGCCGATGAGGCATTCGCCGACCGCCGGATAGTGCTCGGCCCGGGTGCCGTACTTGCGGTGTCCTCGGCCGAGGTTCTGGAGGTAGTCGACGAGCACCGGGGTGTTGTCGATGTTCTCGGCCGCGGTGAGCAGTGCCTTGAGCAGCCGGTCCCGCTGGGCGTCCATCGCGGGCGGGAAGAGAGACCGAAGGTCGGGGTGGCGGACGAAGAGCAGCGCGTAGAAGTACGACGTGACCTTGTCGGCCACGGGACCGACCTCTGCCATGGTGCGGCGGATGAGGACGGCGTCGGAAGAGGCGTTTCCGGCGGGGGCGGACCGCTGGGCGGGCACGCGGGGTTCCGGGTCCGGGTCCGTGCGAGGCGGGAGGGCGGCTGACGTCTCGGAGGACGCCGGAGGGTGCCCGGCCGGGCCGGGAGGGGAACCGCCTGGGCCGGAAGCTGGGGTGGGAGGGGCGGGAGGGGGGCTGACGAGGCCGGGAGGGGGAGTGGAAAGGCCGGGAGGGGCGCTCACAGGGCCCTGCTGGGGGTCGAGGGCCCCCACCGGCTCGGCAGGCTCCTCGGCCGGGGTGACGGCCAGAGCGCCAGGCGGGGCGCCGACGCTCGCGTCCGTCGCCGGCGGATGCGGCATGTCCTTCGTGTGCGGCGCCTCCGTCGAGTGCGGCGCGTGCGCCACATCCCTCGTGTGCGGCGCGTACGACGCGTCGGTCCCGTCGGTCCCGTCGGTCGTGTGGGGCGCGTGAGGCGCGTGGGGTAGGTCTGTCGCGTGCGGCGTCTCCGGCGCATGCGGCACGTCCGTCGCGTGCGGCACGTCCCTCGTCGGCAACGCCTCCGTCGCGTGCGGCGTCTCCCTCGCGGGCGCCTCCGTCATGGACGCGATCGTCACCAACGAGTACGGGGGTATCCGGATGCCCTCTTCGACGTCGTCGTCCGGCGGTGCTTCGCCGTCCGGATCCGGCGTGTTCCTGCCCACGGAGCGCAGTGCGGCCAGACGGGGACCGTCAGAGGTCCCCTGCGCGCCGTCGGCGGCCGGTGTCGGCTGCTTGCGCGGCGTGAACCATCCCTCCCCGCCGCTGGACGTGCCATTGTCGGCCGACCTCGTGGTCGGAGCGTCCATGGTGTGCCTCGCCTCGAACATCCATCGGTCGGTCTGCGCACTTCCACGTTCGGAAGATGCCTGCTTCCCCCGCAGACGGCTTGCTTTTCCGTTCCGTTCCGCGGCCGATCGGCCGCAGCCACCCGTATTCCGGCTCTCACGGCCCGGTGAGGCACGGGTGCGACAGGCGCCGCAGCCCTCTCACCGCAGCATCCCCCCACGTGTGGATGCCCCGGCCGCATAACCGCAATCGCGGGTCTTCGATCTCTCCGTCCCGTTAGGCTGCATTGCCCTGCTCTCGGCTCGCGCGGAATGGGTGCACCGCACCGCGTGCATCACGTCCCGGACACGAACCGGAGTCGACCATACCGGCCGCGGCTCCGCACACAAGTCCCCCCTTCCCCCCTCATGACGTGACCAGGGTGCGAACGGCGGTTTCTCTTGATTAGCTGCCGTCCCGCACCAATTCATAGGCGTCCCACAGGTCCTTGCCCGCGTAGGAGTGCGTGGCGAGGCCCGCCAGTTGGCGGTGGGCATTGACCGCCACGGATACCGGCACGACGCCGAACAGATCCTTGTCCGAGAGCGAATCGCCATAGGCGACGCAGTCCTCCCGTGTCACCCCGAACTCCGCGCACAACCGGTCGGCGATGACCACCTTGGCAGCCGCGCTGAGCACACCCGCGGGGTCCACAGGCTCGGTGAACGGAACGGCGGGAAAGCGTGACCCGTATGCCGCGTGCGCGCCCCAACCGGTCAGTCTCTCCACGAAGAAGGAAGGCGAGAGCGACACGACGGCGCAGTACTCACCGCGGCGCGTGATCTCGGACCAGACCTCGCGAATGCGCGCCAGCCAGGGAGCGCCGTCGAACGCGGCGGTGACATGGTCCTCGGTGAGCCGCGTCCACAGCGCGTGCACCCGCCTCGCATACTCCGGCGGGTCGATCTGTCCGGCCAGGATCGCCTGCTCCAAGGCCACTGTCTCGGCTTCCAGGCCGAGTTGCCGTGAGATCTCCAAAGGGGCGGACGTTCCGTGCAACAACGTCCCGTCCAGGTCGAAGAGATGAAGTCTCGCCATGGAGACGAGGCTATCGGCAGGTGCTTTCGACCGAACGCGCCGATGTTTCACGTGAAACTGCCCTGCGGCCACCCCTCTTTGGGCCAGCCACGACATGGCCAAAAGCGCGTACGTCTCGGGGGAAACAGGTGGACGGCGAGGGCGCCGGTCGGACAGCCTGACCTGCGTGTCGACTCCTTCCCACACCGCTCTCCCCATCCGCCGCCTGACGCGCCGCGATCTCACCGCCTGCGCCGACTTGTCAGAGGACCGGGGGTGGCCACGCGAGGAGCACAAGTGGGGTCTCCTCCTCACCGCCGGGAAGGGCTATGGCATCGACGCCCCCGACGGGGGTCTGGTCACTGGCTGCATCGTCACCGAGTACGGCCCCCACGGCCGGCCCGCCCTCGCGGCCATCGGCATGGTGCTGGTCGCCGAGCGGTACGCACGGCAGGGCGTCGGTCGACGGCTCATGCGGCACGTCGTCTCCGCCATGGGCACCACCCCTTTGACGCTGCACGCGACTCCCAACGGCCGCCCGCTCTACGAAGAGCTCGGCTTCAAGGTCACCGGACGGGCGGAGATGCTGCGCGGTCGCTTCACCCCACATGGTCCGAAGCCCGGAATCGCCACACGGGCGGCCACGGCGGAGGACCTCGCCGCGATCCTCCGGCTCGACGAGGAGGTCTTCGGTACGGATCGCACCCACATGGTCACCCGGCTTCCCGCCTTCGCCGACCAACTGCGCGTCGCCGAGCAGAACGGCCGCCTCATCGGATACGCGGGCGCCTGGCCCAACATGGAGACACACGTCATTGGTCCACTGGTGGCCCGGGACACCGAGACCGCCAAGGCCCTCATCGCCTCGCTCGCCGCCCACACCGAACGCCCCCTGCGCACCGACATCGACGTGCGCCACGAGGAGCTCCTGACGTGGGCGAAGGAACAGGGGATGGCATCCGTGGCCTTCAACGCCGTGATGACCTACGGGATCACCGATCTCCCCGGGGACTGGACCCGGCGGTTCGCACCGCTGACCGTGGCGGCGGGCTGAGATTCCCGGCACGGTGAACGCCAGCCCCGTGGGGGTCGGCGTCGGACGGAGGCGGCGGGAGGACGGACCCGCCTGCCGGTAGGGAAAATCAGGCGACTGCCGCCACGGCGGCTGCGGCGAGGCCGTGGTCCAGCTCCGGGGCGCCGCCGCCGACCCCGATCGCACCGATCAGACGGCCGTCCCGGTGGACCGGTATGCCGCCCGCGCTGAACAGCAGGGCCGGTCGAGCGCGGTAGGCAGAGTGTGGAAGAGGCCGCCGGGCTGCACGGCGTCGACGAGGTCCGCGGTCGGTGCGTTCAACTGGAGCGCCGTGTACGCCTTGCGGGTGCTCGTCTCACCGGAGATCAGCACGGCCCGGTCGTCACGCCGGAAGGCCAACAGGTGGCCCCCGGCGTCCAGGACCGTGACGCTGACGGTGACCCCGGCCGCCTCGGCGGCGCGCCGAGCGGCCGTGACGAGGGCGTCGGCGTCGTGGATGGTCAGAGGGGCGACGGCGGTGGTGCTCACGGAGTTCTCTCCCTGCGAGTGGTGTGGACCGAGTGCCCCAGAGGCTCGGGGCCGTGGACCCGGCCCCCGGGGGCGGATCGGTGGCACGGGACCTTTCCGGCCCCACGGGGGTGGGGTGGCTCAGTGGTGGGCGGCAGCCGTCCGCTCGGCGGGCCGGGAGCCCGCGACGACGGTGCTCGCGGTGCTGTCGCGGCGCTCCAGCGCGGCCGACACGAACGCGAGGACGAGGGCGGCCGCGGCGAGGACGGCGCCGACCCAGTTGGGGGCCGTGTAGCCGAGGCCGGCGGCGATGACGATCCCGCCGAGCCATGCGGCCAGGGCGTTTCCGAGGTTGAAGGCGCCGATGTTCACCGCCGAGGCGAGTGTCGGGGCGCCGTGCGCCTGGTCGAGGACGCGCTTCTGCAGCGGCGGGACGGTCGCGAAGCCCAGGGCGCCGATCAGGACGATCGTGACGGCCGCGAGGACCTTGTGGTGGGCGGTCACGGTGAACAGCGCCAGGACGACCGCCAGGGCGCCCAGCGAGACGTACAGCATCGGCATGAGGGCGCGGTCGGCGTACTTACCGCCGATCAGGTTGCCGCCGACCATGCCGAGGCCGAAGAGGACCAGGAGCCAGGTGACGGATCCGTCGGCGAAGCCGGTCACGTGGGTCATCATCGGCGCGATGTAGGTGATGGCGGCGAAGACCCCGCCGAAGCCCAGGACGGTCATCGCCATGGCGAGCAGAACCTGGGCGTTTTTGAAGGCGGCCAGTTCGTGACGCAGGCGCACCCCCTCAGCCCGCGGCATCTCGGGCACCATCCGGGCGATGCCGACCAGGCCGACGACGCCGAGCGCGGCGACGATGCCGAAGGTGACCCGCCAGCCGATGCTCTGCCCGACGAGGGTGCCCAGGGGGACGCCGACGACATTGGCGACGGTGAGTCCGGTGAACATCATCGCGATGGCGCCGGCCTTCTTGTCGGGGGCGACGAGGTCGGCCGCGACCACGGAGCCGATACCGAAGAAGGCTCCGTGGGCCAGTGAGGCGACCACGCGGCCGATCAGCATGACGGCGAAGGCGGGAGCCACGGCGGAGAGCAGATTGCCGACGATGAACAGACCCATCAGCAGCATCAGCATCCGATTGCGGGAGACCTTGGTGCCGAGGACGGTCATCAGCGGGGCGCCGGACATCACGCCGAGCGCGTAGCCGGTCACGAGGAAGCCGGCGGTGGGGATGGAGACCCCGAAGTCGCCCGCGACCTCGGGCAACAAGCCCATGATCACGAACTCGGTCGTTCCGATACCGAAGGCCCCGATCGCGAGGGCCAGGAGCGCGAGAGGCATGTGGGGGTACTCCCAGACGATTGCAGGTGCGCTTAAAGTTCGACCACAATAATTGCATACGCGGGCTAATTGCAACCGCCGTATATTGCGGTTGTGCTCTATCCTGGGAGGCAGCCGCTCCGGGACGGAGGAGAACGCCCATGACTGCGACGGACCCCGCGCTCACCGCCCTCGCCCAGGGCTGGTGCGCCCTCTCCCTGCTGCACGGGAGGATCGAGGCCCACATCGAGCGCGCGCTGCAGGCCCGACACGACCTGAGCGTGCGCGAGTACTCCCTGCTCGACGTCCTCAGCCGCCAGCACGATGGCGACGGGGGCCACCTGCAGATGAAGCAGGTCGCCGACGCGGTCGTCCTCAGCCAGAGCGCCACCACCCGGCTGGTCACGCGGCTGGAGGACCGGGGCCTGCTCGAGCGCTATCTGTGCCCCACGGACCGCCGCGGCATCTACACCAACGTCACCGAGGCCGGCCTGAAACTGCTCGCCGAAGCGCGCCCGACCAACGACGCGGCACTGCGCGAAGCCCTCGACGTGGCGGCGAAGAACCCCGAACTGGCCCCACTGGTAAGGGTCGTGGAGTCCTTGAAGGCGCCCACCCCCGCTTAGACGTCCTTGCACCTTCAACCAGAAGGGGAACCCGGTTCGCGACGCCTGGCACGCACGCTCGCCACGTTGCGATCGCACTCACCGGACGCCGCGAGCCGATCACCCCCCTTGCTCGGAGCTCTTAGGCTGCGGACATGGGAGATCTTGAAATACGCGCCGCCGTCGCCGACGACCTTCCCGCGATCGTTGCCATGCTCGCGGACGACCCGCTGGGCGCACAGCGGGAGTCACCGGACGACCTCGCCCCGTACCGGACCGCCCTGGAGCGTCTCAGCGCGGATCCGAACCAGCGGCTGATCGTCGCCGTGCGCGAGGGGCGCGTGGTCGGCACGCTTCAGCTGACGATCGTCCCCGGCCTGTCCCGGCGCGGTGCGACCCGGTCCATCATCGAGGGCGTACGCGTCCACAGCGACGAGCGCGGCAGCGGCCTGGGCACCCGGTTCATCGAGTGGGCCGTCGAGGAAGCCCGTCGGGAGAACTGCCAGTTGGTGCAGTTGACCTCCGACACCTCGCGCACCGACGCCCATCGCTTCTACGAGCGGCTGGGGTTCGTGGCCTCGCACGTCGGCTTCAAGTTGCAGCTCTGACGGGGTTCCCACCCGCGGCGAAGGCGGTCGTGTTTCACGTGAAACACGACCGCCTTTTCACCTGCCGAGGCTCAGCCGATCCCTCGCCATCCTTCGAGGTCCACACCACCGGGAACGGTGGCCTTGTCGTCGTACGGCTCACGCGTGAACACGAACGAGCCGAGGTCCAGATGGTCCAGGCTCCCGTCCGGCCGCCGTACCGCCCGCAGGATCTCCCCTGCGAAGTACCCCTCGAGTCCCGTCCAGCTGCCGTCGCCGTTCGGTCGGAACCGAGAGTTTCGACCGCCGCCCGCGAGCGGCCCCAGAGAGACGAGTCCGTCGGCCGTCAGCCGCAGGACGAAGGGACTGGTCCCCCAGTACCACTGGCCCGCCAGCTCCAGGACGGAGGGATCGACCTCGCGCAGCGGTCGCCACGGGTCGGGGATCCGGGGTTCGGCCTCGGCGACGATCCGTACGAGGTCGACCCCCACCTGGGACACCAGCGGACCGGAGGTGCAGTTGGTGAGCACCACCGCGGCGACGTCGTCGGCCACGCTGAGGGTGAGGCTCGCCAGGAAGCCCGGGACCGACCCGGAGTGGCCCACCAGCAGACGTCCGTCCTGGTGGTCGATCCGCAGTCCGAGACCGTAGCTGCCGCCGTCCCGGAGGTCCGCGAGTTCGGGCGGTGCGGAGGGGGTGCGCATCTCGAGCAGGGTTTCGGCACTCAGCACCCGCTCGTCCCCGCGGGTGAGGAAGGCGGCAAACCGAGCCAGGTCGGCGGTCGTGGACCACAACTGGCCTGCCGCGGCCATCCGGCCGAAGTCCTCGGTGGGCTCCGGCAGCATGACGTCGGCCCACGGGTGCACCGCCCAGCCGCCCGCATGCGGATGACTCGGTCGGGTACTCGTTCGCTCCAGACCCAGCGGTTGGAGCACTTCCCGCCGCAGGACGTCCTCCCAGGCGGCCTCCCGCAGCTTCTCGACGAGGGCGCCCAGAAGGCTGTAGCCGGGGTTGGAGTAGTGGAAACGGCGGCCGGCCCGGTGCAGGACGGGGTGGTCGCCGAGGACGTCGCCCAGTTCGGGCCGCAGCGTGCCGGGCGTCCGCTCCCACCACGGCCCGGGCGACTCGGCGGCCAGTCCACCGGTGTGGGAGAGCAGTTGGGCCACCGTGATCTCCCCCGCCCCCGTCCCCGGCAGGTGCTTCTCCAACGGGTCCTCGAGGTCGAGCGCTCCCTCGTCACGCAGCCGCAGCACGAGCACGGCGGTGAAGGTCTTGGTGATCGAGCCGATCCGGTACTGGACGTTCTCGTCCGGTCCGTGGCCGTCGACCGAGGTGCGTGACCCGTGCCAGACGGCTCGGCCGTCCCGCACGACCGCGGCCACGAGCGACGGGGTCCGACCTTCGGCCTGTGCCACGGCGATGCGGTGCAGCAGCGCACGCCGGGTGCCGGGAAGGAGCTCCTCCTGATGTGTTGTCATGGGGCCAGTCCACCCGCCCGCTCCATCGGCGTCGAGCGCATTACCCGGCGAGCCAGGCACGGTGGACGGTGAAAAGCGGGTCTCAGGGCGTCGTGCTCTCCGGGGAGGCAACGGTGAGCACCTTCTCCGCGGATCTCCTCGCCGATCCCCGGGCGGACGACGGTGTCCACGGGCCTGCCGACCAGCGTGACCCCGCGTCGCGTGCCTGCTGCCAGTTCAGCAGCCAGCCCGGGAAGCCGACGTCGTGTGCAGCGGCGAGCCGGGGGAGACAGAGGCCATCAGCGGTGGCGTCATGCCGGGCGTCCCCTGCCGGCAAGACGGCCACGGGCACATGGATCAGGTCGATCCGATCCGGTCGACGGCATCGGTCTCAGTCCCGTGGCATTCACCAATGGGCGGGCTGAGGTGAGGCTGCGTCATCTCGACGCGTCAGCGCCTGGAGCTATGGCCGGTCCGGTCCTTCGGCCGCCTTCATCTCGAGATGCGGGCTTCGATGCCGTCGAGCAGGAAATCGAGGCCGACCCGGAAGGTCTGGTCGGCGTCCAGGTGGTCGGCATCGCGCACCACCGTGGCCAGCGCGGGGAATCGGCCAGTGGCGAAGGTTCGCTCCAGATAGGGCCCGAGTGAGGCCTGCCAACGCTTCTCGTCCATCCCCGTGGCCCGCTCGGCCCGCCGCTCGGCGATCTCCCGACGCACCGCCCCGATCACGTAGGCGTTGACCGCGGCGACCACCGGCATGACGGCGTCGATGTCGACATCGCCCAGTGCGGCCACCACGGTCTCCCCGGTGGCCAGCGCGTGCGGCCCGAGCTGGGGTCGGCCACCCAACAGGTCGGCGAGCCATTCGTGCTCGTGAGCGGCGTGCCGAGTGGCTTCGGCAAGAGACCGGAGCACTTCCCGCCAGCCGTCTCCGACCGGCCGGATCCGAGCCGGATGGCACCCTGCTGCTCCAGGAGGACACGCCCGACGACGCCCCGCTGGAGCGACCCGAGGTCGACCGCGCCGATCTGCGCGACCTACTGCTGGATTCCCTCCCCGAGGACGTGGTGCGCTGGGGGCACGCGTTCACATCCGCCGACAACGGCCTGCTGCACTTCGCCGACGGCAGCAGTGCGGCGTACGACCTGCTGGTCGGCGCGGACGGCGCACAGTCCCGGGTCCGCGCGCTGCTCACCGACGCCCGCCCGGCGCACATCGGTCAGAACGTCGTCGAGGTCGGCATTCCCGACAACGACCGCACGCACCCCGACCTCGCGGCGATGGTCGGGCGCGGCAACTACTGGGTGCTCGGCGACGGAGTATCCCTGGCGGCGCAGCGCAACGGCGACGGCCGCGTTCGCATCGGCCTCAGCTTCTACAACACCGCCGAGGACTGGTTCGCCACCAGCGGGATCCCGTTCGACGACCCGGCAGCCGCCCGGGCGCGGCTGATCGACCTGCTCCCCGGCTGGGACTCACGGTTCACCGCGCTGATCGCCGCCTGCGACGACACGGTCGTGCAGCGGTCGATCACCACGCTCCCGGTCGGCCTGACCTGGCCGTCGACGCCAGGCGTCACGCTGCTCGGCGATGCCGCGCACCTGATGCCACCGGTGGGAGAGGGCGCCAACATGGCGTTGCTCGACGGCGCCCTGCTCGGTCTCGCACTGGCCGCGCACCCGGACGACTTTCCCGCCGCCGTCAAGGAGTACGAATGCGAGATGTTCGAACGCACCAGCGCTGCCGCCCGGATGTCGGCGGACATACAGGAATTGCTGATGTCGCCGGACGCCGCCCAGAAGATGCTCTCGTTCTTCCGACCTGACTGAAGGCAACCGAACACGACCAGGAACCGGTCGTCCGGCCAGCGCCATCAGCAGGACCCCGTTCGATGTCGGGATCCCGGCGACCGTGCCGCGGTTCCGGCCCGTATCGCCCTCCCGGCGGCGATCCGCGCGGCGACCCGTCGGCCGATCTCGTGTGACCTGGGCGTCTTGGCCGTCTCACGGCCTTGCCACCGATGATCAGCCTCACTTCCGTGGCGTTTCCTCGCGAGGGCGAGGTCGAGATCAGGCGGCTTGCCTTGTCGGCCGAGTACACCACGCTGAGCCCCGAGCACGAGGACTACCGGCGGGCCCAGATAGCGCACCGATGAGTTTCCCGCGCCGCGCCGGTCCACACGCCGGACACCCGTGGACGGAAGGCTGGGCGGCCATGCGGAAACTGATCTACGGCATGAACCTGACTCTGGACGGCTACGTCGCCGCGGCCGGCGACGACATCGGTTGGAGCGGACCGCCGAGCCACGAGCTGTTCCGGTGGTGGCTCGACCACGAGCAGGCGAGTGGCCTGTCGCTGTACGGGCGCAAGCTGTGGGAGACGATGAGCTCCTACTGGCCGACCGGCGACCAGCAGCCCCACGCCACCCCGGCGGAGATCGAGTTCGCGCGGACCTGGCGTGACACGCCGAAGGTGGTGTTCTCCTCGACGATCGACACGGTCGACTGGAACACCCGCCTGGTCACCGGCGACGCGATCGCCGAGATCACCCGGCTCAAGGCCGAGGACGGCGGCCCGATGAACATCGGCGGCGCAACGCTCGCCGGGGCTGCCATGCGCGCCGGCCTGATCGACGAGTACGTGATCGCCGCCCATCCGGTCCTGGTGGGCGGCGGCACGCCGTTCTTCACCGCGCTGGACAGCTGGGTGAACCTGAACCTGGTGGAGACGCGGACGTTTCCCGGCGGCGTGGTCCTGACCAGGTACGAGACGAGGCGCTGAGCAGCAGCACCCACGCACTGGTCTCACGGTGATGTCGTACACACGACATCGGTACGGCACGGCCCGTGAGATGACGACATCGGCCGCGAGGTCCTACAGGCTCCCGTCAGGTCTGTGCCATGTCCACGAAGCGCGAGTAGTGGCCCTGGAAGGCCACGGTGATCGTGGCGGTCGGGCCGTTACGGTGCTTGCCCACGATGATGTCCGCCTCGCCCGCGCGCGGCGACTCCTTCTCGTAGGCGTCCTCGCGGTGCAGGAGGATGACCATGTCGGCGTCCTGCTCGATGGAGCCGGACTCACGCAGGTCGGACACCATCGGCTTCTTGTCCGTGCGCTGCTCCGGGCCACGGTTGAGCTGCGAGAGCGCGATCACCGGGACCTCCAGCTCCTTGGCCAGGAGCTTGAGGTTCCGGGACATGTCCGAGACCTCCTGCTGACGGCTCTCGGAGCGCTTGGAGCCGCCGGACTGCATCAGCTGTAGATAGTCGATGATCACGAGCCGGATGTCGTTGCGCTGCTTGAGCCGACGGCACTTGGCGCGGATCTCCATCATCGACAGGTTCGGCGAGTCGTCGATGTACAGCGGTGCGGACGACACCTCGGGCATACGGCGGGCCAGGCGGGTCCAGTCCTCGTCCGTCATCGTGCCGGAGCGCATGTGGTGCAGGGCGACGCGGGCCTCGGCGGACAGCAGACGCATCGCGATCTCGTTGCGGCCCATTTCGAGGGAGAAGATGACGCTCGGCAGGTTGTGCTTGATCGAGGCGGCCCGGGCGAAGTCCAGGGCGAGTGTGGACTTACCCATGGCGGGACGGGCCGCGATGACGATCATCTGGCCGGGGTGCAGACCGTTGGTGAGCGAGTCCAGGTCGGTGAACCCCGTGGGCACACCGGTCATCTCACCACTGCGCGAACCGATCGCCTCGATCTCGTCGAGGGCGCCCTCCATGATGTCGCCGAGGGGGAGGTAGTCCTCACTGGTGCGCTGCTCGGTGACGGCGTAGATCTCCGCCTGGGCCCGGTTGACGATCTCGTCGACGTCGTCCTCGCCCGCGTATCCCATCTGGGTGATGCGGGTGCCGGCCTCGACCAGGCGGCGCAGCACGGCCCGCTCGTGGACGATCTCCGCGTAGTACTCGGCGTTCGCCGCCGTCGGCACCGTCTGGACGAGCGTGTGCAGATAGGAGGCACCGCCGACCTTGTTGATCTCGCCGCGCTTGGTCAGCTCGGCGGCGATCGTGATGGGGTCGGCGGGCTCGCCCTTGGCGTAGACGTCGAGGATCGCCTGGAAGATCGTCTCGTGTGCGGGCTTGTAGAAGTCGTGGCCCTTGATGATCTCGACGACGTCGGCGATCGCGTCCTTGGACAGGAGCATGCCGCCGAGCACGGACTGTTCGGCGTCCAAATCCTGCGGCGGCACCCGCTCGAAAGCGGTGCCGCCGCCGTCCCACTCGCCGGTGTCCCGGCCCCGGTCATGTTGTTCGTCACGGCCGCGGCCACCCTCGCGCCGTCGGGCGGGGGGCAGACGATCGCTGGGACCGCTGTCGGCCCACGGATCGTCCAAGGGCTCGGAAATGCTCACCGAGCCACCTCCTCCCGTCCGCGGAGCGGACCTCGCCGCGCTCTCCATTTCTACGGCACGGCACTGACAACTAAGGGGCCCAACTCCGGTTCTGGCAGGTCGGTTTTGTCGGGTTTTCCGAACCGGTGGACGGAGCAGGCGCCGGACCACCGTAGGGCCGTCGGCACCGTCAGCCAATCTGGTTATCCACAGGCCATGTGGACGACGGCCCGGATGCTGTGGAGAACTCCGCCAAACCTGTGCACGAGTCGGTGGACAGCGCTGTGAACAAGCCCTCCCCTTTTCCCATCGGACCGCTCTGACCAGCAGCTTTCCCATCCACCGGCTGTGCAGAAGAAAAACTTTCCCAGTCGGCGCAAGATCGCTTCGAACGGTGCGCGAGGGGACACGCGAGCGCATGCGCTGTAATAGGCATTCACGCATTGCATCTCTTACCTGTGGACGATTAGATTGATGCTCATGACACAGGCTCCCGCGACCCCCAAGGCCACCCGGCGACGGCACGACCGAGAGATCGTCGCGCTGGCCGTCCCCGCCTTCGGCGCACTCGTCGCCGAGCCACTCTTCGTCCTGGCCGACAGCGCGATCGTGGGTCACCTCGGTACCGCACAGCTCGCGGGACTCGGTATCGCCTCCGCATTGCTGATGACCGCCGTCAGCGTCTTCGTCTTCCTCGCCTACGCCACCACCGCCGCCGTCGCCCGCCGTGTAGGCGCCGGAGACCTCCCGGCCGCCATCCGCCAGGGCATGGACGGCATCTGGCTGGCTCTGTTGCTCGGCGCCGCCGTGATCGCCATCGTCCTGCCGACCGCTCCCGCACTCGTGGAGCTCTTCGGGGCATCCGACACCGCGGCTCCTTTTGCCACCACCTACCTGCGTATCTCCTCACTCGGCATCCCCGCCATGCTCGTGGTGCTCGCCGCCACCGGCGTCCTGCGCGGCCTCCAGGACACCAGGACCCCGCTCTACGTCGCCGTCGCGGGCTTCGTGGCCAACGCCGCACTGAACGTCGGCCTGGTCTACGGCGCGGACCTCGGCATCGCTGGTTCCGCGTGGGGAACCGTCATCGCCCAGTGCGGCATGGCCGCGGTCTACCTCGTCGTCGTGATCCGGGGGGCTCGCCGCCACGGGGCCTCGCTGCGCCCCGATGCCGCGGGCATACGCGCCTCCGCCCAAGCCGGTGTGCCCCTGCTCGTGCGCACCCTCTCCCTGCGTGCCGTGCTGATGATCGCCACCGCCGTTGCCGCCCGCCTCGGTGACGCGGACATCGCGGCACACCAGATCATCCTGTCCTTGTGGAGTCTGCTCGCCTTCGCCCTCGACGCGATCGCGATTGCCGGACAGGCCATCATCGGGCGGTACCTCGGCGCCGGTGATACCGAAGGCGCGCGCGACGCCTGTCGCCGCATGGTGGAGTGGGGCATTGCCGTGGGCGTGGTCCTCGGCGTTTTGGTGGTGCTCACCCGGCCGCTCTTGCTGCCCTTGTTCACCAGCGACGCGGTGGTCAGGGACGCCGCACTCCCCGCCCTTCTCGTCGTTGCCCTGTCCCAACCGATCTCGGGCATCGTCTTCGTCCTGGACGGCGTTCTGATGGGCGCGGGCGACGGGCCCTACCTCGCCTGGGCCATGGTGCTCACCTTGGTCGTCTTCGCTCCGGTGGCCCTGCTCGTTCCGGTGCTGGGCGGAGGCCTCACCGCGGTATGGGGAGCGATGGCACTGATGATGATTGTCCGGATGCTCACTCTCTGGTCGCGAGCCCGCTCGGGTCGCTGGGTGGTCACCGGCGCGACCCGCTGACCGTTTCACGTGAAACCGGCGTTGAACCAGCGTTTCACGTGAAACATGGCCGTGCTTCAGCGAGCCACCGCGGTCGGGTCCGAGCACGCGGAAGGGGCCGCATCCTCACGGATGCGGCCCCTTCTCAGCTCTGCGAGCCGAACGCGACGATCAGGCCGCGACGACCTCGATGTTGACCTTGGCGGCAACCTCGGGGTGCAGACGCACGGACGTCTCGTGGGCGCCCAGGGTCTTGATCGGCGTACCGAGCTCGATGCGGCGCTTGTCGACGTCGGGACCGCCGGCGGCCTTGATCGCCGAGGCGATGTCGGCCGGGGTGACGGAACCGAAGAGACGACCGGCGTCGCCGGAGCGGACGGCCAGGCGGACCTTCACGCCCTCGAGCTGGGCCTTCACCTGGTTGGCCTGCTCGATGGTCTGGATCTCGTGGATCTTGCGAGCCCGACGGATCTGCTCGACGTCCTTCTCGCCACCCTTGGTCCAGCGGATCGCGAAGTTCCGCGGGATCAGGTAGTTGCGAGCGTAACCGTCCTTGACGTCGACGACGTCGCCCGCGGCGCCGAGGCCGGAGACCTCGTGGGTGAGGATGATCTTCATGTGTCGGTCACCCTTCCCTTATCGCGCGGTGGCGGTGTAGGGCAGCAGCGCCATCTCACGGCTGTTCTTGACGGCCGTGGCGACGTCACGCTGGTGCTGCGTGCAGTTGCCGGTCACGCGGCGGGCACGGATCTTGCCACGGTCGGAAATGAACTTCCGCAGCATGTTCGTGTCCTTGTAGTCCACGTACGTGACCTTGTCCTTGCAGAAAGCGCAGACCTTCTTCTTCGGCTTGCGCACAGGCGGCTTCGCCATGGTGTTTCTCCTGTGTGATCAAGAAGTTGGGATACGACCCGCCTTCGGACCGACAGAACCCGGAGAACCGGGCTCGAAGGCCTAGAAGGGGGGCTCGTCCGAGTAGCCGCCACCGCCGCCGCCGGAGTTTCCACCCCAGCCGCCACCGCCACCCTGCTGGCCACCGGCAGGA
The DNA here is from genome assembly GCF_055573695.1 of Streptomyces sp. NPDC030143. NCBI lineage: Bacteria > Bacillati > Actinomycetota > Actinomycetes > Kitasatosporales > Streptomycetaceae > Streptomyces > Streptomyces sp. NPDC030143. The sequence continues at coordinate 234,887 of NZ_JBVIAY010000004.1, forward strand.
GCGCCGGTCGCCCAGGGGTCGTCGGTGGGAGCGCCGCCCTGCTGACCGCCACCGGGGCCTCCGCCCCAGCCACCGCCACCCTGGCCGCCACCGCCACCGCCGCCGAAACCGCCGCCGCCACCCTGGCCACCGCGGCCGGAGGTCTTGGTGACCTTGGCCGTGGCGTTGCGCAGGCTGGGGCCGACTTCCTCGACGTCCAGCTCGAAGACCGTGCGCTTGACACCCTCGCGGTCCTCGTAGGACCGCTGCTTCAGCCGGCCCTGCACGATGACGCGCATGCCTCGCTGGAGCGACTCCGCGACGTTCTCCGCCGCCTGGCGCCAGACCGAGCAGGTGAGGAAGAGGCTCTCGCCGTCCTTCCACTCGTTCGTCTGGCGGTCGAAGGTGCGGGGGGTGGACGCGACGCGGAACTTCGCGACCGCCGCACCGGAGGGGGTGAAGCGCAGCTCGGGGTCATCGACAAGATTGCCGATGACCGTGATGACGGTCTCGCCTGCCATGGGGGAACCTCTCGGCGGGTTTGCTGCTGCTGGCTGCTTGTGCTGCTACTCAGATTCCCGAGATCAGCTGAGCGGGAAAGCTCAGTGGGTCTCGGGGCGGAGGACCTTGGTCCGGAGGACCGACTCGTTCAGGTTCATCTGGCGGTCGAGCTCCTTGACGACCGCAGGCTCGGCCTGCAGGTCGATGACCGAGTAGATGCCCTCGGGCTTCTTCTTGATCTCGTACGCGAGACGACGACGGCCCCAGGTGTCGACCTTCTCCACCTTTCCGTTGCCCTCACGGACGACGGAGAGGAAGTTCTCGATCAGCGGGGAGACAGCGCGCTCCTCGAGATCGGGGTCGAGGATGACCATCACCTCGTAGTGACGCATGTGGAACCCACCTCCTTTGGACTCAGCGGCCACGGTCGTTCCGTGGCAGGAGGGTTGTGATGCGTACGCAACGGTATAGGCCGCCACTGACAATCGGGGGTCGGCTGGCGACGCTCCCGCTGTGAGTGGACGGAGTCCCTGGCTGTGCCTGGGCAGACACCGGTGCAGACGGTACAGACTACCTGCACCCCGCTTCCGGTTGAAATCCGGCCGGGGGGACCGCCAATCTGTACACATCGGGTGTGTACGGCGCTACGATGCGCCGCCTTCCGCAGGAGGTGCCTCATGGCACAGGCATTGCGACCCAACACCGCCGGCTCCCTCTTCGCCACCGACGACCGGCGCCATCCCGTCCAGGACGCCCTCTTGGCAGTGACCCTGGTGCTCGGGGTGGTGTCCTTCGTCACGGCGATGTTCCACAACCTCCACCTGCTCAGCTCCTGGACCGGCCTGGTGGGGATCTTCACCGGTGCTTACGGACAGTGGATCTCCGAGACCACCCGTGAGCGCTTCGGTCTGATCCTGGGCCTCGGCGCCTCCGCCGTCGGCTTCTTCCTCGGCATGGCGCACGGCGGCCTCTTCGGCGGCATGTGGTGACCTGACCGACGCCGGCCGGCCCCCGCGACCCCGTCCCCGGCCGACGCGCGGGAGCCCTGCCACGCCTCCCGCTTCGCCCCGGCCGCCAACTCGGCCGGGGCGAAGGTGCCGTGCGCCCAGACGGGCCGCTCGCCAGGCGCAGTAGGCTTCGGCGCGAGAGCCGGAGCCCCTGAACCCATGGGGACACACCAGCCCGAGGAGCGCCCCGAATGAGCCTGACCCTGAGGACGATCAGTCGCGAGCAGCATCTGGCGTACATCCAGAGCCTGCCGTCGGCGAGCCACATGCAGGTTCCGGCCTGGGCCGACGTCAAGGCCGAGTGGCGCTCGGAGAACCTCGGCTGGTTCGACGGCAGGACCGGCGAACTCGTGGGTGTCGGTCTCGTCCTCTACCGCCAGCTGCCCAAGATCAAGCGCTACCTGGCCTACCTGCCCGAGGGCCCGGTCATCAACTGGTACGCGCCGAACCTGACCGACTGGCTGGAACCCATGCTGGCGCACCTCAAGCAGCAGGGTGCCTTCTCCGTGAAGATGGGCCCGCCGGTCATCATCCGGCGCTGGGAGGCCGCCTCCATCAAGGCCGGCATCCAGAACCCCGACGTGAAGCGGCTGCGCGACATCGAGGCCGACTTCATCGAGCCCCGCGCCTTCGAAGTGGCCGACAAGCTGCGCCGGATGGGCTGGCAGCAGGGCGAGGACGGCGGCGCCGGCTTCGGCGACGTCCAGCCGCGCTACGTCTACCAGGTGCCGCTGGCGAACCGTTCCCTTGAAGAGGTCCACAAGAACTTCAACCAGTTGTGGCGGCGCAACATCAAGAAGGCCGAGAAGGCCGGCGTCGAGGTCGTCCAGGGCGGCTACCACGACCTCGAGGAGTGGCAGCGCCTCTACGAGATCACGGCGGTGCGCGACCACTTCCGGCCCCGCCCGCTGTCGTACTTCCAGCGCATGTGGACGGCCCTCAACACCGAGGACCCCAACCGGATGCGGCTGTACTTCGCCCGTCACAACGGCGTGAACCTGTCGGCGGCGACCATGCTGATCGTCGGCGGGCACGTCTGGTACTCCTACGGCGCCTCCGACAACATCGGCCGCGAGTTCCGCCCCTCCAACGCCATGCAGTGGCGGATGCTGCGCGACGCCTACGCGCTCGGCGCAACCGTCTACGACCTGCGCGGCATCTCCGACTCGCTGGACGAGTCGGACCACCTCTTCGGCCTGATCCAGTTCAAGGTCGGCACGGGCGGGCAGGCCGCCGAGTACCTCGGCGAGTGGGACTTCCCGCTGAACAAGCTGCTCCACAAGGCGCTCGACATCTACATGTCGCGCCGCTGAGCACTCAACTGACGCGACGCTCTCGCCGACTCCGTCGGCTCCGACAGTTTCGACACCGCTGACACACCGCAGCCACGAGAAAGGTCCCAGGTCCGGCCATGGCGCTCACGCTCTACGTCGACACCGCGCGCTGGCGGGCGCACCACAAGCACGTGCAGGAGCAGTTCCCGGCACTCGTCCCGGTCTGCAAGGGCAACGGCTACGGCTTCGGGCACGAGCGGCTGGCGGAGGAGGCCACGCGGCTGGGCTCGGACGTCCTGGCCGTCGGCACGACCTACGAAGCCGCGCGGATCAAGGACTTCTTCAGCGGTGACCTGCTGGTGCTGACGCCCTACCGGCGCGGCGAGGAGCCCGTACCGCTGCCCGACCGGGTCGTGCGCTCGGTGTCCTCGGTCGACGGCGTGTACGGCCTCGTGGGCGCCCGTGTGGTCATCGAGGTGATGTCCTCGATGAAGCGCCACGGCATCAGCGAGCAGGACCTGCCGCAGTTGCACGCCGCCATAGAGAACGTCCGCCTGGAGGGCTTCGCCATCCATCTGCCGCTGGACCGCACCGACGGCTCCGACGCCGTCGAGGAGGTCATCGGCTGGATGGACCGGCTCCGCGCGGCCCGGCTGCCGCTGCACACGATGTTCGTCAGCCACCTCAAGGCCGAGGACCTCGTGCGGCTGCAGCAGCAGTTCCCGCAGACCCGTTTCCGCGCCCGCATCGGCACGCGGCTGTGGCTCGGGGACCACGACGCCACCGAGTACCGCGGCGCCGTCCTGGACGTCACGCGTGTCGCCAAGGGCGACCGCTTCGGCTACCGGCAGCAGAAGGCGGCCTCCGACGGCTTCCTGGTGGTCGTGGCGGGTGGTACGTCGCACGGGGTGGGTCTGGAAGCCCCCAAGGCCCTGCACGGCGTCATGCCGCGCGCCAAGGGCGTCGCCCGTGCCGGTCTCGCCACGGTGAACCGGAACCTCTCGCCGTTCGTGTGGGGCGGCAAGCAGCGCTGGTTCGCCGAACCGCCGCACATGCAGGTGTCCATCCTTTTCGTGCCGGCGGACGCCCCGGAGCCGACGGTCGGCGACGAACTGGTGGCCCATCTGCGGCACACCACCACGCAGTTCGACCGGCTCGTGGACCGCTGAGCGGCCCCGGCAACGTCGAAGGCCGTACACGGAGGCTCCGTGTACGGCCTTTCGCATGAACGGGCAGATGCCGTGTTCGCTCAGGGCGAACCGTCGACCGCTTCCCGCTTGCCCCACTCCACCTGCGGGCCGTCGGCGGGGGCCGAGTGCCGGGAACGATGCGTCCGGCCGAGGACGAAGACGTCCGCCGCGCCGTCGAGGACGCCCCCCGAGGGGTCGTCGTCGCCGGACTGCCGCACCACGTCCCGCTCCGGCATCAGGATGTCCCGCACGATCACGACGCACAGGTAGAGCGTCCCCAGCAGGTGCACGCCGATGGCCCAGTGGTAGCCGTCGGTGGGCAGGCCCTTGTGGGCGTCCCCGCTGGTCGTGTACGCGAGGTACAGCCAGATGCCCAGGAAGTAGGCCACCTCGCAGGCCTGCCAGATCAGGAAGTCCCGCCACTTCGGCCGGGCCAACACCGCCAGCGGAACCAGCCACAGGACGTACTGCGGCGAGTAGACCTTGTTGGTGAGGATGAAGGCCGCCACGATCAGGAAGGCCAGCTGGGCGAAACGGGGCCGGCGCGGCGCGGACAGGGTCAGTGCCGCGATGCCCACGCAGCTCAGCGCCACCAGCAGCGTGGCGAAGGTGTTGACGCTGTCGGTGGTGAGCGGGTCGCTGGAGTTCTGCGCCAGGATCAGCCAGAACGAGCCGAAGTCGACGCCCCGCTCCTGGCTGAAGGTGTAGAACTTCGACCAGCCCTCGAAGGCGAACAACATCACCGGCAGGTTCACCACCAGCCAGGCGACGAGCGCACCGCCCAGCGCCGCACCGTACTCCCGCCACTTCCCCGCCCGCCAGCACAGCAGGAACAGCGGACCGAGCAAGAAGACCGGATAGAGCTTGGCGGCGGTGGCGAGTCCCAGCAGGACGCCGAAGGCGAGCGAGCGGCCCCGCGACCACATCAGCATCGCCGCGGCCGTCAGGGCGACCGCGAGCAGGTCCCAGTTGATGGTGGCGGTCAGCGCGAAAGCGGGCGCCAGGGCGATCAGCAGGCCGTCCCACGGCCGCCGGGCGTGGGTACGGGATACGCAGACGGCGATGACGGCCGCGCAGGCCATCAGCATCCCGGCGTTGACCATCCAGTACCACTGTTCCTGGTCCTGGATGCTTCCGCTGCCCGGGGTGAGCCAGCTGGCGACCTCCATGAACACACCGGTGAGCACCGGATACTCGAGGTACTCCATGTCGCCGGGGAGCCTGTCGAAGTACGGGACCAGCCCGTCGGCGAACCCGCGGGCCTGGTAGAGGTGCGGGATGTCCGAGTAGCAGGCGTGCGTGTACTGGGAGCTGGCACCGAAGAACCAGGCCCCGTTGTAGCAGGGCGCCTTCTGGACGAGCCCGAGGGCGAACATCCCGATCGCCACGAGCGCGACGACCCGTACGGGGGTCCACCAGGACGTTCCGAGCAGGGCTCGTCGTCCGAGGGGGCCGCCGATCAGCTCACTACCGGCTGCGGCCACCTCGTCGTCCTTGGTGGGTCGCACCAGATCCGGCTCGTGCGCGCGCGCTGGCGTCGATTCTGCACTGGGCATGGGGCACATCCTGCCGTACGGACCCAGGGAAACGCCGAGGGCCGCCCCACCTGCTGCGGTGGGGCGGCCCTCGTTTCACGTGAAACATGCCCATGTTTCACGTGAAACGCCCGTGTCGGGCGATGCTGCGGCTAGCCGGTTCCGCCTCCGAAGAAGCCACCGCCTGCGCCATTGCCGTTGCCCCTGCTGTCGCCCTGCGTCTCCGAGATCGACGGGGACGGGCTGATCTCTCCCGTGCCGCCGTCCGTGCCGCCGCTGTTCGCGCCGCCCGAGTTCTCGTCACAGTCGAAGAACGAGGTGCACGTCTCGCTCGGGGACGGCGACGGCTCGGTCTGCGTCTCGCTGGGAGTCGGGGAAGGCGACGGACTCGTCTCCTCGGTCTCGGTGACCGAAGGAGTGGGAGTCGGCGACGGTTCCGCGTTGACGACCTCGCCGATGGGCTCGGGCGTCGGGAACGACTTGACCGGCAGACCCTTCATGGCGTCTTCCATGTAGTCGTGCCAGATCTGGGCCGGGAACGAGGCACCGTGGATCTTCTTCTCGCCACCCGTGCCGAACATCTCAAGGAACTGCCGGTTCTTGTTGGTCTCGTCGTCGTCCATCCGGAACATGCTGATCGCGGTGGACAGCTGCGGCGTGTAGCCGACGAACCAGGCCGACTTGTTGCCGTCGGTGGTACCGGTCTTGCCGGCCACTTCCCGGCCGGGCAGCTGGGCGTTGGTACCGGTGCCCTTCTCGACCACGGTCTTCAGGACGTCCGTGACGTTGTCGGCGACCTTCTTGGTGAAGGCCTCCTTCGTCACGGTCTTGTGCGTGTAGATGACGCCGTCCTTGCTCGTGACCTTCTGGACCGAGTACGGGTCCCGCTGCTTGCCGCTGGCCGCGAAGGTGGCGTAGGCGCCCGCCATGCGGATCGCGCTCGGGTCGGAGATGCCGATCGAGAACGAGGGGAACGCACTGCCGCTCAGGCTGTTCTCCTTGACGCCGGCGCTGACGGCGGCCTCCTTCACCTTGTCCAGGCCGACATCCATGCCGAGCTGTACGAAGGCGGAGTTCACCGACTCACGCATGGCCTCCCGCAGGTCGATCTTGTAGTCCGGGGGATCGCCGAGCGAGACGTTGCCATCGTTGGTCTGCAGCCACTCCTCGCCCTTCTCGTTCTTCCAGACCGTCCTGTCGTAGTTCTCGATCTTCAGCTTGTTCTTGCCGCTGAACAGGCTCTTGGGGGAGACGATCGTCCGCTCGTCCTGAGCCTGCGACGATCCCAGGTCCGGGTCGCGCACGCCCCAGGTCATCGCCGCCGCGAGCACGAACGGCTTGAACGTCGAACCCACCTGGGCGCCGGTCTGGTCGGCGTTGTTGGTGAAGTGCTTGGTCGCGTCCTCACCGCCGTAGATCGCCTCGATGGCGCCGGTCGCCGGATTGACGGACGCCCCGCCGAACTGGACGTGGGTGTCCGTGTCCGGGCGCAGATCCGGCTTGATCTTGGCCTTCTGGACCTTCTTGACCGCCGCCTCGAGCTCGTTGATCTTCTTCTTGTCGAAGGTCGTGTAGATCGAGAAGCCGCCGCGCTGCAGCTTGTCCTGGGTGATCCCCGTTTCCTCGCTGTGGGTGACCACATAGCTGTTGGCGAGGTCGACGAGGTAACCGATCTGGCCGCTCAGCTGCGTGTTCGAGCGAGGGTTCTCCCACTTGGGGAGCGTGGTGTACTTGGCCCGCTCCGCGGCGCTCAGGTGCTTGTACTCGACCATCTTGTCGAGGGTGTCCTGCATCTGGCGTGTGGCCCGCTTGCGGTTGGCGTCCGCCGTCGCGGCCGGGTCGATGGAGACCGCGCCCGCGGGGTCGTAGTACGTGGCGCCCTTCAGCATGGCGGCCAGGAAGGCGCACTCGCCGGGGTTGAGCTTGATGGCGTCCTTGTTGAAGTACGCGCGGGCGGCGGCCTGGATCCCGTAGGCGTTGCGTCCGTAGTACGCGGAGTTCAGGTAGCCGGCCATGATCGTGTCTTTGTCGAGCTTGGCGCCGACCTTGATCGACACGAAGATCTCCTTGAACTTCCGGGAGACCGTCTGCGACTGGTCGTTCAGCATGGCGTTCTTGACGTACTGCTGGGTGATGGTCGAGCCACCCTGCGTCTGTCCGCCCCTGGCCATGTTGAACACGGCCCGCGCGATGCCCTTGGGATCGATGCCGCTGTCGGTGTAGAAGGTCTTGTTCTCCTGCGAGATCACCGCCCAGCGCATGGCTTCGGGGATCTGTGAGAGATCGATGATCTGGCGGTTCGTCTCACCACCGGTGGCAACCATCTGGCTGCCGTCCTTCCAGTAGTAGACGTTGTTCTCCGACGTCGCCGTCTCGTCGACCTTCGGGATGCCCACCATGGCGTATCCGATGCCCGCCACGGCCACCAGGCTGCCGAGGAAACCGACGAAGAGGCCGGTGACCAGCTTCCAGGAGGGCACCCAGCGGCGCCAGCCGTCCTTGTAGGCGCGCGGATAGTCGATCAGGCGCTTCTTGCCGGGTGCGGGGCGCCCCCTGCCCCGGCCGGCGAGTCCGGTCGAGTCGCCGCGGCGGCCTCCTGCGGGTTCGGCTGCTCGGCGCCGGCCGCCCGCACTTCTCTGGGCCGCGCGCCGGGCCTCGGCGCGACCGCCGGACGACTGCTCCTCGCCTCCCAACCCGTAGAAACCCGACCCCTGCGAGTCGGATGGAGACCCGGTGGCGCCTCGCGGTGCCGCACGGCGGCCGGAGGACGAGCCGGACTGGCCGCGTCGGGCCGCGGCACGTCCGCCTCCCTGCGGCTGCGGCGGTTTGCGACGGTGCTCGCTCATCGAACGATTACTCCTCGGGCAGGCGCATCCGTGCGCGCCTGGAAACGGCGGCTGGTTTCCTGTCCCCCCGATGTACGGATGCGGTCGCTGGCGCATTCACCCGTACCGCACCGGGGACCTCGACGCCCCCCGGCGTCATATGAGACCCGGTGGTGTGCATGGCGCACAGACTACGCACCGTCAAAACCTGCCCAGCCCCAAGGTTCACCCCAAATCAGGCAACTTGCCCACAACTAATCGACGATGTGATCCCGTTCACCCTCCTCCCTCTTGTCGCATGCGGAAGGCCGTTCTATCGTCGTGATGTATCGAGTCGATACATCGGGGCGAGATAAGGAGAGAGGGGGCGATCATGAGCCGGCGTTCCGGGATCCTCGAGTTCGCCGTCCTCGGCCTGCTCCGCGAGTCCCCGATGCACGGCTACGAGCTGCGTAAACGACTCAATACGTCACTGGGTGTGTTCCGAGCCTTCAGCTACGGCACCCTTTACCCCTGCCTCAAGACACTGGTCGCCAACGGCTGGTTGATCGAAGAGCCGGGGACCGCTCCCGAGGACGCCCTCACCGCTCCCCTCGCGGGACGCCGCGCCAAGATCGTCTACCGGTTGACGGCGGAAGGTAAGGAGCACTTCGAGGAGCTGCTCTCCCAGACCGGCCCCGACGCGTACGAGGACGAGCACTTCGCCGCTCGCTTCGCCTTCTTCGGGCAGACCTCCCGCGATGTGCGCATGCGCGTCCTGGAGGGACGGCGCAGCCGCCTGGAGGAGCGTCTGGAGAAGATGAGTGCCTCCCTGGCGCGCACCCGGGAGCGCCTCGACGACTACACGCTCGAGCTCCAGCGCCACGGAATGGAGTCCGTGGAGCGCGAAGTGCGCTGGCTGAACGAGCTCATCGAGAGCGAGCGGGCCGGGCGGGACCTGAGGGGTTCCGCATCCGGGGGTACCGCTCAGCAGGACACCACATATGGAGCGACGGGCGGCCTGCCCCGTCCCGGGGACACCCCCGGGACGGATACGCCCGACGACACCGCCACGTGAGCGCCCACTCAGGGCCTCACTCGTACAAACAGGGAGCAACCGGAATGGGTTCGGTTCGCGTAGCCATCGTCGGCGTGGGCAACTGCGCCGCGTCGCTGGTGCAGGGCGTGGAGTACTACAAGGACGCCGACCCGGCGGCCAAGGTCCCCGGCCTGATGCACGTCCAGTTCGGCGACTACCACGTCCGTGACGTGGAGTTCGTCGCCGCGTTCGACGTGGACGCGAAGAAGGTCGGCCTGGACCTCGCGGACGCCATCGGCGCGTCCGAGAACAACACCATCAAGATCTGCGACGTGCCCACCTCCGGTGTCACGGTCCAGCGCGGTCACACCCTCGACGGTCTCGGCAAGTACTACCGCGAGACCATCGAGGAGTCCGCCGAGGAGCCGGTCGACGTCGTCCAGGTCCTCAAGGACAAGCAGGTCGACGTCCTCGTCTGCTACCTGCCCGTCGGCTCCGAGGACGCGGCGAAGTTCTACGCCCAGTGCGCCATCGACGCCAAGGTCGCCTTCGTCAACGCCCTGCCGGTCTTCATCGCCGGCACCAAGGAGTGGGCGGACAAGTTCACCGAGGCGGGCGTCCCGATCGTCGGTGACGACATCAAGTCCCAGGTCGGCGCCACCATCACGCACCGCGTCATGGCCAAGCTGTTCGAGGACCGCGGTGTCATCCTGGACCGCACGATGCAGCTGAACGTCGGCGGCAACATGGACTTCAAGAACATGCTCGAGCGTGACCGCCTCGAGTCGAAGAAGATCTCCAAGACGCAGGCCGTCACCTCCCAGATCCCCGACCGGGACCTCGGCGAGAAGAACGTCCACATCGGCCCGTCCGACTACGTCGCCTGGCTCGACGACCGCAAGTGGGCTTACGTCCGCCTCGAAGGCCGCGCCTTCGGTGACGTCCCGCTGAACCTGGAGTACAAGCTCGAGGTCTGGGACTCCCCGAACTCCGCGGGTGTCATCATCGACGCCCTGCGCGCCGCGAAGATCGCCAAGGACCGCGGCATCGGCGGTCCGATCCTGTCGGCGTCGAGCTACTTCATGAAGTCCCCGCCGGTCCAGTACTTCGACGACGAGGCCCGCGAGAACGTGGAGAAGTTCATCAAGGGTGACGTCGAGCGCTGAGGCTCACCAAGTCGCTCCTGCCAGGGCCGTAGACGGTCCCCGGGTCGCCCGACCCGGGGACCTCTCCGTATGTGAGGCTGTGCCCCATGGCCGTCGTCCGTGATCTACGCGTTCTGCTGCGCCTGCGTGACTTCCGGCGGCTGCTCGCCGTACGACTGCTCTCGCAATGCGCCGACGGCGTCTACCAGGTAGCGCTCGCCACGTACGTCGTCTTCTCGCCGGAGAAGCAGACCTCGGCCACCGCGATCGCCTCCGCGATGGCGGTCCTGCTGTTGCCCTACTCCCTGGTCGGCCCCTTCGCCGGTGTCCTGCTGGACCGCTGGCGCCGCCGCCAGGTCTTCCTCTACGGCAACCTGCTGCGCGCTCTGCTGGCGGGCGCCACTGCCGTGCTGATGGTCAGTGACGTCCCCGACTGGCTCTTCTACGTCTCCGCGCTGTGCGTCACCGCCGTCAACCGCTTCGTCCTGGCCGGGCTGTCCGCCGCGTTGCCGCGCGTGGTCGACGCCGAGCGCCTGGTGATCGCCAACTCCCTCTCACCGACCGCCGGGACGCTTGCCGCGACGGCGGGCGGAGGCCTCGCCTTCGTCGTCCGGCTGGTGGCGTCGGACTCCGATGCCGCGGTGGTGCTGCTGGGCTCGGCGCTGTACCTGTGCGCCGCGCTGATGTCCCTGCGGATGGCGGTGGACCTGCTCGGCCCCGACCGCGAGGGGAAACCGCCCCGGCTTGCGAGCTCGCTGCGGGGCACCGCCCGCGGCCTGGTGGCCGGCGTGCGCCATCTGAGGGAGCCCCGGCGCAGACAGGCCGCCCGGGCGCTCGGGGCCATCACGCTGATGCGGTTCTGCTACGGCGCCCTGACCGTCATGGTGCTGATGCTCTGCCGGTACGCCTGGTCCTCGACGACGGACGAGGGCCTGGCGCTGCTGGGACTGGCCGTGGGCATCTCCGGCATCGGGTTCTTCGTGGCGGCCGTGGTGACGCCGTACGCGGTGGGACGCCTTGGACCGGCCCGCTGGATGCTCGTCTGCGCGGCCGCGGGGTCCGTCCTGGAGCTCACCCTGGTGCTGTCGTTCGCTCAGGCCTCGGCCCTGGTCGCCGCGTTCTTCCTGGGGCTCGTCACACAGGGCGCGAAGATCGCCACCGACACCATCGTCCAGTCCTCCGTGGAGGACGGTTTCCGCGGCCGGATCTTTTCTCTCTACGACGTGCTGTTCAACGTCGCCTTCGTCAGCGCCGCCGCAGTGGCCGCACTGATGCTGCCACCTGACGGGCGTTCAGTGGCCTTGGTGGTCACAATCGCCGTTATCTACGGAGCAGTTGCTGCTGCTATGGCCCGATTTCAACGCCAGTAAGTGTCACATCAATGACACAGACTCCCCCTCGGGTACGGGACTGTCAGTGGGGCCCGGTAACTTACCTGCGTCTTATCTCGCGTCCTTTTCGCGTCACACGCCTATGTTCTCAGGGGGACCCCAAGTGACGACTCCGCCGCCCCAGGGCCAGAACCCGTTCGCGCAGCAGGGCCAGCAGCCCTACGGCCAGCCGCAGGGCCAGGCCCCGTACCCGCCCCAGGGCGGCTACCCGCCCCAGGGCGGCTACCCGCAGCAGGGCGGCTACCCGCAGCAGCCCGGCCAGCCCGGCTACCCCCAGCCCGGTGTCGCTCCCTTCGGCGCGGTCCCCCCGCCGCCGCCGCAGCGCAAGGTCAGCTTCAAGGTGATCAAGAACGTCGTCATCGTCCTCGCCGTCCTCGGTGTGGCCATCGGCGGTTTCATAGCCAGCCGGGACGACGCCAACACCGCGGCGGTCGGCGACTGCATGCACCGCGGCAACAGCGACGACAGCAACCCCGACCTCGAGGTCGTCGACTGCACCTCGGCCGACGCCCAGTACGTCGTGCTCGCCAAGGTCGAGGGCACGTACTCCGCTCTCACGGCCGACAGCAAGTGCGAGGAGAAGGCCAAGGACTTCCAGTACTCGTACACCGAGACCGGCGACGGCACCAACTTCCTGCTCTGCCTGAAGGACTACGCGAAGAAGTAAGGCAGATACGCCGAGGGGCGATGTTTCACGTGAAACATCGCCCCTCGGCGTATCTGGACGGGGTCGTGTTTCACGTGAAACACGACCCCGTTTCACAGGATCAGCTCTGCTCGGCCCACCACTCCTCCAGCGCGGCCACAGCCGCGTCGTACCCCATCGGCCCGTTCTCGAGCCGCAGCTCCAGCAGGTGCTTGTACGCCTGGCCGACGGCCGGGCCGGGAGCGACACCCAGGATTTCCATGATCTGGTTGCCGTCGAGGTCGGGACGGATCGCGTCCAGCTCCTCCTGCTCCTTCAGCTGGGTGATCCGCTCCTCCAGCCCGTCGTACGCACGCGAGAGCGCGGCTGCCTTGCGCTTGTTCCGCGTCGTGCAGTCGGAGCGGGTCAGCTTGTGGAGCCGCTCGAGAAGCGGCCCCCCGTCCCGCACATAGCGACGGACGGCGGAGTCCGTCCACTCGCCGGTGCCGTACCCGTGGAAGCGCAGGTGAAGCTCGACCAGACGGGAGACGTCCTTCACCAGGTCGTTGGAGTACTTCAACGCGGTCATGCGCTTCTTCGTCATCTTCGCCCCGACCACCTCGTGGTGGTGGAACGAGACCCGGCCGTCCTTCTCGAAGCGACGCGTACGGGGCTTGCCGATGTCGTGCAGCAGCGCGGCCAGACGGAGGGTGAGGTCGGGACCGTTCTCCTCCAGCTCGATCGCCTGCTCCAGGACGATCAGAGTGTGCTCGTAGACGTCCTTGTGCCGGTGATGCTCATCGCTCTCCAGGCGCAGCGCCGGCAGCTCGGGCAGCACACGGTCGGCGAGACCGGTGTCGACGAGGAGTGTCAGGCCCTTGCGTGGGTGCCCGGACAGGACCAGCTTGTTCAGCTCGTCCCGGACCCGCTCGGCCGAGACGATCTCGATGCGGCCGGACATGTCCTTCATCGCCGCGATGACCTCGGGGGCGACCTCGAAGTCGAGCTGGGCGGCGAAGCGGGCTGCACGCATCATCCGCAGCGGGTCGTCGGAGAACGACTCCTCAGGGGTACCCGGGGTGCGCAGCACACGTGCCGCGAGATCCCCGAGACCGCCGTGCGGGTCGATGAACTCCTTCTCCGGAAGGGCCACCGCCATCGCGTTCACCGTGAAGTCCCGGCGGACGAGGTCCTGCTCGATCGAGTCGCCGTACGACACCTCCGGCTTGCGGGAGGTCCGGTCGTAGGCCTCGGACCGGTAGGTGGTGACCTCGATCTGGAAGCCGTCCTTCTGCGCCCCGACCGTTCCGAAGGCGATCCCGACCTCCCACACGGCGTCCGCCCACGGCCGAACGATCTTCAGTACGTCCTCGGGGCGGGCATCGGTGGTGAAGTCCAGGTCGTTGCCGAGCCGGCCGAGGAGCGCGTCCCGGACCGAGCCGCCGACCAGGGCGAGGGAGAACCCGGCCGCCTGAAAACGGCGGGCGAGGTCGTCGGCGACCGGAGCGACCCGCAGCAGTTCACTCACCGCGCGGTTCTGCACCTGGCTCAGGGCACTGAGGTTGTCTTCGTTGGCGTTCGGCACAACAGAAGAGGGTACGTGGCCCGCAGGGCGACGGGCGCCCCCATTAAGGGGCAGGGCACCTCCCCGGACAGCCGCGCAAAACCAGCGTTCGCGACCTACTCGGGTTCTCCTCTTCATACACACACATAGAGGACTCCCGCCGATCGTTTCCGATCTTGTGGAGCACTCCGCGGCACTTACCCTCAGCGCGCATCGTTACCATGCGTGGACGCACATTCCGACGACCACTGACGACGACGAGGGACGGACGAACGCGTGGCCGAGGCGGCACTCCCGAGGACGACTCCCTCACCTGCCCGCCGGTGGCTGCGGCGCACCGGAGCACTGCTCGCGGGGGCGCCTCTGCTGGCCGGCCTGCTCCAGCTGCCCGCCTCCTCGGCGCAGGCCGGAGAGGCGGCCTCGGTCCAGGACGCCTCGAACGCCGGCACGGTGGCCGTCTCCGTGGACACCCTCACTCCCAGCGCCCCCACCGAGGGGGACACGCTGACCGTGTCCGGCACGGTGACCAACAACGGCAAGCAGGCGGTCACCGAGGCGCAGGTCGACCTGCGGGTGGGCGCCGCGCTGCCCACCCGCTCCTCGATCGACCGCGCCACCCGGCGGGCCGACGACCTGTCGGGCCCCGTCGGGAGCGCCGTGGGCGGGAAGTACGTCGCCAAGTTCGCCGAGCTCACACCGGGCGTGTCCCAGCAGTTCAGCATCTCCGTGCCGGTCGACGAGCTCGACCTGAAGAACGAGGGGGTCTACCCCCTCGGGGTCTCCCTCTCGGGCGAGACGTCCGCGAAGCCTTGGGAACGGATGCTGGGCATTCAGCGCACGTTCCTGCCGTGGCAGCCGGAGGAGGCGGGCAGCAAGACCCGGACGACCGTGCTGTGGCCTCTGATCTCCTCCGTCCACATGACCGCGGAGACCGGCTCCAACGAACAGCAGACACCGGTCTTCCTCAACGACGAACTCGCCCGGGAGATCTCCCCCGGCGGTCGTCTGGACCAGCTCCTGAGCCTGGGCCGGAGTCTCGACGTCACCTGGGTGATCGACCCGGACCTGTTGTCGTCCGTTGATGCCATGGCCAGCCGTTACGACATCCGCAACGGAAGCGAGACCACGGCCGGCACCCATCAGGCGGTCGCCAAGCAGTGGCTCGCCGAGCTCCAGGAAGCGGTCCAGGGCAAGGAGGTCGTCGCCCTGCCCTTCGGCGACCCCGACCTGGCTTCGCTCGCCCACAACGGCACCGGCGTCAGCGGCTCGCTCAGTCAGTTCAAGGCGGCCACCGACGTCGCCGCCACCACAGTGGAGACGGTCCTCCACGTGACCCCGAACACCGACTTCGCCTGGCCCGTGGAGGGCGCCGTCGACCCGTCGGTCGTCAAGGTCGCCACCTCCGCCGGCGCCGACAAGGTGATCGCGCGCAGCGACAGCCTGGAGGAGTCCGGCAGCCTGTCGTACACCCCGTCCGCCGCCCGGCCCATCGGGGGCGGTACGACGGCGGTCGTCGCGGACGCACTGCTGTCGACCGCGTTCCAGGGGGATCTGACGAACGCCTCCACGGCCACGCTCGCCGTGCAGGAGTTCCTCGCGCAGAGCCTGGCCGTGACGCAGCAGACGGACAAGCAGCGCAGCATCGTCGTCGCCCCGCAGCGCATGCCCACCGCGGGCCAGGCGCAGGTGATGGCGGAGGCGGTCGCCGCCCTCCAGAACTCCACGTGGTCGCAGTCCCAGCAGCTCTCGGCGGCCGCCGCGGCCAAGCCCGACCCCGCAGCCGCCACGAAGGTGCCGGCGCTGTCGGCGTATCCGTCGGAACTGCGCAAGCAGCAGCTGCCGCGGTCGGCCTTCCAGCAGATGGCGGCCACGCAGGACCGGCTCGACAACTTCAAGGTGATCCTGACCGACGAGTCCCGGGTGGTGACCCCGTTCGGGCGAGCCATGAACCGGGAGATGTCCACGTCATGGCGGGGCCGGGCCACGGAGGCACGCAGCTTCCGCCAGGGGGTGCAGGACTACCTCGCCACCCTCGCCGCCCAGGTCAAGCTGATCCAGAAGTCGGACACCAAGCTCTCCGGGCGCAGCGCCACGATTCCCGTGACCGTGCAGAACAACCTGGTGCAGGGTGTCGACCACCTCGTTCTGCGGCTCACGTCGACCAACCCGACCCGTCTGGAGTTCGGCGGCAAGGGCTACTCCGAGCAGCGCATCGCGGTCTCCGGCGGACACAGCACGACGGTGAAGTTCAACACGTCGGCCAACGTGAACGGCCAGACCACACTGGTCGCCCAACTGTTCACCGAGGACGGCCGGGAGTACGGTTCACAGGTCTCCTTCGACGTGAAGGTCACCGAGATCACGCCCACCGTGATGCTCGTCATCGGCGGCGGCGTCCTGCTGCTCGTGTTGGCCGGCTTCCGCATGTACACCCAGCGCAAGCGCGCCGCGGCCCGGGAGGCCGAGGAGGACGCCCGCGACGAGGCGTACGTGCCCTCCGAGGAGACCGGCACCCCCCAGCCCGCCGAGGTACCGGCCCCCGAAGAGTCCGGGGTCCGGTCGGGGGCAGACGACCCGCAGCAGCCGAGTGACGCACCGGACACCGCAGCGGAAAGCACCGACCCTTCGGGGACGGGTGAGAGAGTGGACCGTTGAGGATGTCGTGGCCGGTGGGCCCGGGACGATGAGGTGGGGTAACCATGAACGCGCCGTACGACGGTGACCGCGGCCAGGCCGCGGGCAGCTCGGGCCACCCCGAGGGCCCGCCGCCCGAGCACGGCCAGGTACCGCCGCAGCACCCGGCGGACATGTACCTCCAGGACGCCTACGACCAGGACCCCTACCGGTCCCAGGACCTCACCGCCCAGGATCCGGTCGCCGAGGCGCTCTACGACCGCGCCGCGCACCCCCCGCCGCCGCCCGGGACGTACGAGCCGCAGCAGCCGCTGTACGACCGGCCCCAGCAGTCCCCGTACGCGCCCGACCCGCGGGTGTGGGCCCAGCCCCCGGCGCCCGAGCCGGAGGGGCCCACCCAGTACCTGCCGTACGGCGACGATCCCCGCAGGACTCAGTTCGTGGGTGTGGACGACCTGGTGACGCACTCCAGCGAGGAACGGCACGAGCCCGACGCGTTCGCCCACCTCTTCCGTGACCAGCAGCAGAACGGCGCGCGCACTCCGATGGAGTCCCCGGCGGTGCCGAACCCGGCGGCGGCCACCGGCGGCCAGGCACCGGCACCGCAGTACCAGGCGGCGCCTCCGTCGGACCAGACCATGGACCTCGGCGCCCGGCCGATCGCGGAAGCGGCGCCGGAACCGGCACCCGCCCCGGCCGCGGCCCCGAAGAAGGGCGGCCGCGCCGCCGGTCTGCTGAAGTCCAGCGCCGTGATGGCGGCGGGCACGATGGTCTCGCGTCTCACCGGCTTCGTCCGCTCCGCGCTGATCGTCTCCGCGCTCGGCGTCGGCCTCCTCGGTGACACCTTCCAGGTCGCCTACCAGCTGCCTACGATGATCTACATCCTCACCGTCGGCGGCGGCCTCAACTCGGTCTTCGTGCCGCAGCTCGTGCGGGCCATGAAGGAGGACGAGGACGGTGGCGAGGCGTTCGCCAACCGTCTGCTGACCCTGGTCATCGTGGCGCTCGGCCTGCTCACGATCGCGTCGGTCGCCGCGGCGCCCGTCCTGATCCGCCTGCTGTCCGCCCCGGTCGCCGGCGACCCGGCCGCCAACGAGGTCGGCATCACCTTCGTCCGCTACTTCCTGCCGTCCATCTTCTTCATGGGCATCCACGTCGTGATGGGGCAGATCCTCAACGCGCGAGGCAGGTTCGGCGCGATGATGTGGACGCCGGTCCTGAACAACGTCGTCATCATCGTGACGCTGGGCATGTTCATCTGGGTCTACGGCACCGCCGCCGACTCCGGCATGCAGGTCACGACCATTCCTCCGGAGGGCCAGCGGCTCCTCGGCGTCGGCGTCCTGCTCGGCCTGGTCGTCCAGGCCCTGGCGATGATCCCGTACCTGCGCGAGACCGGCTTCCGAATGCGGCTGCGCTTCGACTGGAAGGGCCATGGCCTCGGCAAGGCCGTGACGCTCGCCAAGTGGACCTTCCTCTTCGTCCTCGCCAACCAGGCCGGCGCGATCGTCGTCTCCCAGCTGTCCACGGCGGCCGGCAAGGACTCGCCCGTCGACGGCACCGGCTTCGCCGCCTACGCCAACGCCCAGCTGATCTGGGGCCTGCCCCAGGCGATCATCACCGTCTCCCTGATGGCCGCCCTGCTGCCGCGCCTGTCCCGCTCGGCGGCCGAGGGTGACGGCGGCGCCGTCCGCGACGACATCTCCCAGGGCCTGCGCACCACGGCCGTCGCGATCGTGCCGATCGCCTTCGGGTTCCTCGCGCTCGGCATCCCGATGTGCACCCTGATCTTCGGCTCCTCCGGCACCAGCGAGGCCACGAACATGGGCTTCATGCTGATGGCCTTCGGCCTCGGCCTGATCCCCTACTCCGTGCAGTACGTCGTTCTGCGCGCCTTCTACGCCTACGAAGACACCCGCACCCCCTTCTACAACACGGTCATCGTGGCCGCCGTCAACGCCGGCGCCTCGGCGGTCTGCTTCTTCGTTCTGGACCCGCGCTGGGCGGTGGTCGGCATGGCCGCCTCGTACGGGCTGGCCTACGCGATCGGCGTCGGCGTCGCCTGGAACCGGCTGCGCAAGCGGCTCGGCGGCGATCTCGACGGCTCTCGGGTCCTGCGCACGTACGCACGTCTGTGCATCGCCTCCGTACCGGCCGCCGCCCTCAGCGGCGCGGCCTGCTACGGCATCGGCCGCACCCTGGGCCAGGGCGCCCTGGGTTCCCTCGCCGCGCTGCTGGCCGGCGGAGCCGTGCTGTTCGGCATCTTCTTCGTCGCCGCCCGCCGCATGCGCATCGAGGAGCTCAACTCGCTCGTCGGCATGGTCCGCGGACGCCTGGGTCGCTGAGTCGGGGGGTAGGCGCACAACCATCGTCCGCCGCCGCGTGTCGTGCATAGCGTCGGACTGTGGGCACAATTGGGTTCGGCGTCGGACGGCGCGCACGAGGTCGGACGGCGCGCAATGAATGGGGAGGCAGGAACGACGGTGGCAGAACGGAGTACGGCTGCCGTCGACGTGGCAGACAACAGCGGTGACGAGCCGCTGACCGCGCAGGCGGACCAGTCCACGGCCGACGGGGTGGCCAAGAACCGGGAGCGGGACACGGACAGGGACGAGGCACAGGGGAGTGGCGGGACGGAGCGTCCCGGGAAGGCCTCGGCGCCGGAGCTGCACAGCGGGCACAAGCTCGCCAGACGCTACCGCCTCGAGGACTGCGTCACCCGTCTGGACGGTTTCAGCAGCTGGCGTGCGGTCGACGAGAAACTGCGCCGCGCCGTCGGCGTCCACGTCCTGCCGGCGGACCATGCCCGGGCCCGTTCCGTGCTGGCCGCGGCGCGTTCCTCCGCGCTGCTGGGCGATCCCCGCTTCGTCCAGGTGCTGGACGCCGTCGAGGAGAACGATCTCGTCTACGTCGTCCATGAGTGGCTGCCCGACGCCACCGAACTGACCACCCTCCTCGCGTCGGGGCCGCTGGAGCCGCACGACGCCTACCAGATGGTCAGCCAGATCGCCTCCGCCATGGCCGCCGCGCACCGCGAGGGCCTGGCCCATCTGCGGCTCAATCCCAACGCGGTGCTGCGCACCTCCACGGGCCAGTGGCGCATCCGAGGTCTCGCCGTGAACGCCGCGCTGCGCGGCGTCTCCTCCGACACCCCTCAGCGCACCGACACCGAAGCGATCGGCGCCCTGCTGTACGCGGCGCTCACCCAGCGCTGGCCGTACGAGAACGATGCCTACGGCCTGTCGGGGCTGCCCAAGGACATCGGGCTGATCGCCCCCGACCAGGTCCGAGCCGGCATCCACCGGGGTCTGTCGGAGCTGTGCATGCGCGCCCTCGTCAACGACGGCGCGACCGCGTCCCGGCACGAGGCCGCCTGCACCACGCCGGAGGAACTGGTGAAGGCGGTCGGCGAGATGCCCCGCATCCGCCCGCCGGAGCCCACGTTCACGGCACCCCCCGAGTACCAGCGCACCACCTACCAGCAGGGCACGTACGGCCGCACCGCACCGCACCCGGGCGTCACCCAACCGGTGGTGGCCCCGCCGCCCCCGCTGCAGAGCCGCACCGGCAAGGCCCTGAAGTGGGCGGTCTCGGCGCTGCTCATCGCGGCGCTGGGGCTCGGCAGCTGGCAGCTCGCGGACGCCCTGATGGACCGGGGCAAGTCCGACGACAACAACCAGACGCAGACCACGGACGAGGGCGACAAGAACAGCACGGCGCCCAAGCCCGTCAAGAACCTGCCCATCCACGACTCAGTCGAGTACTACCCGGACGGCAAGCCGCAGCACGCGGGAGACGTGAAGCTCACCTACGACGGCGACAGCTCCACGTACTGGCGGACGTACTCGTACACCGACGGCCCCGTCCTCGCCCCGTTCAAGAAGGGCGTGGGCATCGTCTACGACCTCGGTTCCGAACAGAGCCTGGCGGCCGCTTCGATAGGGCTGCGTTACATCGGTAACCACACGACCGCGGCTCTCTACGCGACCGACTCGCTGTCCTCGTCGGCGTCGCTCGGTTCCATGAAGAAGATCGCCGAAGCGCAGACCTCCGGCACGGGACTGAAGATCTCCGCCAAGACGCCGGTGAAGACGCGGTACGTTCTCCTGTGGATCACCGCCGTGCCCTACTCGGGACTGGACGAGTACAGCAACGCCGGTTTCAAGCAGGCCGTCACCGACGTGAAGTTCACGGGCTGACATCTCACCGGAGGGGGAGGAGGTCCGATGGCGGAGGGCGCCGGATACGACGGGGTGAGCGATCAGGACCTCCTCGCCCGCCATGTGGAGGGCGAACCCGACGCCTTCGGTGAAATCGTCCGCCGCCACCGCGACCGACTGTGGGCGGTGGCGCTGCGGACCCTGGGGGATCGCGAGGAGGCCGCTGACGCGGTCCAGGACGCCCTGGTCTCCGCCTACCGGGCCGCTCACACCTTCCGCGGCCAGTCCGCCGTCACCACCTGGCTGCACCGCATCACGGTGAACGCCTGTCTGGACCGGGCTCGCAAGGCAGCCTCCCGCAAGACCTCGCCCGTCGACGACACCGAGCGTCTGGAACAACTGCTGGAGCCGCACGAGTCGGCCGCGGCTCCGGCCGAGCGCAACGACCTGCACCGCCAGCTCCTCGAGGCACTCGGCACGCTCCCGGCCGATCAGCGCGCTGCACTGGTGCTGGTCGACATGCAGGGCTATCCCGTCGCCGAGGCTGCCCGCGTGCTCGACGTCCCGACGGGGACGGTGAAGAGCCGGTGTTCGCGGGGAAGAGCCAGACTCCTTCCGCTGCTCACTCATCTACGGCCGGACGGCCCCGATGAGCCGAGAGAAGGGGGGCCGGGACGGAACCGGACGCAGGGGACATCCGTCCCACCCGCAGCGGGACCTCAGGGTGAGGGCCCGGACAGCGCCGGTACCGGCGATTCAGCTGCTGTGAAGGGCGGAGGTGGGCGAGCGTGACATCGACGACGGACACGACCGGGCACCCGGACGTCGCGGAGATCTCCGACCTCACCGAGGGTCTGCTGCCCCCGTCCCGCACCGCCGACGTACGACGCCACCTCGCCGGGTGCGAGCTCTGTGCGGATGTCCACGCGTCACTGGAGGAGATCCGAGGGCTGCTGGGCACCCTGCCCGGTCCGCCCCGCATGCCGGACGACGTCGCCCACCGCATCGACGCGGCGCTCGCCGCCGAGGCCCTGCTGAGTGTCACAACGCCGGACGACACGGAGCCGCAGGGCGCTGCGCCGGTACCCACTGTGTCGAAGAGCACCGAGCCCGAGCGCTCCGCGCCCGCCAGCTCGCCGCCGGCTGAGCCGGACGCGCTGCCCCCGTCCGTCTCCGAGACGGATCGCGCTGCACATGTTTCACGTGAAACACCGGCCACGCCCAACCGTCCCGCCGGGCGGGCGCGTGGCGCCACCACCGGACCGGGTCGCAAGGAACGCAAGCGGGGAGGGCGCCGCAGGGTCGCCGTCCTCGGTACCGTATTGGCGGCTGCCGCGCTGGGGCTCGGCTCGGTACTGGTGACGTCGCTGACCGGAGGCGGCGGACCGGGCACCTCCGCGGAGGGAGGTACCTCCACTGCCGCGGACACCTTCTCCGAAGACAGGCTGGAACAGCAGGTCGCCGATCTCCTCACCAGGGCTCAGGGCGGCCGTTCCCCGCACACCCTGGGAACGGAGAGCGACCCCGGCATCAAGAGCCCACAGGTCCTCCAGCAGCCCACGGTTCCACCCTGCGTCCAGCAAGGCATCGGCCGCAGCGACGAGGCTCTCGCCACGGAGACAGGTACCTACGACGGCAGGGAGGCCCTGCTCGTCATCCTGTCCGACCCCGCCGACACCACCCGGGTCACCGCCTACCTCATGGACGCGACCTGTGTGAAGCAGCCGTCGGCCGGCACGGCCGAGGTGCTTCTGAAGGACTCCTACACCCGCCGCTGACCTTCCAGGCGTGGTCTTCCTCCTGCGTGGTATCCCGTACGGTGTCGCTCCCTGCGTGTGCCCGGCCACACCGGGAATGCGCGCCCCTTAGGATCCGTTGGGTGGGGTGAGAGTTCAGAGAGGCTCCCACCGGTCGAACGATGCAGACCAGAGACGAGGAATCCAGCCGTGAGCGACGTCCGTAACGTGATCATCATCGGCTCCGGGCCCGCCGGCTACACGGCGGCGCTGTACACCGCGCGCGCGTCACTGAAGCCGCTGGTGTTCGAAGGTGCCGTCACCGCGGGCGGTGCGCTGATGAACACGACCGAGGTGGAGAACTTCCCCGGCTTCCAGGACGGCATCATGGGCCCCGAGCTCATGGACAACATGCGCGGTCAGGCCGAGCGGTTCGGCGCCGAGCTCGTTCCGGACGACATCGTCTCCGTCGACCTCAGCGGTGAGATCAAGACCGTCACGGACACCGCCGGCACGGTGCACCGCGCCAAGGCCGTCATCGTGGCCACCGGCTCACAGCACCGCAAGCTCGGTCTGCCGAACGAGGACGCCCTCTCCGGCCGCGGTGTCTCGTGGTGCGCCACCTGTGACGGCTTCTTCTTCAAGGACCAGGACATCGCCGTGATCGGCGGCGGTGACACGGCGATGGAGGAGGCCACCTTCCTCTCGCGCTTCGCCAAGTCGGTCACGATCGTGCACCGTCGGGACACTCTGCGCGCTTCCAAGGCGATGCAGGAGCGGGCCTTCGCCGACCCGAAGATCAAGTTCGTCTGGGACAGCGAGGTCGCCGAGATCCAGGGCGACCCGAAGCTGGCCGGGCTGAAGCTGCGCAACCTCAAGACCGGTGAGCTTTCCGACCTGCCGGTGACCGGCCTGTTCATCGCGATCGGCCATGACCCGCGCACCGAGCTCTTCAAGGGCCAGCTCGACCTAGACGAGGAGGGCTACCTGAAGGTGGCTGCTCCCTCCACCCGGACGAACATGACCGGTGTCTTCGCCGCTGGCGACGTGGTGGACCACACCTACCGCCAGGCGATCACCGCGGCCGGCACCGGCTGCTCCGCCGCCCTCGACGCTGAGCGTTTCCTCGCCGCTCTCGCGGACGAGGAGCAGGCCGAGCCCGAGAAGACCGTCGTCTGACCCTCTCCCACTCCACCGCCCACACCAGTCAAAAGGAGCCCGCCGTGGCCGACCTGAAGAACGTGACCGACGACTCCTTCGAGCAGGACGTCCTCAAGAGCGACAAGCCTGTCCTGGTGGACTTCTGGGCCGCCTGGTGCGGTCCGTGCCGCCAGATCGCTCCGTCCCTCGAGGC
Organism: Streptomyces sp. NPDC030143; assembly: GCF_055573695.1. Classification (NCBI taxonomy): domain Bacteria; kingdom Bacillati; phylum Actinomycetota; class Actinomycetes; order Kitasatosporales; family Streptomycetaceae; genus Streptomyces; species Streptomyces sp. NPDC030143. Next base: position 258,825 of record NZ_JBVIAY010000004.1, read on the forward strand.
GATCGCCAACGAGTACGGCGACAAGATCGAGGTCGTCAAGCTCAACATCGACGAGAACCCGGGTACGGCCGCCAAGTACGGCGTCATGTCCATCCCGACACTGAACGTCTACCAGAACGGCGAGGTCGCCAAGACCATCGTCGGCGCCAAGCCGAAGGCCGCGATCGTCCGCGACCTCGAGGACTTCATCGCCGAGTGACGTTTCACGTGAAACACGAAAGGGCCGGCCCGGATGGGTCGGCCCCTTCGTTTGTCGTCGGGTCCGGTCACAGCGGTCGCAACACCGGCTCTTTCTGGACCGCCCCCAGCAGTCGATCGAGCGCCATCTCCACGTCTTCCTTCCAGGAGAGCGTGGTGCGCAGCTCCAGTCTCAGCCGCGGATGCGTGGGATGCGTGCGGACCGTCTTGAAGCCCACCGCCAACAGATGGTCGGCCGGGAGGAGGCAGGCCGGCTCCTTCCAGCGGGCGTCACCGAAAGCCTCGATCGCCTTGAAGCCGCGTCGCAGCAGATCCTTGGCCACTGTCTGGACCATCACCCGGCCGAGTCCCTGCCCCTGGTAGCCGGGCATGATGAACGCCGTCATCAACTGCACCGCGTCGGGGGACACCGGACTCGTGGGGAACGCCGTCGAGCGGGGAACGTACGCGGGCGGCGCGTACAGCACGAAACCCACCGGGACGTCGTCGACATAGACCACACGGCCACAGGATCCCCAGTCCAACAGGACCCCGGAGATCCAGGCTTCCTTCTCCGTGGCGGCCGTGCCGGCCTTTACCGCGGCTTCGCCGCTGACGGGGTCCAGCTCCCAGAAGACGCACGAGCGGCAGCGCTGGGGAAGGTCCGGAAGGTTGTCCAGCGTGAGCGGTACGAGCCGACGCCCCATGAAGGCTGTTCCTCGCTTCCTTCGCCCGCGGACTCGCGAGCGGCTGTCAGGGCGCCGCGTTCCCTGAGCAGACTGCCGACGAAGCCGCCGACCGCCCCCAGTCCCAGTCCCGCGCTCACCAGTCCGGTCCGGCTCATCGTTCGCATGGCCCCCGCCTCCCCCTCAGAGGTGCTGCTCCGGTGGATGCGCCATACCCGAATGCATCGTATCTACGATGCGATTCCATCGACACCGACCGAACGCAAAGAGCGGGCCGTGTCCGGTACACACCGGACACGGCCCGTTCACACACTCACCCCGGGCCCTTGCTGCCGGGGCTGGTCACCGGGACCTTCGCCGCTGGAGCTGGTCAGCCGTCCGCTTCCGTGGCATCGCCCTCGACGAGCCCCTTCTGGAGAACGGGCCCCTCGCCGGGAGCGAGCGAGTCGAGGATCCGCTCGAGATCCTCCATCGACGCGAACTCGACAGTGATCTTGCCCTTCTTCTGACCCAGGTCGACCTTCACTCGCGTGTCGAACCGGTCCGAGAGCCGGGTGGCGAGGTCGGACAGGGCCGGGGAGACCCGGCCACCGGCACGCGGCCCCTTGGCACGCTGTGCCGCTTGCGGACGCGAGCCCATGAGGGTCACGATCTCCTCGACGGCCCGCACCGACAGCCCTTCGGCCACGATCCTGTGGGCCAGCCGGTCCTGCTCCTCCGAGTCCTCCACCGAGAGCAGTGCCCGCGCATGACCAGCCGAGAGGACTCCTGCGGCCACGCGACGCTGCACCGCGGGCGAGAGCTTCAGCAGACGGAGGGTGTTGGAGACCTGTGGACGGGACCGGCCGATGCGGTCCGCCAACTGGTCGTGCGTGCAGTTGAAGTCCTTCAACAGCTGGTCGTATGCGGCCGCCTCCTCCAGCGGGTTCAGCTGAGCCCGGTGAAGGTTCTCCAGCAGAGCGTCCAGGAGGAGCTTCTCGTCCTCCGTGGCCCGCACGATCGCCGGGATGGCCTCCAGGCCGGCCTCTCGGCAAGCCCTCCAGCGCCGCTCCCCCATGATCAGCTCGTAGCGGCCGGGGCCGAGCTGCCGCACGACGACCGGCTGGAGGAGACCGACTTCCTGGATGGAGGTGATCAGTTCCTGCAGCGCGTCCTCGTCAAAGACGTCACGCGGCTGGCGCGGGTTCGGCGTGATCGCGTCGAGGGGGATCTCGGCGAAGTGCGCGCCCACCGGAGGTGCGAGCGTCTCCACCGAGCCACTCCCCGTGGGCTCCTCTGTTTCACGTGAAACAGGCGGCAGCGTGGCCACCTTCGCCGCGGCCACTCCTCGGTCGGTCGTCAGGACCGGGACCGCCGCAGGGGACGTGGAGGCCATGCCCCCCACTGGGGCAGTCGCCGGCGTCTTCTCCGTCGGGGCAGCGGGGATCAGTGCCCCAAGACCACGGCCCAGCCCCCTCCGTCGCTCACTCACTGGATCCCCTCCACGATGTTCGGGTTGTTCTGGGCGCCGATGTGGACGTGCGTGGGGTCATAGCTGACCTCGACGCCCTTCAGCGCGATTTCGCGGGCCGCCTCAAGATAGGAGAGGGCGCCGCTCGATCCAGGATCGTAGGTCAGCACCGTCTGCCCGTAGCTCGGCGCCTCGGAGATACGGACCGAGCGGGGAATGCTCGTCCGCAGCACCTCGTCACCGAAGTGGGTGCGCACCTCCTCCGCGACCTGTGACGCAAGACGCGTCCGGCCGTCGTACATGGTGAGCAGGATGGTCGACACATGCAGGGTGGGGTTGAGGTGCCCCCGGACCAGGTCGACGTTGCGCAGCAGTTGGCCCAGGCCCTCCAGCGCGTAGTACTCGCACTGGATCGGGATGAGGACCTCCTGGCCCGCAACGAGTGCGTTGACGGTCAACAGGCCGAGGGAGGGCGGGCAGTCGATGAGGACGTAGTCCAGCGGCTGCTCGTAGGCCTGGATGGCTCGCTGCAGTCGGCTCTCTCGGGCGACCAGGGAGACCAGCTCGATCTCTGCACCGGCGAGATCGATGGTGGCGGGGGCGCAGAAGAGGCCTTCGACGTCGGGTACCGGCTGGACCACTTCCGAGAGCGGGCGGCTCTCCACCAACACGTCATAGATGGACGGGACTTCGGCGTGGTGGTCGATTCCCAGGGCGGTGGACGCGTTGCCCTGAGGATCGAGGTCGATCACCAGGACACGGCTGCCGTGCAGGGCCAGGGATGCGGCAAGGTTGACGGTCGTCGTCGTCTTGCCCACACCACCCTTCTGGTTGGCGACCACGATGATGCGGGTCTGCTCAGGACGTGGCAGACCCTCACCGGCGCGGCCCAGAGCTTCCACCGCCAGTTGGGCCGCTCGACCGATCGGGGTGTCGTCCATCGGGGGCGGTGTTTCACGTGAAACATCCTCCCCCAACGACTCGGTACGGGGACCGGGGACCGGGTCGGTCATCGGTCCCGCGATGTTGGCGTCGGACCGCAAGGATTCACTCTCCTCGACTTCAAGCTCGCAATGAACAGAGCCTGCCATGTCTTCGGGGTCGCGAACCAGTGAGGCCTGGGGTTCTGTGGAGAAATCCACCTCTGTGGACAACTCCGGCCCCTTGTCGAGTGAGCCGAGCGGCTTTCGTTCGCGGGGTTCGGCCGCGGCGCGGGTCCGACTGATGATGCCGTGCAGCAGTGAGCGACGTTTCACGTGAAACACGATGCACAGCGCCCGCGGCCGAACTGTCGCGACACTCCGTCTCGCGTGGGTTTGGCAGCTTGTGTGGCCTATGGCGAGCAGTCAGTCCCGATCAGCGTCGACGACGGGCGCGGCCGGTTCGGGCCGCCTTCGCCCGCTTCGCAGCGAACCGCACACCACCGGGGCTCTCCCCGACCTCGACCCTCACCACCGTGGAGAGCGGGTCGACGACGCCTTCTCCGACGTGCAGGATCGACGTGTTCACCGCTCCGAGCTTGCTCAGGGCGGTCGCCGCGCTCTTCAGCTCCTCCTCCGCGGTGTCGCCCTTGAGAGCCAGCATCTCGCCGTAGGGACGCAACAGCGGGATACCCCAGGTGGCCAGACGGTCCAGCGGGGCCACGGCCCGGGCGGTCACGACATGGACCGGCGGCAGCTTGCCCATGACCTCCTCGGCACGCCCACGGACGACGGTCACATGGTTCAGCCCGAGGAGCTCGACGACCTCGGTCAGGAAGTTCGTGCGCCGCAGCAGCGGCTCCAACAGGGTGATCTTGAGGTCTTCCCGCACGAGTGCCAGGGGGATACCGGGCAGACCGGCACCAGAACCGACGTCGCACACCGTCACCTCCTCGGGGACCGCCTCGGAGAGCACAGCGCAGTTCAGCAGATGCCGCTCCCACAGACGTGGCACCTCACGCGGACCGATGAGCCCGCGCTGTACACCTGCCTCGGCCAGGAGCTCGGCGTACCGGACCGCATCAGCGAAGCGATCACCGAATACCTCGCGTGCCTGCTCGGGCGCAGGGGGAAGCTCCGCTGCCTCCGTCACGGGGACCGTCCTTCCGTACCGCATCAGCGCCTTCAGCGCCGACCACCAGAACTACCAGGCTGACAAAGACCGGCCCCGTCTGCGCAACAGACGGGGCCGGAGAAACGTCCGTACCGAATCAGTCGGGGAGTACGACGACGAAGCGCTGCGGCTCCTCGCCCTCGGACTCGCTGCGCAGGCCGGCCGCCTTGACCGCGTCGTGGACGACCTTGCGCTCGAACGGCGTCATCGGCTTCATCCTCACCGGCTCGCCGCTGTTCTTCGCGTCCGCCGCGGCCTTGGCACCCAGCTCGGACAGCTCGGTGCGCTTCTTGGCGCGATAGCCCGCGATGTCCAGCATCAGCCGGCTGCGGTCGCCGGTCTCCCGGTGCACGGCCAGCCGCGTCAGCTCCTGAAGCGCCTCCAGCACCTCACCGTCCCGGCCGACCAGCTTCTGCAGGTCGCGGCTGCCCGCGTCGCTGATGATCGACACAGCGGCACGGTCGGCCTCGACGTCCATGTCGATGTCGCCGTCGAGGTCGGCGATGTCCAGCAGACCCTCGAGGTAGTCCGCCGCGATCTCGCCCTCCTGCTCCAGGCGGGTCAGGGTGTCTGCACCTTCGGCGGCGGCGGAGGTGGTGCCTTCCGTCACGGGATGGGCTCCTTCTTACTTCTTGGACGGGGACTTGGGGCGCTGGGGGCCACCCTTGCGCTGCCCGGACTGGGCCTTGCTGCGGCCGCTGGGGCCGGACTTGGGGGCGGCCTTCTTCGCAGCGGGCTCGTCCTCGGGCTCGTCGGACTTGCTCAGCGACGTCGTCGTGGTCTCGCCGGCCGCCTTCGCGGTTCCGGACTGGCGCTGGGACTTGCTCTGGCGCTTGGGCTGCTGCCGCCTGGCCGACGTGGCGGTCGTCACGCCGTCCTCGGAGTCGACGGCGACGGCCTGGGACTCGCCCTTCGTCACGGAGCCGTCGGCCTGGGCCACGAGGCCCGCCTTGGTCAGGCCGTTGATGAACTTGCGCTCGTACTCGTTGCGGTCGCGGCCCTTGGTGACGATGGCCTTGACGATGGCCCTCTCACCGCGGCCGCGCGTCTTGCCGTGGTGCGTGACGTGCTTGTACAGGCGCTCGAGGTAGGCGGCCTGGGCCTTGGAACCCGGCGTCGGGTTGTTGTGGATTACGTACATCTGCTGGCCCATGGTCCACACGTTGGTGGTCAGCCAGTAGACGAGGACACCGACGGGGAAGTTGATGCCGAAGACGGCGAACATGATCGGGAAGACGTACATGAGCATCTTCTGCTGCTGCATGAACGGCGTCTTCACCGTGGTGTCGACGTTCTTCGTCATCAGCTGGCGCTGGGTGAAGAACTGCGAGGCCGACATCAGGACGATCATGACCGCGGTGACGATGCGGACGCTGGTCAGCGAGGCCTCGAGCGCCGCGACGTCCGAGGCGCTGTCGGTGAACTTCGCCGCCAGGGGGGCACCGACGATGTGCGCCTTCTGCGCGCTCTCCAGCAGACCCTGGTTGATCACACCGATGGTTTCACCATTGGCGATGCTGTTGAGCACGTGGTACAGCGCGAAGAAGAACGGGGACTGCGCCAGGATGGGAAGGCACGAGGAGAGCGGGTTGGTGCCCGTCTCCTTGTACAGCTTCATCATCTCTTCGGACTGGCGCTGCTTGTCGTTCTTGTAGCGCTCCTGGATCTTCTTCATCTCGGGCTGCAGCGTCTGCATCGCCCGCGTCGCCTTGATCTGCTTCACGAAGAGCGGGATCAGACAGATCCGGATGAGGATCACCAGAGACACGATGGACAGGCCCCAGGCCCACCCCGTGTCCGGGCCGAAGAGGGCACCGTACACCTTGTGGAACTGGACGATGACCCAGGAGACGGGTGTGGTGATGAAACTGAAGAGGCTGGCAATCGTGTCCACTAATCATGCTCCTTGGGCATGGGACGGGGTCTCTGCGGCCGGGCTCGAGGAAGCATTCTCCTCGGTGGCCGTTTCGGCGGCGGAGGGCCCGCCCCTGCGTGCGCGCCATGCGTCACGCAGCATCTCGTGCCACCGCGGACGCTTGCGCGGCGGGACATGGTCCACGCCTCCCAGTGACCACGGATTGCACCGCAGGATGCGCCAGGCCGTCAGGGCCGTTCCCTTGATCGCACCGTGCCGGTCGATGGCCGTGTAGCCGTAGTGGGAGCACGAGGGGTAGTACTTGCACACCGGCCCGAGCAGCGGGCTGATCGTCCACTGGTAGAGCTTGATCAGGGCCAGCAGCGGGTACTTCATCGCGCGCCCCCTCCCAGCAGCCGTTGCAGTGCGGCATCCAGGTCTTGGGCCAGCTGTGCGTGGTCGGCGTCGCCCGCACCGGGCAGCGCCCGTACGACTACCAGGCTACCGGGGGGAAGGAGGGCGACTCGCTCGCGCATCAGATGGCGCAGTCTGCGCTTCACCGTGTTGCGCACGACCGCACCACCCACTGCCTTGCTCACGACGAAACCCGCACGCGTCGGGGGAGCGCTCTCCCCAGGCGCGTGCGGGTCCGTGGCACCGCTTCGAAGGTGGACGACGAGAGTCGGGCGTCCGGCCCGACGGCCTCGTCGTACCGCGGTCGCGAAGTCCTCGCGCCGCCTCAGCCGGTTCTCGGTGGGCAGCACGACGGCATGACCTGACCGGGATCAGGCGGACAGACGGGCGCGACCCTTGCTACGGCGGGACGCGAGAATCGCGCGGCCGGCACGGGTCCGCATCCGCAGCCGGAAGCCGTGGGTCTTCGCGCGACGACGGTTGTTCGGCTGGAAGGTGCGCTTGCTCACTCGGGGGCTCCAGAAATTCGGTAGTGGCGGGGTGCCGTCCTGGCTGTCACCGTGCGCCCACGAGTAGCTCGCGTTAACGCCCGAGTGCACCGCTTCCCGATCACCTGACGCGATCTGTGCCCATCGGAGGCAGGCGGCAGCAGCCATCGACAACTCGACCTGGTTACGGTACGCGGGGCTGCGCCATCCGGTCAAACCAGGGGTCACCGGGAGACACTGTCCACAGCCTGGGGACAACAACTTGAACCGTACCCGCCGCGCTGACTACCGTGGCTGGACTCCGATTCGTTCCCTTGTCCCCCGCCCCGACACTTTTCCTCCCCGCCGTCCCACCCGACTGACATCCCGATCCGTCCCACGATCACACCTTCGAGGGACCTGTGAGAGAGCGTGCCCTGTGGCTGACGTACCTGCCGATCTTGCCGCAGTGTGGCCACGCGTACTGGAGCAACTCCTCGGGGAGGGCCGCGGGCAGGGCGTCGAGGCGAAGGACGAGCGCTGGATCCGCCGCTGCCAGCCGCTGGCTCTGGTGGCCGACACCGCCCTGCTCGCCGTGCCGAACGAGTTCGCGAAGGGCGTGCTGGAGGGCCGGCTCGCCCCGATCGTCAGCGAGAGCCTGAGCCGCGAGTGCGGCCGGCCGATCCGCATCGCGATCACCGTCGACGACTCCGTGGGTGAGCCCCCGGCCCCGGCGAAGCCGCGCTACGAGGAGACCGAGCTCCCGACCGGCCAGTACGGCGGCCAGTACGGCGGCCAGCACGACAGCTCGTACGACTCCGGCTACGACCAGCAGTACGACCGTCCCTACGAGGGTTACGGCCGTCACCGCGGCGAGCCGGGCGAGCCCGACGACCAGGGCTCCCGCCCCGACCAGCTGCCCACCGCCCGGCCGGCCTATCCCGCCGAGTACCAGCGTCCCGAGCCGGGCGCCTGGCCGCGGCCCGCCCAGGACGAGTACGGCTGGCAGCAGCAGCGTCTCGGCTTCCCCGAGCGCGACCCCTACGCGTCGCCGTCGCAGGACTCCTACGGCGGTCCCCCCCAGCAGGACTCCCCTTACGGGCCCCCCGCTCAGGACGCCTACAGGTCCCCGTCCCAGGACTACCGCCCGCAGCCGATGGACCGGCCGTCCTACGACCCCTCTCCCTACGAGCAGAAGCGCTCCGAGTACGACCAGCGCGACGCCGTGCGGCGGGAGCTGCCCGAGCCGTCGGGCGGCGGGGGCGACCCGCACCGCGGTGGTCCGGTCGGCCCAGGTCAGACCGGTGTCGGCGCGCCCGGACCGTCGGGCTCGGCGTCCGGCGGCCCGGCGGGCGGGCCGGGGGAGCCGACCGCGCGGCTCAACCCGAAGTACCTGTTCGACACGTTCGTCATCGGCGCGTCCAACCGCTTCGCGCACGCGGCGGCGGTCGCCGTGGCGGAGGCGCCGGCGAAGGCGTACAACCCCCTGTTCATCTACGGGGAGTCGGGGCTCGGCAAGACGCACCTGCTGCACGCGATCGGGCACTACGCGCGGAGCCTGTACCCGGGCACGCGGGTGCGGTACGTGAGCTCGGAGGAGTTCACCAACGAGTTCATCAACTCCATCCGGGACGGCAAGGGCGACAGCTTCCGCAAGCGGTACCGCGAGATGGACATCCTCCTCGTGGACGACATCCAGTTCCTCGCGGACAAGGAGTCGACGCAGGAGGAGTTCTTCCACACCTTCAACACGCTCCACAACGCGAACAAGCAGATCGTGCTGTCCTCCGACCGGCCGCCGAAGCAGCTGGTGACGCTGGAGGACCGGCTGAGGAACCGTTTCGAGTGGGGTCTGATCACGGACGTCCAGCCGCCCGAGCTGGAGACGCGCATCGCGATCCTGCGCAAGAAGGCGGTGCAGGAGCAGCTCAACGCGCCGCCGGAGGTGCTGGAGTTCATCGCGTCGCGGATCTCGCGGAACATCCGCGAGCTGGAGGGCGCGCTGATCCGGGTGACGGCGTTCGCCTCGCTGAACCGGCAGCCGGTGGACCTCGGTCTGACGGAGATCGTGCTCAAGGACCTGATCCCCGGTGGCGAGGACTCGGCCCCCGAGATCACCTCCACCGCGATCATGGGCGCGACCGCCGACTACTTCGGCCTCACGGTCGAGGACCTGTGCGGCACCTCGCGCGGGCGCGCGCTCGTCACGGCACGGCAGATCGCCATGTACCTGTGCCGTGAGCTGACCGATCTGTCGCTGCCGAAGATCGGCGCGCTGTTCGGCGGCCGCGACCACACGACGGTGATGCACGCCGACCGCAAGATCCGCAACCTGATGGCCGAGCGGCGCTCCATCTACAACCAGGTCACCGAGCTGACCAACCGCATCAAGGCCGGCTGACCGGTCACGAGCCCGCGGTGGGCGCCTCGGGACCTGGTCCCGGGGCGCCCTTCCCTGTTCGGGGAGCGCGAGTGCGGCGCGAGTGCCGAAGGGGCGACCCCATGGGGTCCGGGACGGTCCTGAGGCACTAGGGGCGGGTCCGGGGTGTCGAAGGTGGCCCGAGGGTTTCCGACGGTCCCGAGGACTACCCGCGCGAGTACGGAAGAGCGGCCCAGGAGCCGCCGCCGACGGCCCCTGAGATCGATGCGGACGACCGCTGAGATCGGCGCGGACGACCGCTGGAATCGCCGCGGACGGTGCTGGAATCGCCGCGGACCCCGCTTCGGAACGGCGCGGACGGCCATTGAGCACACCGACACCCCCGGGAACACCTCCGCACACCCCCCGAAGCACCTCTGAAGCACCCCTGGAACCCCACTGAAGCCCCCTGGACGCCTCCGAGACGCCCTCGCCCCGCTCTCGTCCCGGACACCGCCTGTTCGATTACTCGCCGGGTTACGGCCACCCTCCACAGATTTGGTGACCCCCTCGCGTCCACAAGCTGGGGACTGCAAAGTTGTCCAGACGGCATCCACAGGGGCTGCTGTCGAAAGACGATCGGACCAGGTCACCAGGTTGTGGATTCGTGGACGAAGGATCTCCACAGGCTGTGGACAACAAGTCGGTCCACACCCTGTGCACGAAGTTGTCCACCGGCAACCCACAGGTTGAGGCCGGTTGTCCCCAGCGAGCGCCCGCTTCTCCACATGGCTGTCCACTGTTCGGCAACCCGACGCGCCTCCTCACCGGCCCGAGTGAAAGGCGTCACACGAAGGTGCCGGGTTGGGCTGTGGGAAACGGGGGTAAAGCTGGGGACGGCCCTGGGGAGAAGTCGCCCCGTCCTGTGCACGGCGTGTGCAGAACTTTTCGTTCTCCACAGACGACCCCGGTTGTCCACCGCCTCCACCCACAGGCCCCGTGGACAAAATTCCGGTCCTGAGCTGCGAAGACGCAGTTATCCACGGTTTCCACAGGCCCTACTACTACTCCCGACTAGAGAGAGCCAGGAATCCGTTTCGAAGGGGGTCCTGTGCACAACTCGCTCTTCGGTCCCCGGCTGCCCCTCGTCACGACTTGACCCCGACGGGCACCTACTGTCAGTGCGGTGCGTCAGACTGGTCCCCGGTGGTCCTTCCCCTCACGAGGGCCGACGACACCGAGACAGACCACGAAGCCAGGCAGGGCGAGCAGCGCCGGCAACAGCAGGAGGCGGCAACAGTGAAGATCCGGGTGGAACGCGACGTACTCGCGGAGGCAGTGGCCTGGGCGGCCCGCAGCCTCCCGGCCCGTCCGCCGGCGCCTGTCCTCGCCGGCCTCCTGCTGAAGGCCGAGGACGGCGCCCTCAGCCTCTCCAGCTTCGACTACGAGGTCTCGGCGCGCGTGTCGGTGGAGGCCGAGGTCGAGGAGGAGGGCACGGTCCTCGTCTCCGGCCGGCTGCTCGCGGACATCTGCCGCGCGCTCCCCAACCGTCCGGTGGAGATTTCCACAGACGGTGTACGGGCGACGGTGGTCTGCGGCTCCTCCCGCTTCACTCTCCACACCCTGCCCGTGGAGGAGTACCCGTCGCTGCCGCAGATGCCGAACGCGACGGGCACGGTCCCGGGCGAGGTCTTCGCCTCCGCGGCCGCCCAGGTCGCCATCGCCGCCGGCCGTGACGACACCCTGCCCGTGCTGACCGGTGTGCGCATCGAGATCGAGGGCGACACCGTCACGCTGGCCTCCACCGACCGCTACCGCTTCGCGGTCCGCGAGTTCCTGTGGAAGCCGGAGAACCCGGACGCCTCCGCGGTCGCGCTGGTGCCCGCCAAGACCCTCCTGGACACCGCCAAGGCGCTGACCAGCGGCGACAGCGTCACCCTGGCACTGTCCGGCTCGGGCGCCGGCGAGGGCCTGATCGGCTTCGAGGGCGCCGGCCGCCGTACGACGACCCGCCTCCTCGAGGGCGATCTCCCGAAGTACCGCACGCTCTTCCCGACGGAGTTCAACTCCGTCGCCGTGATCGAGACCGCCCCCTTCGTGGAGGCCGTCAAGCGTGTGGCGCTGGTCGCGGAGCGCAACACCCCGGTGCGCCTCAGCTTCGAGCAGGGCGTGCTGATCCTGGAGGCCGGCTCCAGCGACGACGCACAGGCTGTGGAAAGGGTCGACGCCCAGCTCGAGGGCGACGACATCTCCATCGCCTTCAACCCGACCTTCCTGCTGGACGGCCTGAGCGCGATCGACTCCCCGGTGGCCCAGCTGTCCTTCACGACGTCCACCAAGCCCGCGCTGCTCAGCGGCAAGCCGGCCGTGGACGCCGAGGCGGACGAGGCCTACAAGTACCTGATCATGCCGGTGCGCCTGAGCGGCTGAGACGCCGGACGTTGTCCACAGGCCGTGGAGAAGATGTCCCGGCCTGTGGGGAACGCGCAGGTGAGAGCGGCACTGCGGGCGTACGGATGAGCGCGTATGCCCACAGGTGTGCGTGAGCGTCCGGGTTTAGGCTCGGACACGGGTACGAAGGTGCCCCTCACGCCACACAGCGACCTAAGGAACAACTGATGGAGCTCGGTCTCGTCGGCCTCGGCAAGATGGGCGGCAACATGCGCGAGCGGATCCGCCGCGCGGGCCACACCGTCGTCGGATACGACCGCAACCCGGACCTCGCCGATGTCCACAGCCTCGAAGAACTCGTGGGCAAGCTCGAGGGCCCGCGCGTGGTGTGGGTGATGGTGCCGGCCGGTGCCGCCACCCAGTCGACGGTCGACGAGCTGGCCGAGCTGCTCGAGCCGGGCGACGTCGTCGTGGACGGCGGCAACTCCCGCTGGACGGACGACGAGAAGCACGCCGAGGAGCTGGCCGCCAAGGGCATCGGCTTCGTCGACTGCGGTGTCTCCGGTGGCGTCTGGGGCCTGGAGAACGGCTACGCGCTGATGTACGGGGGTGACGCGGAGAACGTCGCCAAGGTGCAGCCGATCTTCGACGCGCTCAAGCCGGAGGGCGACTTCGGCTCGGTGCACGCCGGCAAGGTCGGTGCCGGTCACTTCGCGAAGATGGTCCACAACGGCATCGAGTACGCCATGATGCAGGCCTACGCCGAGGGCTGGGAGCTCCTGGAGAAGGTCGACTCCGTCACCGACGTCCGCGAGGTCTTCCGCTCCTGGCAGGAGGGCACCGTCATCCGTTCCTGGCTGCTGGACCTCGCGGTCAACGCCCTCGACGAGGACGAGCACCTGGACAGGCTGCGCGGTTTCGCCCAGGACTCCGGCGAGGGCCGCTGGACCGTCGAGGCGGCCATCGACAACGCCGTGCCGCTGCCCGCGATCACGGCCTCGCTGTTCGCGCGGTTCGCCTCCCGTCAGGAGGACTCGCCGCAGATGAAGATGATCGCGGCGCTGCGCAACCAGTTCGGCGGCCACGCGGTCGAGAAGAAGTAGTCCACGGGGCCGCCCAGCGGTCCACCACGCCGGGGGAGGTCGGTGAAACGACCATGCACGTCACGCATCTGTCGCTGGCCGACTTCCGCTCGTACGCCCGGGTCGAAGTTCCGCTCGACCCGGGCGTCACGGCTTTCGTCGGCCCCAACGGGCAGGGGAAGACCAACCTCGTCGAGGCCGTCGGCTACCTCGCCACCCTCGGCAGCCACCGGGTCTCCTCCGACGCGCCCCTGGTCCGCATGGGTGCCGACCGCGCCATCGTCCGGGCGCAGGTCAGGCAGGGCGAGCGGCAGCAACTGGTCGAGCTGGAGCTGAACCCGGGCAGGGCCAACCGCGCCCGCATCAACCGCTCCTCGCAGGTCAGGCCGCGGGACGTGCTGGGGATCGTGCGGACCGTGCTGTTCGCGCCCGAGGACCTGGCGCTGGTCAAGGGCGACCCCGGTGAGCGGCGACGCTTCCTCGACGAGATGATCACCGCGCGCTCCCCGCGCATGGCCGGTGTCCGCTCCGACTACGACCGCGTCCTCAAGCAGCGCAACACCCTGCTGAAGTCGGCCGCGCTGGCCCGGCGCCACGGGGGACGTTCCATGGACCTGTCCACCCTCGACGTGTGGGACCAGCATCTCGCGTGCGTGGGCGCGGAGTTGCTCGCCCAGCGGCTCGACCTCGTCGCCGCGATCCAGCCGCTCGCCGACAAGGCGTACGAGCAACTGGCCCCCGGCGGCGGCCCGGTCGCCCTGGAGTACAAACCGTCGGCCCCCGGCGAGGCACACACGCGTGAGCACCTCCACGAGCAGCTGATGGCGGCACTCGCCGACGCCCGCAAGCAGGAGATCGAGCGGGGCGTCACCCTGGTCGGCCCGCACCGGGACGACCTGACGCTGAAACTCGGGCAGTTGCCCGCTAAGGGGTACGCCTCGCACGGCGAGTCCTGGTCCTACGCGCTCGCGCTGCGGCTGGCCTCCTACGATCTGCTGCGCGCCGAGGGCAACGAGCCGGTGCTGGTCCTCGACGACGTCTTCGCCGAGCTGGACGCCCGACGCCGTGAGCGGCTGGCGGAACTGGTCGCGCCCGGTGAGCAGGTGCTGGTGACGGCCGCGGTCGACGACGACGTACCGCATGTGCTCAGCGGCGCCCGGTTCGCGGTGGCGGACGGGACGGTCGAGCGCGTATGACCGGACGGGCGGAGCACGGATGAGCGGGCAGCAGGAGCCGAAGAGGACGCCCGAGCCGTCCGGGGTCGACCTCGCTCGCGTGGCGCTCAGGGCGGCGCGCGAACAGGCACGCGCGCGGGGGGACGCGGCGCAGCAGAAGAAGCAGGCCCGGCGCGGAGGCGGCCTGCGCTCCGGCGCGCGCGCGGACGGCCGGGACCCGATGGCGCTCGGCGCCGCGATCAACCGGCTGCTGACCGAGCGAGGCTGGGAGGCGCCGGCCGCGGTGGGCGGGGTGATGGGCCGTTGGCCGCAGATCGTCGGCGAGGACGTCGCCAAGCACTGCGTGCCCGAGCGCTACGACGAGGACGAGCGGGTGCTGGTGGTGCGCTGTGACTCCACGGCCTGGGCGACGAACCTGCGGCTGCTCGCCCCGACGCTGGTGGCCCGGCTGAACGAGGACCTGGGGCACGGCAGGGTGCGGCAGATCCGGGTGCAGGGGCCCGGCGGCCCGCCCCGTCGGTACGGCCCGCTGCGCGCACCGGGCAGCTCGGGACCCGGTGACACCTACGGGTGAGGCGCCTGCGTGCGGGGTGACATCCGTCACGTGTTTCCGGCCGGGGCGGTCCCGTCGTACCGCTCCGGCCGTCGTCTTGTATGCCCGCGCGAGCCCTGCGGGCGGGGGCGAAACCGGACCTGACTCCACGGTAGCCAAGGGTTGACACCCAGAAGCGCTGAGTGCCGCTGTGAGCCTCTTGGAGACCCCTTCCGCATATCGGGACCCGGAAGAGACCGGTTGAGGGCGGCACATGCGGACTCAGGTACCGGCAAACCCCCATCAGTGTCAGCGCTACCGGTAGACTGGAAGCCAATCCCGCCCCGAAAGAGGGGACCGCCCGGGACAAGCTGAGCAACGCTGATCAAGGCTGACCAACGCAACATGCCGCAGCCGCTCCGGCAACCCGCCGACGAGCCTGGCTGGTGCTGTGCCAGAAAGGGCGCTTCGTGGCCGATTCCGGCAACCCCAACGAGAACATCCCGTCCACCGACGCCGGCGCGAACGGCGAGGCCAACGCCTCGAGCAGCGAGGTGACCGCCTCGTACGACGCCAGCGCCATTACCGTCCTCGAGGGCCTGGACGCCGTCCGCAAGCGACCCGGTATGTACATCGGTTCCACCGGTGAGCGCGGTCTGCATCACCTCGTGTACGAGGTCGTCGACAACTCGGTCGACGAGGCGCTGGCCGGGCACGCGGACACCATTGACGTCACGATCCTGGCCGACGGCGGTGTGCGGGTCACGGACAACGGCCGCGGCATCCCGGTGGGCATCGTGGCCTCCGAGGGCAAGCCGGCCCTCGAGGTCGTGCTGACCGTGCTGCACGCGGGCGGCAAGTTCGGCGGCGGCGGCTACGCGGTCTCCGGCGGTCTGCACGGCGTCGGCGTGTCCGTCGTCAACGCCCTGTCGAGCAAGGTCGCCGTCGAGGTCAGGACCGACGGCCACCGCTGGACGCAGGACTACAAGATGGGCGTCCCCACGGCGCCGCTGGCCAAGCACGAGGCCGTCGAGGACACCGGCACGTCGGTCACCTTCTGGGCCGACCCGGACATCTTCGAGACCACCGAGTACTCCTTCGAGACGCTGTCGCGGCGCTTCCAGGAGATGGCGTTCCTCAACAAGGGCCTGACGATCAAGCTCACCGACGAGCGTGAGTCGGCCAAGGCCACCGCCGGGGCGGACGAGGCGGGTGCGGACGAGAAGGACGAGGTCAAGACCGTCACGTACCACTACGAGGGCGGCATCGTCGACTTCGTGAAGTACCTCAACTCCCGCAAGGGCGAGGCGGTTCACCCCACCGTCATCGACCTCGAGGCGGAGGACAGGGACAAGAGCCTGTCCCTCGAGGTCGCCATGCAGTGGAACAGCGGGTACAGCGAGGGCGTGTACTCCTTCGCCAACATCATCCACACGCACGAGGGCGGTACCCACGAGGAGGGCTTCCGCGCGGCGCTGACGAACCTGATCAACAAGTACGCGCGCGACAAGAAGCTGCTGCGGGAGAAGGACGACAACCTCACGGGCGACGACATCCGCGAGGGCCTGACGGCGATCATCTCGGTCAAGCTGAGCGAGCCCCAGTTCGAAGGCCAGACCAAGACCAAGCTGGGCAACACCGAGGCCAAGACCTTCGTCCAGAAGGCGGTCTACGAGCACCTCAACGACTGGCTGGACCGCAACCCGGTGGAGGCGGCGGACATCGTCCGCAAGGGCATCCAGGCGGCCACCGCGCGCGTGGCGGCCCGCAAGGCCCGCGACCTCACCCGCCGCAAGGGCCTGCTGGAGTCGGCGTCCCTGCCGGGCAAGCTCTCCGACTGCCAGTCGAACGACCCCACCAAGTGCGAGATCTTCATCGTCGAGGGTGACTCCGCCGGCGGTTCGGCCAAGTCGGGCCGCAACCCGCAGTACCAGGCGATCCTCCCGATCCGCGGCAAGATCCTCAACGTCGAGAAGGCCAGGATCGACAAGATCCTGCAGAACCAGGAGATCCAGGCGCTGATCTCCGCCTTCGGCACGGGCGTGCACGAGGACTTCGACATCGAGAAGCTCCGCTATCACAAGATCATCCTGATGGCGGACGCCGACGTCGACGGCCAGCACATCAGCACCCTGCTGCTGACCTTCCTGTTCCGCTTCATGCGGCCGCTGGTCGAGGCCGGGCACGTGTACCTCTCCCGTCCCCCCCTGTACAAGATCAAGTGGGGCCGGGACGACGTCGAGTACGCCTACTCGGACCGCGAGCGCGACGCGCTGATCGAGATGGGCCGCCAGCGCGGCAAGCGGGTCCGCGAGGACTCGATCCAGCGCTTCAAGGGCCTCGGCGAGATGAACGCCGAGGAACTGCGCGTGACCACGATGGACCAGGAGCACCGGGTCCTCGGTCAGGTCACCCTCGACGACGCCGCCCAGGCCGACGACCTGTTCTCGGTCCTCATGGGCGAGGACGTAGAAGCCCGCCGCGCGTTCATCCAGCGCAACGCCAAGGACGTCCGTTTCCTCGACATCTGAGTCGGTCTCAGCTGACCGCACCAGGAAGGATCTTCACCAGCAATGGCCGACGAGAACACTCCCGTCACCCCTGAAGAGGGCGGCGAAGTCGCGATGCGCGTCGAGCCCGTCGGGCTCGAGACGGAGATGCAGCGCTCGTACCTCGACTACGCGATGTCCGTCATCGTGTCCCGTGCGCTGCCCGACGTCCGTGACGGTCTCAAGCCCGTCCACCGCCGTGTCCTGTACGCCATGTACGACGGCGGCTACCGCCCCGAGCGCGGCTTCTACAAGTGCGCCCGCGTCGTCGGCGACGTCATGGGCAACTACCACCCCCACGGCGACTCCTCGATCTACGACGCCCTGGTGCGCCTCGCCCAGCCGTGGTCGATGCGGATGCCGCTGGTGGACTCCAACGGCAACTTCGGCTCCCCGGGCAACGACCCGGCGGCGGCGATGCGCTACACCGAGTGCAAGCTGGCGCCGCTGTCGATGGAGATGGTCCGTGACATCGACGAGGAGACCGTCGACTTCACGGACAACTACGACGGCCGCTCCCAGGAGCCGACCGTCCTGCCGGCCCGCTTCCCGAACCTGCTGATCAACGGTTCGGCCGGTATCGCGGTCGGCATGGCGACCAACATCCCGCCGCACAACCTGCGCGAGGTCGCGGCCGGCGCCCAGTGGTACCTGGAGAACCCGGAGGCCTCCCACGAGGAACTCCTGGACGCGCTCATCGAGCGCATCAAGGGCCCCGACTTCCCGACCGGCGCGCTCGTCGTCGGCCGCAAGGGCATCGAGGAGGCGTACCGCACGGGCCGCGGCTCGATCACCATGCGCGCGGTCGTCGAGGTCGAGGAGATCCAGAACCGCCAGTGCCTGGTGGTCACGGAGCTGCCGTACCAGACCAACCCCGACAACCTCGCGCAGAAGATCGCCGACCTGGTGAAGGACGGCAAGATCGGCGGCATCGCGGACGTCCGCGACGAGACGTCGTCCCGTACGGGCCAGCGTCTGGTCATCGTGCTGAAGCGCGACGCGGTCGCCAAGGTCGTCCTGAACAACCTCTACAAGCACACCGACCTGCAGTCCAACTTCGGCGCCAACATGCTGGCGCTGGTCGACGGCGTGCCGCGCACCCTCTCCCTGGACGCGTTCATCCGCCACTGGGTGGCGCACCAGATCGAGGTCATCGTCCGCCGGACGCGCTTCCGGCTGCGCAAGGCAGAGGAGCGCGCGCACATCCTGCGCGGCCTGCTCAAGGCCCTGGACGCCATCGACGAGGTCATCGCGCTGATCCGGCGCAGCGACACCGTCGACATCGCGCGCACGGGCCTGATGGAGCTCCTGGAGATCGACGAGATCCAGGCCAACGCGATCCTCGAGATGCAGCTGCGGCGCCTCGCCGCCCTGGAGCGCCAGAAGATCGTCCAGGAGCACGACGAGCTTCAGTCGAAGATCAACGAGTACAACGAGATCCTCGCCTCGCCGGTCCGCCAGCGCGGCATCGTCAGCGAGGAGCTAGCCGCGATCGTCGAGAAGTACGGCGACGACCGCAAGACCAAGCTGGTGCCCTACGACGGTGACATGTCCATCGAGGACCTGATCGCCGAGGAGGACATCGTCGTCACCGTCACGCGCGGCGGTTACGTCAAGCGCACGAAGACGGACGACTACCGCGCCCAGAAGCGCGGCGGCAAGGGCGTGCGCGGCGCGAAGCTGAAGGAAGACGACATCGTCGACCACTTCTTCGTCTCGACGACGCACCACTGGCTGCTGTTCTTCACCAACAAGGGCCGGGTGTACCGGGCGAAGGCGTACGAGCTGCCGGACGCCGGGCGTGACGCGCGTGGACAGCACGTCGCCAACCTGCTGGCCTTCCAGCCGGACGAGGCGATCGCCGAGATCCTCGCGATCCGCGACTACGAGGCGGTGCCCTACCTGGTCCTCGCCACGAAGGCCGGTCTGGTCAAGAAGACGCCGCTGAAGGATTACGATTCGCCCCGCTCCGGCGGCGTGATCGCGATCAATCTGCGGGAGCGGGAGGACGGTTCAGACGACGAACTGATCGGTGCCGAACTCGTCTCGTCCGATGATGATCTGCTTCTGATCAGCAAGAAGGCACAGTCGATCAGGTTCACCGCAACGGACGACACGCTGCGCCCCATGGGCCGTGCGACCTCGGGTGTCAAGGGCATGAGTTTCCGCGAGGGGGACGAGCTGCTCTCGATGAATGTTGTTCGACCCGGTACGTTCGTGTTCACTGCCACCGACGGCGGGTACGCGAAGCGGACCGCCGTCGACGAGTACCGCGTCCAGGGTCGCGGCGGCCTCGGCATCAAGGCCGCCAAGATCGTCGAGGACCGTGGTTCTCTCGTCGGCGCGCTGGTGGTCGAGGAGACCGACGAGATCCTCGCCATCACGCTCGGCGGCGGTGTGATTCGTACGCGAGTCAACGAGATCAGGGAGACGGGCCGTGACACCATGGGCGTCCAACTGATCAACCTGGGCAAGCGCGATGCCGTCGTCGGTATCGCACGTAACGCCGAGGCGGGGCGCGAGGCGGAGGAGGTCGACGGTGACATCGTCGTCGACGAGACCGCCGAGGACGCCACGACCGTCGGCACGGACGAGGGTGAGACGCCCTCGGCCGAGTAGCACGAGGAGTGAGTCATCGTGAGCGGAGCCACGGGCGCCGGTTCGGTCGGTACATCGGCCGGCACCTCTGCCGGACCTTCTACCGGTACTTCTGCCGGTCAGGAAGAGGACGACGGCGGCCGTGGCTCCGCCACGGGGGCGAAGGACGCGCGGCCGACCACCGCGCGTACCGGCGAGGCGCGTGCGGACGCGCAGGTGATGGACACCCACACCACCAACCTGCAGGCGATCAAGCCGTCCACGGCCGACCCGCGCTCGCCTGACACTCATGGATCCCAGGGGGGAACTGTGACGGACACCCGAGGTCCGCAGACCAAGAAGCAGCAGGCGGGAGCGGGCCCGGCCGCTCCGGGCGCAGCACCGCGCCCCCAGACCGGGGCGGAGGCCCAGCCGGTCTCGCCGCTGCCCGGGGAGCGCCGCACGCAGCAGCCCGCCGGGCCCTACCACCCGCCGCAGGCCTACCCGGCGCAGAGCCAGAGCGACGCGGTGCGCCGTCCGCGCACGGGCGCCCGCACCACGCCCCGGGTGCGCAAGGCGCGGCTGCGGGTGGCCAAGGCCGACCCGTGGTCGGTGATGAAGGTCAGCTTCCTGCTCTCCATCGCGCTGGGCATCTGCACGATCGTCGCGGCCGCCGTGCTGTGGATGGTCCTGGACGCGATGGGCGTCTTCTCGTCGGTCGGCGGCACGATCTCGGAGGCCACCGGCTCCAACGAGTCGAACGGCTTCGACCTCCAGGCCTTCCTGTCCCTCCCCCACGTCCTGATGTTCACGTCGATCATCGCGGTCATCGACGTCGTCCTCGCGACGGCCCTCGCGACCCTCGGCGCGTTCATCTACAACCTCTCCGCCGGCTTCGTCGGCGGCGTGGAGCTGACGCTCGCCGAGGACGAGTGAGCGTCGCCGCATCCGGCCGCGGGCGGTCCCGGACTATCGATTTTGGGACTGCCCGCGTCGTGCGCTAATCTTCAGGAGTCAGCGCGCGGGACACACACCGCAGAGCGCGGCGGGGCTATAGCTCAGTTGGTTAGAGCGCATCCCTGATAAGGATGAGGCCACAGGTTCAAATCCTGTTAGCCCCACCAGCACAAAGACCCCCAACCGATCATGGTTGGGGGTCTTTGACATCTATGGCTGACATCAACGGGTGCTGCTAGCCGATCAGTGGGTCTTCCAGGAGTTCGGCCAGCATCGAGACGGCCTCGCGCTCACTGTCGCCCACCACGTGCGTGTAGACGTCCATGGTCATGCTGATCTGGCTGTGGCGCAGGATCGCCTGAGCGACCTTGGGGTGCACCTTTAGGAAGGCCAGCAGGGTGCCGCAGGTGTGCCGGGCCAGCCGGACCGTGATGCGGCGAACACTGGCCCGCTTCACGAGGCGATCGAAGGTCCGGGAGAAGCCGGTCGGGTCGATCATGCCGCCGTGCTCGGAAGAGAAGATCAGGTCGTGGTCTTCTTCCTGCGACCAGTGGTCACCGGCGATCTTCCGCTCCAGCTCCTGGAGCTCCCGGCGCTCCTCCAGCGCACGGGTGCAGAACTCCGGCAGGGGAAGCACCGCCTGTGAGGACTCGGTCTTGAGGTCCTTGAGGACCAGGCCGACGCCTTTCTCTCGCTGTACCTGCTTGACCGGGGTGAACTGGCCGGCCTCGAAGTCGATGTCCTGCCAGCGCAGGCCGAGGACCTCACTCCGACGGAGGCCGAGCACCAGGACCAGGACGCAGGCCGCGTAGAGGCGGTGCGCGCGGACCGAGCGGAGGAACGTGATCGCCTCGCGCGCGCTCCACGCCTTGCCCTTGTCCTTGGTGACCTTGGGCATGTCCACCAGGAGCGCGACATTGCGGGTGAGCAGCTCTTCGCGCATGGCCAGGTTGAGTGCGTTCCGGAGGACGCGCAGCACCTCGAAGCGGGTGGCCGCGCCCACCTTCTCCCGCTTCAGCGTGGCCATGAAGGTTCGGAGCTGGGCGGGCGTCAGCTTGGTGAGTGGCTTCTTGCCAAGGTGTGGCAGCAGGTAGAGCCGCACCTTGGACTCGTACTTGACGTACGTGTTGTGCTCGCGTTCCGGCTTGACGATGTGCTCCAGCCAGTACGTCAGCCACTCGCCCAGCGTCCAAGCCCGCGAGGGCACCGGGACGCCGTTGCGCTCCTGGTCCTGGAGCTTGCCGAGCTTTTCGTTCGTGTCGTCCCAGGTGGAGCCGTACACGTACTTGCGGACACGGTTGCCGTCGGTGTCCGTGACGTACGCGGCCCCCTGGTAGCGGCCGTCCTTCCGCTTGGTGATGGTTCCCCCGCCGTTCGGGCGACGCTTGGCCATCAGGCGGCCTCCCCGATCCCCCGGCGGATGAATTCCCGTACGGCGTCATCGGGGATGCGCCGGCAGCCGTCGACCTTCATGGAGGCCAGGCGGTTCGTACGGATCAGGTCGTAAACCTTGGTGCGGCCGACCTTGAGCCGCGCCATGACCTCCGGCACGGTAAGCAGCTCCGGGGCGGTGGTCATGTGGCGGCTCCTTCCAGGGTGGGTAGTTCCTCACGTGCGGTTTCGCGGTTGTGTTGGATGTCGCGGCGGATGTTGGCGGCGAGCCAGGATTCGCCGGGGGTGTGGCCGTGGCCGGCGTAGGTCCAGTGGGCGAGGGTCAGGGTGGTTGCCTCCGGGGCGTCGGGGTCGGGCAGGCCGAGGGCTTCGCGCTGTTGGGCGGCGCGGTAGTCGGCGCGGGTCTTGCGGAGGGCGCCGAGGGTGGTGGAGTAGCGGCGGGATTTGGTGGAGAAGTGGCCGCGGAAGCCGAGCATGTGGGCCCAGTCGCGGAGCTTGCGGTCCGGGTAAAGGGCGTGCAGGTCGAGGCACGCGGCGATGAGCCGGGCGGGGTGGTCGGGCACGCCGAGCAGGGCGAGGGCCTCCTTGTTGCCGATGCGGCGGTCGACGGTGCCGGTGGTCTCGGCGGCTTTGGTGGCGTACTTGGCGACGTAGGAGGCGACGGCCTGTTCGGTGATCTCTTCGCCGTGGCCGAAGGCGCCGATCGGCTGTACGTCGAGCTGTGTGCCCCAGCGCAGGGTGCGGGCGGGCTGGTCCCCGGCCGGGTCGACGTCGACCGCGACGCGGGCGGCGGCTGCGCGGATCGCGTCGGTGAGGAGGTCGAGGGTGGCCCAGGTCGGCGGCGGTTCGTCGGGGCCGTCTGGTCCGTCGAAGCGGATCACGGTATGGAAGTGCACGGCTCCGCGCTTTTGGTACTCGGCGACCTTGCCGAAGGCCACCCTGGACTGTTCCCGGGCGGCTTTCTGGGTGAGGCCCGCGCGGCGGGCGATCTCGCGGCGGAGGTAGATCGTGAAGTAGCGCCACAGCTCGGAGGCGTGGTTGTTCCACAGCACCGCGCCTGCGTAGTCGTATGTGTCGGGGTCGAGGGGGGTGCCGAGTTCGGGGGCGTCCTCGGGGTGGCGGGTGCCGCAGCGGCAGGGCCGGTTGCCGGGGCGGTTGTGGACCGGACCGAAGGATGGCGCGGTGAGGGTGGCGAAGACGCGGGGGTGATCGCGGATGGTGTGCGGGGTGCCCTTGTCCGGATCGCCGACGAGGCCGGCACGGATGAGGTGGTAGGTGTCGCCGGCGTAGGTCCAGGCGCAGGCGGGGCAGCGTGAGGCGCGGCGGTTGCCGCAGGCCACGCGGAGCCGGCCGCCGGGCTCGGTGTCGGTGTCGTAGGTGTGCAGGACCTGGCCGGTGCTGCGGTCGCGGGTGACGGTCGAGCCCCGCAGGTGGATCGGGTCGGAGCAGCCCCCGGTGCGGCGGAGCTGTTCTTGGATGCGGTCGAAACCGGGAGACCCGGCCAGCCTCAGCACGTCGGCGAGGGTGGCCGGGTCCAGGCCCGCCGCGGTGGCGGCGTTGGTCATCGAGCGCTCTCCCTGCGGTTCTTACGCGGGGGGTCGGAGTGGAATCGGGTGGTGCCCAGGTCGCGGCCGTCGTGCTCGTACCGCGGGGCGTTGGGGTTGCGGTCGTTCCAGTCCTCCGCGCACACCTTGTGGACGGCTTCGCCCGAATGGGAGCGCAGGGGGGTGGGCTTGCCGCACTGGGTGCAGGCGCAGTCACCGCCGTGGTCGAAGTGCTGGCCGGAGTTCCAGTTCAGGAGTCCCACGGCCGTCACCGCCCCGTCCGGGCGAGGCCGGCGGCGGGGCGGGTGGTGCCGGTGCCCTTGCAGGTCGGGCAGGTGACGGTGAGGGTGGCGCGGGTGCCGTCGGCGTGGCGGGTGCCGGTGGTGATGGCGGCGGTGGCGAAACCGTCGCAGTCGCGGCAGACGCGCGTGATCTGGGCGTGCTGGGGCATGATGGGGCTTCCCCTTTCGAATCCGTCGGATCAGGAAGGTGGAGCCGTCCGGGGCGGCGGTTCTTTGGCGAGAGAGCCGCCCCGGGCGGGCGTTACTTGATGCGGTCGGCGCGCCTGCGACCGGCGTTGAGAATGCGCTTGTCCTCGCGCGTGGCGGTGCCGGCGTCGAGCCGGTCGTAGATCTCCCTGCGGAGCTGCGAGCCGCGGCGCTTGCCTTCTTCGATGTGCTGGTCCTCGTCGGGGTGGGGAGGCTTGCTGAAGATGCCCATGTCAGTGCTTCCTTTCCTGGTTGAGGAGCGAGCGCAGGACGACCGCGCACACGGCCACGGACATGGCGGTGATCGCGACGGCCAGGAGCATGGAGACCAGGACCGCGCCGACGACGAGGACCACGGCGCCTCCGCCGGCGGCGAGGGCGAGCGCGCTGCCCGGGGTGAGCTGAACGGTCGGGCGGCTCGAGGCCTGGGTGACCAGGGCCGGGGCCGGCGTGAGGGGCACCGGGGTGTGGACGGTGGGGGTGGTGGCCGCCGGGGGCGGGGCGGTGTCCTGGGGCGGGTACTTCGGGGTGAACACGGTTGATCTCCCTTCGGGTTACTTGATGACGGTGCTGATCGCGGGGGCGAGGAAGCTGTCGGCGACGAGGTAGCCGCCCAGGAGGAGCACCGCGACCAGCCACCACGGCGGGCGGGCGAGCTTGATGCCGAGGAAGCCCACGGCGACCAGGGCGAGCCAGAGCGGAACGTCCATGACGGTGTCCTCCTAGGCCTTGCAGCGGTGGGTGCGGGCGGCGAGTTCGGCGGCGGCGCGGTTGCAGTAGTCGGCGGAGAAGCCGCAGCCGGGGGCGGTGCAGGCGGCGGTGTGCATGTCCCGGCCCCTGCCGTCGTAGTAGGTGGCGACCTCGACGGGGCCGATGCGGATGCGGTCGCGGAAGCGGCGGCGGACGGCCATCGGGGTTAGTCCTCCTGCCTGAGGCTGTGGCCGGGGAACTCGGCGAGGATGCGGGCCGCCGCGTCCGGGTCCGGGGTGCGGTCGGCGGCTTCCTCGGCGAGGAGGCGGGCCAGGGTCGGGCGGCCGGTGTCGGCCATCTCGCGGGCCGCGTCTAGGAAGTCGGACGGGCGGTTGAAGTTGAGCGGAGCCATCGGTGGATCTCCTTTCAGCTCAGGTGAGTTGGAGTTGTGCGGCGATCGCTGCGGTGGTCGGTTCGGGCAGGCCGAGCCGGGAGGCGAGAACCTCAGCGGGCATCGGGGCGCCGGTGGAGGCCTTGTGGGCTTCGGCGAGTTTGCGGGCGTGGTCCAGCAGGGCGGCCGGGACCGCTCGGGCGGCGGTTGCGGGTTGGGGTGGTGCGGGTGTCAGTTCCGGCACCTCAGGCGCGACCGGGGCCGGGGCGGGGGGCCCGGTGCGGTGCATCTCGACTTCCGGCGCGGCGGGTTCGTCGTCCACGGCCTGTGCGGGAGCAGCCGGGGGGTGGGGGTGTGGACGAGGAGGGTTCCGCCGAGGAAGGCCAGGGCAGGCCAGCCGGCGACGAGGATGCGCAGCCAGGCGGGAACGTTGCCGAGGTTGAGGAGTCCGGCGGTCGCGACGTTCGCTCCGAGCGACGCAACGAGCGCGATGACGAACCAGGTCCAGGCGGAGCGGTCGCGGCGGGCGGTGCGCAGTCGGCGCCAGGCGGCGACCAGCAGCAGGTCCACGGAGACGGGGTAAGCCCAGGCCTTCCAACCGGACTGCCCGGCCGCTTCAGCCAGGTCATGCAGATGGGCGAAGGACAACGCGCCAGCGATGACCGCCTGGATGAGTACGGCGTCAACGCGGATCGAGCGGGGCATGGGGGCACCTCCCTTCGAAGGGAGTCGGGCCGGGCGGGCGGAGCTGATCAGTGCGCCGCCCGCTTGCGGCGGTTCAGGTGGTGCGGGCTTCGCCGGTGCCGAAGCAGTTCAGGCACAGGCCGGCCTGTTCGCCGACAGCGCGGCGCTTGCGGCCGACGTGCACGGTGCGGGAGACCTCTCCGGTGCCCTTGCACACCGGGCACTGCGTGACAGGCGGCTGAACGGTCTTCTTCGAGGCCATGACGGTCAGCCCTCCCGCCCTACTCGGTGACCGGTTGCGGCTTGACCAGCGACGGACCAGCCGCCGGAGCGGGAGCGCTCGCGGGCACGGCCGGGCGGAACGGGTCGAGGAACGGCAGGTCGGGGACCAGGTGGGCGAACTCGTGGCAGACCGCGACCACTTCGGCCTTGGCGACCTCCGGGGTGCGGATCTTCGACCAGCCGCCGGAGGCGTCCGCCGCCACGGCGGTGCCGGGGCGTTCCATCGGGATCAGGCTCGCGGCCGGGACCGCGTCCGGGGCAACGTCGGCGAGGCCCATTTCGGCGGTCTGCTTGTCGTTGACGCGGTGCACGACCCGGCCCGTGAGCTGGGCACGGAGCATGGTTGCGCCCTTGCCCAGGTCGGAGCCGAAGCGCTGCCCGCAGATCTCCAGGTAGATGCCGGCCGCGCGGGCCATCTGCGCCAGCCGGATCAACGCAGTGACGATCCGTTCGCGGCGTTCCTCGTCCTTGCGCGAGGAGATCAGGAAGAGTTCCGCGATCTCGTCGACCAGGACGACCACCGGCACCGGGCGCACCTCGTCCGGCAGTTCCCACAAGTCGGAGGCGCCGTGCAGGCTCAGCAGGTCGAAGCGGTCTTCCATCTCCGCGACCAGGACCGCCAGCAGCGAGGCGGCTTGGTCCGGGGTAGTGACCAGGGCCGAGAGACGGGGCGCGAAGGCGGACTGTTCCACCCCGCGCTTGCAGTCGACGCCGACCAGCGCCACCGGCAGTTGCGCCAGTCCCTTGATCAGGTTGCGCAGGTACATCGACTTGCCCGACTGGTTCGCGCCCAGGGTCAGCGCCATCGGGGCTTTGCGGTAGTCCCGCTCGTACGCGGTCGCGTCCTCCCGCAGTGCCACCGGAACGACCATGCCGTGCGGGCGGGCGTCACGCGGCATCCACACCCGGGCCAGCACGTCGTAGCCGGTCATCCGCAGCTCGACGAAGCCGGGCTTCGTTTCCACCACGGTCACCGAGTGGACGCCCCAGGCGTGACGCAGCCGCTCCGAGGACGCGGCCAGGTCGGCGGGCTCCAAACCGGCCGGGAGCCGCAGGGTCACCCGCAGCCCGGTCGCGGTGGGCCGTACCCGGCGGATCTTCGGCGGTACCGGCTGCACCTCACGGCGGGCAACGTTACGGGTCATGAACGCCCGCAGCCCCGACGGCTGTACCGTCAGCCCGCACACGTCCATCGTCGAGCGGTACGAGAAGGTGAACCGGCCCCAGGTCACCGGCAGGCCGACCAGTGACCAGTACACACGCGGCGCACGGTACTTCGCGTAGCCCAGCCCGCCGGCGCCCGCTAAGGCTCCCGTGGTCTCCAGCCACATCGTCAGGTCGGCCATGGTCAGGCCACCGGGGTGATTGCGACCGCGCGGAACGAGATCCCGTGCCGCTTCTGCCCGTTGAACTCGTTCTCCCAGTCCCGAGCCTTGAGGCCGACGACGCGCACCGGCATGCCCGGGGCCAGGCCCTCCGGGTAGCCCGTCTCGGGGACGGTCACCTGGTAGAGGTTGCCCTCACCCTCGTCCGAGACCAGCAGGCCCACGGTCGACAGCGGGGCGCCGGTCTCGCGGTCCATGGCGCGCTCACCGGCCTTGGCGTTGGCCACCTTCGGCACGGGCGCGGTCGCCACGAACACCACGGCGGTCGAAGTGTCGATTTTGAACGACGGCATAGCTGTCCCCTCGTCCCTGAGGCCGCCCCGTGTGAGCAACCTCTCTAGAGATGACTCCATGGAACAGTACATCTCTAGAGACGTCAATATATCTCTAGAGATGTTTCCAGGATGGCCACTGAGGCGAGCCGCCGGTTATGTCGACCGACACAACACCCCTAAGGTGTCTAGAGAAGGAAGGAGGGATCACATGGTCACCCAGGGCAGCGGGCGCCAGCCGAAGTACCAGCGCATTGCCGACGAGCTAAGGGAAGCGATCCAGGCCGGCGAGTACGGCCCAGGTGATCGGCTACCAGGAGAGAACGACCTCATGGCCACGTACGACGTGGCCCGCATGACCGCCCGGCAGGCACTCGGCGTGCTCCAGAACGAGGGTCTGGCCGAGTCCCGCAAGGGCGCTGGGGTGTTTGTGCGCTCGTTCAAGCCACTGCGGCGGCGAGGCATTCAGCGCTTGTCCCGCGAGCAGTGGGGTTCCGGCCGTTCCATCTGGTCGGCGGACATCGAAGACCGCACCCTGACAGTCGACCAGGTGCAGGTTTCGGAGATTGCACCACCCGAACGGATCAGTCAGGTACTCGGCATCGAGGCTGGCACTGCGGCATGCGTGCGAAGCCGCCGTTTCGTGCTGGACGACAAGCCCGTCCTGCTATCCACGTCCTATCTGCCCGCAGACCTGGTGGCAGGTTCGGCGATCACTCAGGAGGACACCGGCCCTGGTGGCATGTACGCCCGTCTGGCCGAGCTTGGCTACAAGCCTGTCCACTTCCGCGAGGAGATCCGTTCCCGGATGCCGTCGCAGGAGGAGGCAAGCCGCCTCCAGCTCTCCATGGGCACCCCCGTGATCATGATTTGCCGTACTGCATTCGCGGACGAGGGGCGCCCCGTCGAGGTGAACGAGATGGTCCTTGACTCCGCCGCGTACGTGCTGGAGTACGACTTCGACGCCTGATCAACCAGTCCAGGTCTCCTGCCACACGCCGCAACGACGCGCACAGAAAAGTCGATCACGGCCACTGTCAACCATCAGCTGGGACCGAAGTGTCAAGCATCTCCCGGGACCGGACACCCGTATCGGCCATGAGCTGTTACAGGTTTCTCTACCTCATCAAGCCCCGGCTGCGCTCCGCTCCGCCGGGCGCGCTTCCCGGCTCTGGCCGCGCCCGCGCTCCTGCCTCCGGCCCGCTCGGCGCCGCCGACGCCGACGCGCGCCCACATGTGGATAGGGCCGAGGGCCATGAGCCGATCACCGTGCAGAGCAGCCACGCTACGAACAAGCCTCCGGCGGGGGCGCTCAGGCTCCGAGATGGCGGGGCCCGGTGCGCGAGTGCCGGCCGTGAGTGGCTTGTGCGGGGGCTCCCATCCCGTCTGCCGTCGACCCAGGCAGAGCCGAGCAGACGCGGCCCAGGGCGTCAAGGTCGTTCGTACAGTGGCGCGCTCCACCTTGACGCCCTGAACCACGCCCGCTCCACGGTGTGTGGGTCGACGGCAGACGGGATGGAAGCTGGGGAGGGTGGTGGGCTGAGGTGCCCAATTGCGGTCCTCCAAGGGCTAGTTGGTGGCCTCTCAATGCGGGCTCGATGAGTACTACCCCCAGATGAGCAAGCATGGCTGCTCATGCAGGTTAAGAGCTCTGCGACCAGGCAAAACATACCAATTCGACCGCAACAGTCGCTAGAAGCCGCTAGTAACCGCTAGTGCTAACTAGGGCTAACCGCGGCTAAGAAGGTAGAGTTGGCTAAGCAACCTTGGATTGCAACCTCGCTTTGCATCCTTAGTTAGCTAAAAAAGCCCTTCATGCACGAAGGCCCAGCCTCGGTGGGATAGATCGAGGCCGGGCCAGTGCGTGAAGTCACCGAAGCGGGTCCGGCCGAGCATCAGACGGTCGGACCCGTTTCTTGCAGTCCGTCCATCGCCGGGTACCACTTCGAGTTACGGCGCTAGCGCGCCAGGCTCTCCACACAGCCTGCGACAGCCGCCACAGCCATCAAACTTGCGATCAGGATCCTCACCCAACGCGGGTCCGGGCCTCGATCGCGGTTGTCCTCCTGCTGCTCAGGCTCCCGCTTATTCATCCTTACTCCTTACCTGAGTGGTCCCCCGGCGAGCCGGGTACCTCGACCGCATCTCGGGCGAGGCGCTGCGATCGGTAAGGAGCGAGGCAGCCACAGCATACCCGTGGTGTCTGGCAGTTGACGGTTCGCCAGTCGCGGCAGGGGTCGGCGAGGCAGCGGCATTAACTATTTCGTTTCACCCCACGTCTTTCATTTCGTTCTAACGTAGGACCTTCCTGGCCTCAGTCAATCGGATGCAGGATTTCGGCATCCGATTCCCATGCGGCATGGTCAGGCTACACTACGATCGGCCGTAGGAGACGCGGCAGGCTGAGGAGGAGAGCGACCGTGACGGAGGTGAGCTCCGCGGAGCACGAGGCCATCGAGTGGGACCTTGAACCGGGTGATGTGATCGAACGCAAGCAGCTGCACGTCAAGTACGGAGGGCGGACGCAGGGCGGTATCGGACCGTCAGCGAAGACGCCTAACGTGATGATCTTTACGGACCCGATCGCGGGCGAGAAGCACGGGTACTACGACGGCTGGATGCCGGATGAGCTCTTCCACTACAGCGGGGAGGGCCAGTACGGGGATCAGCGGATGCTCTCCGGGAATGCCAGCATCGCGAACCATGAAGCCGAGGGTCGAGCGCTTCGGGTCTTCCAGGGCGCCCGGGGGCACGTGACCTACCTGGGTCGCTTCGAATCCGCGGGATGGTACGAAGCAGACGCGCCGGAGACTGGAGGCGGCCCTCTTCGCAAGGTCATCGTCTTCAAGCTTCGCCCCTTGGACGTCCCAGCCAAGCACCCTGGTACGAAGTTGGGTCGGCTACTTGCCGAGCAACATGAAGCCGTCACCGAGATCGACATTGAGCGGCTCGAAACCGAGAAGACGTTCGTCGATCCGAACCGCGAGCCGTACGAGGCCGAGCGCCGAGAAAGCAAGTTGGTGCAGGACTTCAGCGCGTACCTGCGCACCAAGGGGTACCCGGTGAACCGTCAGCGCATCCTGCCCGAGGGTGAGACCAGGCCCCTCCTGACAGACCTCTACGTGCCAGACCTAGACCTCCTGATCGAGGCCAAAGGCAGCGTGACGAGGGAAAACATGCGCATGGCCCTCGGTCAGTTGATCGATTACAACCGCTTCGTGCGCGCCAGGTACCGAGCCGTTCTTGTGCCGAGCAAGCCCCGCGCGGACCTCATTGAGCTCGCGGATACTGCTGGGCAAGCGATCATCTGGCCCCAAGGGAACGGCTACAAGTGCTCCGACACTGACCTACTGCCCCACGCTTGACCACCGTGTGCGGCGCTTGGGAGTCCATCGGCGCAGCTGTCAAGGGGATCCCGGACGCCTGACATCAGCGGCTGACACCAACAGGCACGGACGCGTGCGATCAGGCACGGTCCCCAGCGAAAGCTCATCCGAGGTCGGGAGCGAGTGGGCCGGTGCCATCAGCTCCCCGTGATCGACCTGATAAGGATGAGGCCACAGGTTCAAATCCTGTTAGCCCCACAGCGGTAAGACCCCCAACCGGTCACGGTTGGGGGTCTTCGTCGTTCGGAGGACGTGTGTCGTCTCCGTGGGGTGGGGCCGACTGGCGCCGGGGGGCTCGGGAGGGTGCTCACGACGGACGGGACGGGACGATCCGGGTGAGGCGTCGGGGGGAAATGCGAGAACCCGGTCGCTGACGACGGGGGATGCGTCAGCGACCGGGCTGTGGCCAACACTAACAAGGGGGCTGGTGCGGCGGGAGGCGACTGCTCCGGCGGGTTGGGGGGTTGTGATCGGGATCACGGTCCGTCACTGGTCGCACGGGGGGTCGTAGGAGAGGCGGGGCAGGTACTCGTGCCACTTCTCGCGGGTGAGGACGTTGCGGGTGGTGGCGCAGATGTGGCGGATGGCCTCGTCGACGTCCAGGTTCCACAGGCGGACGGTGTCGGTGCCGCTGGAGACGCCGAGCATGTGGTTGTTGGGGCTGAACGACAGGAAGTTGCCCGTCCGGGCGTTGGGGCTCATCGACTGCCCGATGGGTGAGGCGTCGGAGGGGTTCGCCACGTTCCACAGCCGCACGGTGTTGTCGTTGCCGCCGCTGGCGAGGGTGTCGCCGTCCTGGCTGAACGTCAGGGACACGACCGCCTCGGTGTGGCCGGTGAGCGGGGAGCCGCGTCCGGCGGCGTGCTCGGGGTCGTCGACGTTCCACAGCCGCACCGTGTCGTCGTCACTGCCGCTGGCCAGGGTGCGGCCGTCGGGGCTGAAGGCGAGGGCGTTGACGGGACCGTGGTGGCCGGTGAGGGGCCGGCCGAGGAGGGTGACCCGGCGGGGGTCGGAGACGTTCCACAGCCGGATCGTGTCGTCCGCGCTGCCGCTGGCCAGGGTGCGGCCGTCGGGGCTGAAGGCGAGGGCGTTGATATAGCCCCGGTGGCCGGTGAGCGGCTTGCCGTGCGCGGTGACGTGGGAGGGGTCGGAGACGTCCCAGAGCTGGAAGGTGCGGACGTCGTAGGCGGTGGCGAGGGTGTGGCCGTCCGGGCTGAAGGCGAGGGCGTCGGGGCCCATGAAGCGGGTGTGCAGGGTGATCGGCGGCCCGTGGGAGACGGGCCGGGCCGGGTCGCCGACATCCCACAGGTACACCGCACGGTCCGGTGTGAGGACCGCGAGCGTGCGGCCGTCGGGGGAGAACACGAGGTTGCGTTCACCCCCGTCACCCGGCATGTGGAGGGAGCCGAGCAGCACGGGACGCTCGGGGGTCCGGACGTTCCACAGCCGGATCCGTCCGTCGCGCGCGGTCGTGGCGAGCACCCGCCCGTCCGGGCGGAACGCCCCGCTCACGCCGATCATGTCCGAGGTCGGCACCGACCACAGGCGGACCTTGCTGTCACCGCTGCCGGTGGCGAGCGTGCGGCCGTCCGGGCTGAAGCCCAGCGCGTACATCTCCCCGCTGCTGCCCGCGAGCGGCTCGCCGACCTGCGACGGGAACGCCGGGTCGCTCACGCTCCACAGGCTGGCCGTGCTGTCGGCGCTGGCGGCGGCGAGGGTGTGGCCGTCGGGGCTGAAGGCCACCGACCAGACGGGACCGGTGTGGCCGGTGAGCGGGGAGCCGAGCCGCGCCGCGCGGCGCGGGTCGGTGACGTCCCACAGCCGGATCGTGTCGTCCGCGCTCCCGCTGGCCAGGGTGCGGCCGTCGGGGCTGAAGGCCACCGAGTGCACGGTGTCCGTGTGTCCGCTCAGGGTCCGGTCGATCGCCCGTGGTCGGTCCCGGTCGGTCATGTCCCACAGCCGGATCGTTCCGTCGTCGCCCCCGGCCGCCAGCGTGCGCCCGTCGGGGCTGAACGCCACGCAGCGCACGGCGGCGGAGTGCCCGGTCAGGGTGCCGAGCGGCGTCGGCCGGCGCGGATCGGCCATGTCCCACAGGCGCACGGTGCCGTCCTCGCCGGCGGAGGCCAACGTGCGGCCGTCGGGGCTGAAGGCGAGCAGGTAGATCGTGCCGTCGTGACCGGACAGCGGGGCGCCGAGCGGGCGCGGGTGCGCGGGATCACGGACGTCCCACAGGCGGACGGTGCCGTCGTCGCCGGCACCGGCCAGCGTGTGGCCGTCGGGGCTGAAGACCGCGCTGCTCACCCAGCTGGTGGGGCCGGTGAGGGGCGCACCCAGGGGCGTGGGGCGGGACGGGTCCGCCACGTTCCACAGCCGGATGGTCCGGTCGTAGCTGGCGGTGGCCAGGGTCCTGCCGTCCGGGCTGAACGAGGTGAGGTAGACGGCGCCCGTGTGGCCGAGCAGGGGGGTGGCCAGCGGCGCGTTGACGATGGAGATCAGCCGGTTGTTGGTGCCCTCGTCGTCGGGCCGCAGGCGGTGCGCGACCAGGTCGATCTGGGCGGACAGCGACGGATCCGCGGACTGCACGCGGTCGGCCTCGGCGACGACCTGCTCGAACACCGCGTCGTTGCGCTGCTGCCACGCCACGACGGCCGACCCCACGGCCACGAGCGCCAGCGCGACCAGCGCCGACACCGCGCCGCGGCTGATCCACACGGTGCGCCTGCGCAGCCGTACCGACGCGGCGAGGAACTCCACCGCGCTGCGCGTCAGGAAGGTGTCGCCGGCAGACCCCGCCCAGGTGCGGGCCTGCTCCAGCCGCGAACCCCGGTAGAGCAGCGAGGAGTCGCGGTGCGCGTCCTCCCAGGCCCTGCCGTCCTCCTCCAGCCGCTGGCGCAGCAGGTGGTCCTGCCGGTCGTCGTCGATCCACTCGCGCAGCCGGGGCCAGGCGTGCAGCAGCGCCTCGTGGGTGATCTCCACGGTCTCCGCGTCGAGCGTCACCAGACGGGCCCGCACCAGCGCCTCGAGCGACTCCTCCGTCTTCCGGGGATCCGTCGACTCCGCCGCGAGCTGGCGGCGCGTGCCGCGCCTGCGGGTCGCCTGGGTGTCCTCGCCGAGCCGGACCAGTCTCAGCAGCAGCAGCCGGGCGGCCGTGCGGGCCGCCGGGTCGAGGCTGGACCAGGCCCGCTCGGCGGTCGCCGCCACCGCGCCCTGGATGCCCCCCGCCGCGCGGTAGCCGGCCAGGGTCAGCCGGCCCGCCTTGCGCCGCTGCCAGGTGGCGAGCAGGGCGTGCGACAGCAGCGGCAGCACGCCGGCGTGGTGCGCCCCGCGCGGACCGTCGGCGCTCACCTCGCGGACGACGAGTTCCGCGAGGCCGGGTTCGAGTTCCAGACCGACGGCCTTGGCCGGCCCGGTCACCGCCTCGCGCAGTTCCGCGGTGGTCAGCGGGCCGAGGACCATGTGGCGGTGCTGGAGCGCGTCGGCCAGTTCGGGATGGGCGAGGCACTGCTCGTAGAAGTCGGCGCGGATCCCGAGGACGACGAGGACGGGGGCCCGCTCGTCCGGTCCGGCGGGGGTGCACGCGGCGTGCAGGAGCTGGACGAAGGCGCGCCGGTCGGCCTCGTCGGCGCAGAGCGTGAACGTTTCCTCGAACTGGTCGACGATGAGGACGGGGCGGGGGGAGGGCGTGCGGGGAGTGGGGTGGGTGCTTGGGGTGGGGGTGAGGGCGGATCCGGAGCCGGGAGCGGGCGCGTAGCCGGGATGGGGGGCGGCGGATTGGTGTCCGGGGGCGGGCGCGGATCCGGGGTGGGATCCGGTTCCGGGGTGGGATCCGGGTGCGAGGTCGGGGTCGGGTGTGGTTCCGGGGTCGGGTGTGGTTCCGGCGGCGGGGTCTGTTGTCGGGCCGAGGCGCGCCCACGCCGCGACGGCTTCCCGTACGGCGTCCGCGAAGCCGGGGTCGCCGGGCCTCACCGGCGCGGTCCCGGCCGGGGCGGGGAGCGTCGCGCCGGCCGTGGCGGCGCGTGTCCTGCGGTCCGTGACGGTGGGCGGCCTCCCGCCCGCGGCGGCGGGCGTCCTCCTGCCCGCGGCGCGGGACGCCGTGCCGTTCCTGGCGGAGGCCGCGGTGCCGTTCGCGGCGAAGGCCGCGGTGTCGTTCGTGGCGGAGGCCGTGGTGCCGTCCCGGACGAGCGGTGCGAGGGCCGGGATGTGCCGGGTCAGTTCACCGAGGGGGTCGTTGCCGGGCACGAGCTGGAGCACCTGCCGGGCCGCGCCGCCCTCCTCCCCCGGCGCGTCGCCGCGCAGGGCGGGCACCAGGCCGGCGCTGAGCAGGGAGGACTTCCCCGCGCCCGAGGCACCGACGAGCATGACCAGACCGCCCGTGTCCTCCACGGCGCGCAGTTGCGCCACCAGCGCCTTGGTGCTGCGTTCCCGGCCGAAGAACCACCGGGCGTCCTCCTGCTGGTACGAGGCCAGCCCGCGGTAGGGGCACACGCCCCCGTGGACGGCCCGGGCCCCACCCGGAGGGTGTTCCTCCGCTTGTTCGGACGGGTCGGCCGCCTCGCCGACCGGGTCGGCCACCGCGCGCTCCCACAGACGCTGCCACTGCGTCAGGTCGTACAGGCCGGGGGAGACCGGGGTGGGTCGCAGGCGCCGCGCGTCGGGTATCAGCACGTGCAGCACCGCGGCCAGCGCGGCGAACTGCGCGGGCACGTTGCGGGCCCGCCGCCAGTCGCTGATCCGCTGGGCGGAGACGCGTACGGGCCGTCCGCGTTCGTCTACGCGCTGGAGCCGCGCGACCGCCTCGGAGACGCGTTTGAGGGGTGGATTGCCGGCCTCCTTGTACAGCAGTGCGAGACGTTCCGCGAAGGCCGTGCGTACCCCTGAGTCGGAACCCAAGGCCTCCACCCCTTACTTCCCCCGCGCCTGCGATCCGGACCGGAAAACTCACCTTATACGGCTGACCTGCGGTTAAGTCGCTGGACGGATGCCGGAACCTCCTCGTGGTGAGCCATGGCTGGCAGGATCGCGAAGCGGAAGCCCAGGGATCCGGACCGCCTCCGGGGCGTCGTCGGGACGGCTTCCTCCGAAGTCACGTCATGCCTCGATCCGTGCCGCCGGCGCGGGTCGTCGCCGCCCGCACCGTTCGGCACCGGTCCGCACGAGGGGAGGGACCGGTGCCGAGCGGTGCGGCGAGTGATCTCCTGCTGCCCCTGATCTTCTTCTGCCCCGCGGGGGCGCTCCCCGTGCGTGTGCGGCGCCTTCTCCACGATCTCTTCTCATCGCTCCGCGACGGATCGCACACGATGTTTCTGCCGCGGGTTCCCCGCGTGGTCCCTCCCCTCGGTGCCTCACGCGCGCGGCGGCATGGCACGGCGAAGGCCCGGTCGCTCGCGTGGGAGCTGCCGGGCCGGTGTCGTGCGGAGTACGCAAGTTCGCCGTCACGTCGTGGTGCTGGGTCGGGGGGGGGCGGCACAGGGTGTGCCGGGCGCTCACCGCTGGAGGGGGATGAGGGCGGAGGCGGCGGGTTCGGCCGGGCGGGAGTCGGCCTCGGGGTCACAGGAGGCCGAGAGGTGGTCGGCGGGTTCGTCCTCCGGGAGCGGGCGGTGGCGGCAGCTGGGGGACTTTCCGTGGGCCTCGGCGCTGATGCGCTGCTTCATCGTGGGGGGAAGGGCCCGTGCGTGGATCCAGGCCCAGGGGGACACCGGCGTCGACACGGTGGCGGGAACGGGGCCGCCGCTTCCGCTGCTGTTGCGGGCCGGCTCGGTCTGCGCTACGGCCGCCGGGGCGGTCGTCGTGATCAGTCCGAGCGCTGTGCACAGCGCGAGGAAGGCGGTGACGATGGCGCTCCACAGCTTCATGACGCGGTTTTCCGTCATGTCCCCTCACATTTGGGTTGGGCGATTTGCGTACTTTCCTCATGATGTGTATGAGGGCCGCGAAGTGGTGGACCGACGCCCGTGGCGGGGCGATGTTCAGATCAACACCACTCGGATGGACGCAGGGAGGTGGAGAAGTGCCGAGAAAGCGGTCCGGGGCGGGGTGAGCGGGCCGGACAGGGGGGCGGACAGGGGTCCCGGTACGGCGTCTACTGCGCTTCCGGTGGCCGAAGTTGACCGGCCGTAGTAGGTCACCGATCGATATCGGTCGGTGTGTATAGTCGGGCGCCAGAGGTCCCCTACGTCAAGGAAAGACGAGGTCGCGCGGTGAAGAAGCTTCTCCTGGTCGCACTGGCCGCCATCGGCGGGCTCCTCGTGTACCGCCAGATCCAGGCGGATCGCGCCGAGCAGGATCTGTGGACGGAGGCGACTGACTCCGTGCCCACGGGTTCGTGAGTATCCACACCGAGAACTGAGCAGACCCCGGCCGCCCTCGCGGTCGGGGTTTCGTGTTGCGGGGCGCACGCCGCGGGAGTAGGCGGCCCGGAGACTCCATCGGTCGGTCGCACCGGCCGTGGCGCTCGCGTCCACCGTCGTTCGTGTCGCCCACCCTCCCCACGGGCCGGTCCCCGGTTCGTGTCCCGCCCACCGTCGTTCGCGCCGGTCCTTCTGTCGGTGTCGCGCCCCGTCTCGTGGCGCGCCGGTCCCCGTTCGCGGATGGTGGCGCCGGGGCGCGGCGCGGGCGCCTTTTCGGACGGGCGTGGGGAATGCGCGGGTGCCGCACGGGCCGACGGGGCAGGATGGGCCCGGTCGGGTCCGGTCACGACGGCGTGCCGGCGCGGACGAGGGGGCGAGGGATGGGCCGGCGTGCGGGGTGGACGGCCGTCGTGGGCGCGGT
Source organism: Streptomyces sp. NPDC030143 (assembly GCF_055573695.1). Taxonomy (NCBI): domain Bacteria; kingdom Bacillati; phylum Actinomycetota; class Actinomycetes; order Kitasatosporales; family Streptomycetaceae; genus Streptomyces; species Streptomyces sp. NPDC030143. The sequence goes on from NZ_JBVIAY010000004.1 coordinate 296,872, forward strand.
GTGCTGCCTCATGACGGCGGTGCCGTCGGCGCCCGCCGCCCTGGCCGTCGACCTGTCGGACCCGCCGCCGTACGCCTTCGACGACGGCGCCCGCGGCGTCCGGGCCGCCTCCGGTACGGGCGACGCCGTACGGCTGGAGCCCGGCACGACGTACCGCAGCTCCCTCGACAGCCGGGAGAAGGCCTACTACCGCCTGGAGCTCGACGCCGCCTCGAGCGTCTACGTCTCGGTCACTGCGGTCCCCCGCCCGGGGTCCACGCTCGCCATCGGGGACGGGATCAACGTCTCCGTCCAGAGCGCCGCCGGCGTCAGCTGCTCCTACGACTCCGTGAGCGTCGGCGCGTCCGGCGCCGCGCGGCCGGTCACGGCGTGGGGCGCGCGCGAGATCCTGGCCGGCAAGGGCCTGTGCCAGGAGGCCGGCACGTACTACGCCGTGGTCGAGCGCGCCGACACGGCCGCCGACGACACGCCCTGGGACCTTGAGCTCGCGCCCGTCTCCGAACCGGCCGTGCGGCGGGCCGCCGCCACCCGCGCGCCCCAGGCGTGGAACTCCGCCACCCCCGCGCCGCCCGTCGGTGAACCCGTCCGGCGCGAGGGCGGCGCGGGCTTCGCCGGGGCGACCGCCCTGGAGCAGGGCGTCTGGCGCGACGGGATCACCCCGGGGCGGACCCTCTTCTACAAGGTGCCCGTCGACTGGGGCCAGCAGGTGTACGCCACGGCCGAGATCGGCGACGCGGAGGAGGCCACCGGCGGGACCGGCGGCGCGCCCGCGTTCGTCGTCCCGGCGCTCGACATGACCCTGTACAACCCGGTGCGCGCCGAGGTCGCCACCACGAGCATCGGCTACGGCGGCACCCGGAAGTCCACCTCGCTCGCTCCTCTGCCGCCGGTCGGGTACGCCAACCGGTACGCACCCACCGACCCGGGGAAGAGCCTGCGGTTCGCCGGGTTCCACTACCTCGTCGTGCACCTGTCGGCGCAGGTGGCCGACCGTTTCGGGGACGGCGTCCTGGGCCTGGTGCTGCGCGTCCGCGTCACGGGAGCAGCGCAGCCCGGGCCGGTGTACGCGGGGGAGTCGCTGCCGCGCGGCCTTTTCGACGTGGGCGCGCCGGACGGAGGCAGCACCGCGGAGGGCCTGGCGGCCGGGGGAGGTACGTCCGGCGGGGACGACCGCCTCGCGATGACGGCGGTCGCGGTGGGCGGCATCGGCACCGGCAGCGCCCTGCTCCTGGTCCTGGGGGTCTGGACGGTGACCGCCCGACGCCGCGCGGCCTCGGCCCGCTCCCCTCAGATCCGCACCAACGCCCAGAACCCGACGGCGTAACAGGCCAGCGCGAGCAGCAACAGCGGCACCGCGACCTTCCGGGGCGGCCCCGGGCGGGGCGCGCGGCGGCTGCCGTGGGTGCGACGGCGCTGGGCTGCGCGGTCGGTCCGGCGCGGGCTCTCCGGCGGGTGAGGCGGAGTCCGCTCGCCCTGTGCCGTGTACGAAGCGGTCAGGGTCGTGGCCGGCGGATGCGGGGGTGGGGGCACAGGCGGCGACGGAGAGGGCGGTGGCAGGTGGAAGCTGCCGGTGTCCGACATGGAGGGAGCGGGCGGTGGCGGGGCGGGACCCGGGCGGCGAGTCGGCGGTACGACACCTGCGCCCACGCGTGATCCCGGGGCGCCCGTGCCGCTGCCGGTTCCGACACCGGGGCCCGTGCCCGCCCCCGCGACGGCTCCGGGGCCCGCACCCGCCCCCCTGACGGCTCCGGTCTCCGTGCCCGCCCTCCCGACGGCTCCGCCGCCGGTACCTGTCGCGGACCCCTCACCACCCGCAGCCGCCGCCCCTGCTCCCGTCCCCGTCCGCGCCCCCGCGCGAGCACCCACCCCCACGGTGATCCCGGAGGCCCGGTGCAGCGGCCCCTGCGGCGCGAACCCCTGTGGCAGCGGCCCGAGTTGGTCGAAGATCTCGATCAGCTCGTCGTCGGGGCCGGGCTCCGGCAGCACGTCGACGGCGCCCGCCAGCGCCTTGCGCGCCCCCGTGGCCGTGCGGAAACGCGCCTCGGGATCGGGTTGCAGCAGGGTGGCGACGATCTGCCACAGCGGCTCCGGGATGCCCTGCGGCGCGCGGGGCGTGCCGTGCTCGGTGAAGTACTGGACGAGCGCCTTGGCGTCCGGTTTGGCGCCCTCCAGGAGATACAGCGCGACCAGGCCGACGCCGAACAGGTCGGCGGGGAAGTCGGGGTCGGCGCCCATCAGCTGCTCGGGAGCGAGGTAACCGGGCGTTCCCACCACGAGGTTGGTCTCGGTCAGGCGTGGTTCACCGAGCCGCATGGCGATGCCGAAGTCGGACAGCCGCAGCCGGGGCCGGGCGGTTCCGGTGGCCTCCAGGAGCACGTTGGCGGGCTTGATGTCGCGGTGCACGACCCCCTCCGCGTGCACGGCGGCGAGCCCGGACAGGAGTTGGTCGAGGAGTGTGCAGACGAAGACGGGGGGCAGGGGGCCGTAGTCGCCGACGAGGCGGACCAGGGAACCGCCTGCGACGAGGTCCATGGTGAACAGGACCTTGTCGTCGTCGGCGGCCCAGCTGGCGGGGGCCAGGACATGGGGGTGGTCGATCCGCAGTGCCTGCTCGCGGACGAAGCGCAGCAGCGAGTGGGCGTCGCTGTGCTGGAGCACCTTGGCGGCCACGTAGCGGCGCCGGCGGTGGTCCCACGCGCGCCAGACGGCGCCGACGCCGCCGCGGCCGATCGGGTCGGCGAGTTCGTACCGTCCGGCGAAGACCTCACCCATGGCAGTGCGTCGCTCCTCCCCCTGCGGATTCCCCCCGCTGTCCCCCGATGCTCCCTCGCTACCCCCGACGAGCGGGACGACCCCCCGTTGCCCCTCACGATTGCGCTTGCCCCGCGCCGCCGTCACAGGGGGAGCGCCACCCCCCTGCGCTCCTCGCCGCTCCCGTGCCGCCGGCCACTCCCGGGTGCTGCCACCGGCCCGGCCGCCGAACCCCCTTCGGACGCCGGGCCGTCGGGTCAGCTCTGGTGGGACTGGTAGTGCGCGACCGCGTCGGAGGTGCGGCCGGCGCCGTACACCCGGAGGAACTCTGCCAGTTCCGGGTGGGCCGAGGCGAGGGTGTCGGCCGCCTCGATGATGTCGCCGGCGGCGGCCACCGAGCGCAGCAGCGACTGGATCTCACGGACCACCCGCTTGACCGTCGGCGCCCCGGAACTGCTCGTCGTCTGCGTGGTGTTGCTGAGCACCGATCCCCCCTGCGACTGCTTGATCTCGTCCATGCGCTCGGTCGCCTCGGCCGCGCTCACGCTGCCGTCCGCGACCTGGGCCGCCAGCTCCTGGAGCAGCTGTACCCGCTGCACCACCGCCGGGTTGCCGATCTTCGCCCGCTGACCGCTCATCAGCTGCGACAGCATCGGAGCCGACAGTCCCAGCACCCCCGCGAGACGGGCCTGGTTCAGGCCGAGATCGTCGATGAGCTTACGGAAGAGCGCCCCCAACGGCTCCCCGTACCAGTTCCGCTGCAGTTCCCGCGCTCTCGCGGTGGCTTCCTGCTGTGCGGCGTCCATGTGCGTCTCCCCATCGCTTCCCCAAAAAACCGCGGTTCGCTGTAGCGAACCACGCGGAGCATCTTACGGAGAGTGGTCATTCGCGGGGACCCCTAATCTTTTTGCGGAACACGGGGGGTGACCCGGTACTCTGGTCTGCGGCGCCCGCCGGTTCGAGACTCTGCCGGCCGGACGCTTCTCTTCCCGGGGCCTTAGCTCAGTTGGTAGAGCGCTGTCTTTGCATGGCAGATGTCAGGGGTTCGACTCCCCTAGGCTCCACTCAAGGAAAGCCCTCCGACCTGCGGAAACGCGGCGTCGGGGGGCTTTCTCGCGACGTCGGAGGGCTTTTCGCGCGTCGGATCCGATGTCCGGGGCGCCTCCGGCCGGCCCACCAGGAAGGCAGAACGCCCCGTGCCGCCTCGCTGAACGAGATGGCACAGGGCGTTCCACGTGAAACAGCGGCGTCGGGCTTCCCGGCGGGTGCGTTACGCCCCGCCGGGGAGCTCCAGCGCGCGGTGACCTCAGCCGCGGTCCTCGCGCTTGGCGGCCTCCTCGGCCTCCTCGGCCTCCTCGGCCTCCTTGGCCTCCACCTCGGGGTCGAGGACCGCCGGGTTGCCGTCGACCGAGGTCAGACCGCCTCCGGCGGGAACTTCCGTCGCGGCGGGCGGCTCGACCAGCCAGTCCGGGTTGGCCTGCTTGTCCCACCACTTCCAGGCCGCGTAGGCACCGCTGCCGACGATGCCCAGGACGGCCAGGGCCTTGGCGAGCTTGCCCGCCCTGGCCCGACGCCGGTGCTTGCGCACCAGCTTCTGGATCTCCTTCGGCGTCACCTGACCGCGCAACGCGGCCAGTGCGGCGGCGCCCCGGGCGGCTGCCTCGTCCTTCACGGGCCCGGCCGCGGCCACGGCCTGTTCGATCTTGGGTCGGGAGTAGACGGCGGCCTGCCGGGCGGCCAGGCGCGCACGGGCGGCCGCCTCGTGTGCGGCCAGGTCGACCTTCGGCGGGACGTGCGCCCGAGCCTGCTCCAGGCGAGGGGCGACAAGGGCGTCGTACTGGACGCGGGCCTGTCCGGCGGCCTGCGACACCTTGGGCGCGAGCCGTACGCGGGCCTCGTGCGCATAGAGCGCGGCCCTCTCCTTGGCCGTGTCGGCGTAGGGCGCCACCACTTCCGCGGCGTGCAGCACGCTGTCCTTCGCCGAACCGGTCGCGGCGCGCACGCTGTCGATGCGGGTCACGGGTTCCTCCTCCTCGGTGGCGTACGGTATTTCGACTTTCCACCCTTTTCCGGATCATGCCTGTCGGCGACCGCCGGGGCATGCGCGGGCGGGCATACGGGTGTCGAACGTCCCGAGTTGTCTTGATCGGATACAAGAGCGGATGAATACGGGGCAACAGGAGCTTGTCGTCGACAATGCCACGGATCGGCCCGGCCCGCTTCCGTCACCGCGGTTCCGGCGTGCTTTTCTGCGGTGTCCGGGGTGGTCGCCGGGCGGCGACGACACCGGGCGTGCGAGGATCGGGGGGTAACAGGAAGACAACGGAAGGCAGATCGTGGCCGAGCAGCTGTACGCCACCCTGAAGACCAACCACGGCGACATCAAGGTCCGGCTGTTCCCGGACCACGCGCCCAAGACGGTCAAGAACTTCGTCGACCTCGCCACCGGCGGGCGCGAGTGGACCCACCCGGAGACGGGTGAGAAGACCACGGCGAAGCTCTACGACGGCACGGTCTTCCACCGGGTGATCAGTGGATTCATGATCCAGGGCGGTGACCCGCTGGGCAACGGCACCGGCGGTCCCGGCTACCAGTTCGAGGACGAGTTCCACCCGGACCTGCGCTTCGACAAGCCCTACCTGCTGGCCATGGCCAACGCCGGTCCGGGCACCAACGGCTCGCAGTTCTTCATCACGGTCGCCCCGACGGCCTGGCTGACCCGCAAGCACACCATCTTCGGCGAGGTCGCCGACACGGCCGGTCAGAAGGTCGTCGACGCGATCGCCGGCACCCAGACCAACCCGCGCACCGACCGCCCGCTCAACGAGGTCGTCATCGAGTCGGTCGTCATCGAGCAGCACTGACGCCCGTACCAGCGCCGACCTGCGGGTCGCATGGTTCTCGCCGGGAACAAATTGCCCCGCTCGTCCGTAAGGATGAGCGGGGCAAAGCCTTGCAGGAGACGACGTTGGGGGACCCCATGGACCAGGCGCCGGGCAGTCGGCAGGACGACGCGCACAACGGCCTGCCCGCCTGCTACCGCCACGCGGACCGCGAGACCGGTGTGCGCTGCACCCGGTGCGAGCGTCCCATCTGTCCCGAGTGCATGGTCAGTGCCTCGGTCGGTTTCCAGTGCCCGGACTGCGTCCGGGACGGCTCCGGCACCGGTCACGCACCCTCGGCGTCCACTCCGCGCACGATCGCGGGCGGCGCCGTCACCGACGACCCCCGGCTGGTCACCAAGATCCTGATCGGCCTGTGTCTCGCCGCGTTCGTCGCGCAGCTCTCCGTGGGCGACCGTTTCACCGACCGCTTCGACATGATCGGCCGCGCGATCATGCCGGCCCTCGGCTTCGAGGAGCTCCAAGGCGTCGCGGAGGGTCAGTGGTACCGCCTGCTGACCTCGATGTTCCTGCACGGCAGCGTCATCCACATCCTCTCCAACATGCTGAGTCTGTGGTGGATCGGCGGCCCTCTGGAGGCGGCGCTGGGGCGGGTTCGCTATCTCGCCCTGTACGTGCTCTCCGGGCTCGCCGGCAGCGCGCTGACGTATCTGATCGCCGAGCCCAACCAGCCCTCGCTCGGGGCTTCGGGCGCCGTCTTCGGTCTCTTCGGCGCGATGGCCGTCCTGGTGCGGCGGCAGCGCTACGACATGCGGCCGGTCGTCGCCCTGCTGGTGATCAACCTGATCATCACCTTCGGATGGAGCGGCATCGCCTGGGAGGCTCATGTGGGCGGCCTGGTGGGAGGGGTCCTGATCGGCTACGGCATGGTCCACGCCCCCCGCGACCGGCGCGCCCTCGTGCAGTTCGGCATCTGTGCGCTGGTGCTGGTGGCGGTCGTGGTGACCACCCTCCTGAGGACCGCCCAGCTCACCTGAGCGCCTGTTGTCCACAGCGTGTGCCCGATCTTGTGCACAGTGTGCGAGAACAACTGTGCCCCCTGTCACCGACCAGTGTTTGTGCAGGTCAGGCAGGGGGCGAACAGAGTTTCGATCACTGGTGGTTCTGTCACACCGGCGTCAACACCCAACGGGTTATCCACAGATCGTCGTTCTTTTTCCCCACTGTGGAAAACGGCTGTGGATAACTCAGTGGATAGCCCTGGGCAGAGCTGGGTTCATCTGCCGGTGGCCCTTACTTCCACTGGGTCGAGACACCGAATCCCGCGGCGATGAACCCGAAACCGACCACGATGTTCCAGTTGCCCAACTTGTCGATGGGCAGTGACCCGTCGGTCACGTAGAACAGGACGATCCAGGCGAGGCCGACGAGGAACAGGGCCAGCATCACCGGCGCGACCCAGGCGCGGCTGTTCAGCTTGATGGCGGTCGCCTGCTTCGACGGCGGCGGCGTGTAGTCGGCCTTCTTGCGGATACGTGACTTCGGCACGAGGGTCTCTCCTGTCGATGCGCTGCGTGGCCGCGCAGGGAACTGGGTCGGGCTCGGGGCAGCGTACAAGGGGACACTGAGTGCTCCCCCGGGCGTCCGTTAGCGTAGTGCTTCTACGGCGCCGAAGGAGATAAGGGTACGTTGAGCAATTCTGCCGACTTCCCCGGGACGGGTTCAACGGGTTCCGCGCCCGTGCGTCGCCGCCGTTTCCGGCCGGTGCGGGTGCTCACGGCGGGTGTCTTCGCTCTGGCGGGGCTCCTCTTCGTCACCAGCTTCAACACCGCGAAGGGCACCGACCTGCGTACGGACGCCTCGCTGCTGAAGTTGTCCGACCTGATCCACGAGCGCAGCCGCAAGAACGGTGAGCTGGACGAGTCCAACGCGACCCTGCGCGACGAGGTCGAATCCATGGCCCGGTCCGACGACGGCAGCACCACGGCCGAGGACGAGAAGCTCGCCCGGCTGGAGAACGAAGCGGGCACGGAGAAGCTCAAGGGCGAGGCGATCACGGTCACGCTCAACGACGCCCCGCCGAACGCCACCGCCAAGCTCCCCGGCTACCCCGAGCCCCAGCCCGACTACCTGGTGATCCACCAGCAGGACCTCCAGGCGGTGGTGAACGCCCTCTGGCAGGGCGGCGCCAAGGGCATCAAGGTCATGGACCAGCGGCTGATATCCACCAGCGCCGTGCGCTGCGTGGGCAACACCCTCATCCTCCAGGGCCGCGTCTACTCCCCGCCGTACAAGATCCAGGCGGTCGGGAACCCGGAGAAGCTCCAGCAGGCCCTCGCCGACTCCCCGGCGATCCAGAACTACATGGTGTACGTCAACGTCTACGGGCTCGGCTGGAAAGTCACCGAGGACGGCACGGTGACTCTGCCCGGCTACTCGGGCACAGTGGACATGCACTACGCGAAGCCGGTGGAGTAGAAGCCCGCGGCACCGGCAGTGGGCCGGCCGCCCGCCGCCCTACGGGAGCCGCCCGGTGCGTGTGATCGTCCGGACCGTCAGCGAGCTGTGCGTCACCCTCGGCACCGTGATCGTCCTCTTCGTCGTCTACGTGCTGTTCTGGACCGGGGTGCGGGCCGACCACGTCATGGACGACCAGATGCACCGCCTGCGGGACCAGTGGGCGCGGACGCCCGCGACCGCCTCCGGGGCTCCCGCGACGCCCACCCCTCCGGCGCCGTACCGCCGGGGCGAGCCCTTCGCGATCATGTACATCCCGCGGCTCGGTTTCACGTGGAACAAGCCGGTGCTCGAGGGGACCGCCACCTCCACCCTGAAGAGGGGCCTGGGCCACTACCCGGGCACCGCGCGGCTCGGGCAGACCGGGAACTTCTCCGTCGCCGGACATCGCCGCACGTACGGCGACCCGTTCAAGGACTTCCCCAGGCTGCGACGCGGCGACGCGGTGGTGCTCACCGACGGCACGACCTGGTTCACCTATCGGATCGACAAAGGCCCCTACAAAACAGTGCCCGCCGACGTCGAGGTGATCGACCCTGTGCCACGTAAGTCGGGGTATACGCGTCCCGGACGCTATCTGACGCTGACCACGTGCGATCCCGAATGGGGGCACAGTCACCGGCTGATCGTCTGGGCGCATCTGGACTCCACGCAGCCCGTGGAGGCAGGCGAACCCAGGGCTCTGCGCCGTTAGTCTGGTGCTGTACGGCGAGAGTCTGGTGCCGTGGTGCGACGGAAGGGACGGCATGTACGGCTTCATCTGGCGGCATCTGCCGGGAAACACGTGGCTGAAGGCGCTGATCTCGATCGTGCTGGTGCTGGCTGTCGTCTATGTCCTGTTCCAGTACGTCTTTCCGTGGGCCGAACCGCTGCTTCCCTTCAACGATGTGACGGTGGACAACCAGTGAGCGCGCGCATTCTCGTCGTCGACAACTACGACAGCTTCGTCTTCAACCTGGTCCAGTACCTGTACCAGCTGGGCGCCGAGTGCGAGGTCCTGCGCAACGACGAGGTCTCCACGGCCCACGCCCAGGACGGCTTCGACGGCGTCCTGCTCTCGCCGGGCCCGGGCACGCCCGAGGAGGCCGGCGTCTGCGTCGACATGGTCCGCCACTGCGCGAGCACCGGCGTGCCCGTCTTCGGCGTCTGCCTGGGCATGCAGTCGATGCAGGTGGCGTACGGCGGCGTGGTGGGCCGGGCGCCGGAGCTGCTGCACGGCAAGACCTCGCTGGTCGAGCACGAGGGCCGGGGCGTCTTCGCCGGCCTGCCCACCCCGTTCACCGCGACCCGCTACCACTCCCTGGCCGCCGAGCCCGCGACCGTCCCGGCCGAGCTGGAGATCACCGCGCGGACCCACGACGGCATCGTCATGGGCCTGCGCCACCGGGAGCTCCCGGTCGAGGGCGTGCAGTTCCACCCCGAGTCGGTCCTGACCGAGCACGGGCACCGGATGCTGGCCAACTGGCTCGTGGAGTGCGGCGACCAGGGCGCGGTGGCGAGGTCGGCGGGGCTCGCCCCGGTGGTGGGCAGGGCCACGGCGTGACCGCTCTGCGCCCCGAGCGCGAGGACCGGTACGGCGGGGGTCCGCCGTACCGGCCTCCCCTCGACGAGGAGACGGTGGCGCTGCGGATACCACGACTGCCGGAGTCCGAGCTCGGCGGCGGGTCCATACCGGCTTCTGGGGCGTCGTCCGCCTCCGATGTCACCGGAACCACTCCGGGTGGCCGAGCGGCCCGCAGAAAGGCCGCCAAGCGCCGTCACGGGCGTCATGGCAGCGCTACCGAGGCGACGGATTCCGCCGCGGAGGTGTCCCAGGGCCGCCCGCTCTCCCGGGTGGAGGCCCGACGGCAGGCGCGGGCGCGCAGGCCCAGCGCGGCGGTGGTCGCCAGCCGGGCGGTCGGCGAGGTGTTCATCACCACGGGCGTGCTGATGCTGCTGTTCGTCACCTACCAGCTGTGGTGGACGAACGTCCGGGCGCACGCGCAGGCGGACAGGGAGGCGAGCAGCCTCCAGGACGACTGGGCGAACGGCAAGCGCAACCCGGGGACCTTCTCGCCCGGCCAGGGCTTCGCCATCCTGCACATCCCCAAGCTGGACGTGGTCGTGCCGATCGCCGAGGGCATCAACAACAAGCGCGTCCTCGACAAGGGCATGGTGGGGCACTACGGCGAGGGCGCGCTGAAGACGGCCATGCCCGACGCCAAGAGCGGCAACTTCGGGCTCGCGGGGCACCGCAACACCCACGGCGAGCCGTTCCGCTTCATCAACCGGCTCCAGCCGGGCGACGACATCGTCGTGGAGACGCAGGACGACTACTACGTCTACAAGATGGCGTCGATGCTGCCGGTGACCTCGCCGCGCAACATCAGCGTCCTCGAACCGGTCCCGCCGGGATCCGGCTTCACCGGCCCGGGGCGCTACATCACGCTGACGACGTGCACGCCGGAGTTCACCAGCAAGTACCGGTTGATCGTCTGGGGCAAGATGGTCGAGGAACGGCCGCGCAGCAAGGGCAAGCCGGATGCGCTCGTCGAGTAGGGGCAGATGAACCGTGGCAGCGACCACCGACGGCACTCAGCACGAAGAGGACACCGACGCGCCCGGGGCCGCGGCCCCGCCCGCGCCGCGGCGCCGCGGCGGCAGGATCGCCCAGGCGGTCAGCGTCTTCGGTGAACTTCTCATCACGGCCGGGCTGGTGCTCGGCCTGTTCGTCGTCTACTCCCTGTGGTGGACCAACGTCGTCGCCGACCGCAAGGCCGGTCAGCAGGGCGACCGGGTCCGCGACACCTGGGCGCGCCAGGACACCGGACCGGGCGCGCTCGACACCGGGAACGGCATCGGCTTCCTGCACGTACCCGCGATGAGGAACGGCGAGGTCCTGGTCGAGGAGGGCACCTCGTCGAAGATCCTCAACGACGGGGTCGCCGGCTACTACACCGAGCCTGTCAAGGCGACCCTCCCCACGAGCGGGAAGAACGGCAACTTCTCTCTGGCCGCCCACCGCGACGGGCACGGCGCGAAGTTCCACAACATCGACAAGCTGGCGAAGGGCGACCCGATCGTCTTCGAGACGCGGGACAACTGGTACGTCTACAAGGTGTTCTCCATCCTTCCCGAGACCTCGAAGTACAACGTCGAGGTCCTCGGTGCCGTCCCCAAGGAGGCCGGCACGACGAAGGCCGGCAAGTACATCACCCTGACGACGTGCACGCCCGTCTACACCAGCCGCTACCGCTACGTCGTGTGGGGCGAGCTGGAGCGTGTGGAGAAGGTGGACGCCGACCGGACGCCGCCGAAGGAACTGCGCTGACCTCAGCGGAGCTGTGAGACGCCGTAGGGCCCTGCCGGGTGATCCGGCAGGGCCCTACGGCGTCGTGGCGGTGGTGAGATCCCCCGCCGAGCGGTCGTCCACCGAGCGGTTTTCTCCGAGCGGTCATTCGCCCGCGCGAACACCCCCGGTCGTCCCGGCGGGGCACCGGCCGGGCGGGTGTGGTGCCCGCCCGGGCGAACACCCCCTAACCGCTGGTTCCTCCGAAGAAGATGGTTCCCCCGTTGTTCCCGCCGTTGTTGTTCCCATTGTTCTGGATGGTGACCAGGTTGACCGTCTGGCCCTTGTTCACCGTGCTGCCGGGCGCCGGGTCGGAGGTGAAGACGATGGCGTTGTCGTCGTTGCTGCCCTGGATGTTGCCGACGTTCAGCCCCACGTCCTGGAGCGCCTTCCTGGCGTCCTTCAGGGACATGCCCTGGAGGTTCGCTGGGACCTGCGTCTGCTGGTTCTCGGGCGCCTTGCCGATCTGGATCGAGACCGTGGAGCCCTTGTCGGCCTGCGAGCTGACCTGCGGGGTGGTCTGGATGACCTTGCCCACCTGGTTCGGGTCCTGGGTCTCGACCTCGGTGCAGGTGCCGACCAGGTTGTTCTGCTCCATCTGCGCCTTGGCGGCGTCACAGCTCTGACCGCGGACGTCGGGGACGGTCGCCTTCTCCTCCGCCTTGGCGACGGTGAGGGTGATCGTGGTGCCCTTCTCCACCTCGGAGCCGAGCTCGGGGTCCTGGCTCAGGACGGTGCCGGCCTCTTCCGACGACACCTCCTGCTTCGTCTCGACGACGAACTGGTACTTGTCGCCTTCAAGCTCCGACTTGGCCTCTTCCAGGCTCTTGCCGAGGACGCTGGGGACGGCCACCTTGGGCGCACCGGTCGACACGGTGATGTTGATCGTGTCGCCCTTGTTGACGTCGGCCTTGGCCGGCGGGTTCTGGTCGCAGACGCTGCCCTTGGGCGTGTTCTCGCAGGGTTTCTGCGTCGGCACCAGTTTCAGCTCGACGTTGGTCGCCATCGTCTGAGCGCGCTCCAGCGTCTGCCCGACGAAGTTCGGGGCCGCGAACGGCTTGTCCCCCGCCCCGTTGCCGGTGAAGACCCACTTGCCGATGAGGATCGCGCCCACGAGCACCAGCACGGCCGCCACGACCAGCAGGATCGTCGAGCCGTTGCTCTTCTTCTGCCGGCGCCGGTCGGGGCGGTCGTCGTAGCCGAAACCGCCCTCGTCCGGGTTCATGGGCGGCAGCATCGTGGTCGCGCCCGCGTCGGCGCGCAGCGCCGTCGTCGGCTGGTCGTCGGGGTAGCCGCCGTAACCGACCGCGCCCATCGCCGCCGTGGCCCCGACCGGCTGACCGTCGAGGCAGGCCTCGATGTCGGCGCGCATCTCGTCGGCGGACTGGTAGCGGTAGTTCGGGTCCTTGACCAGGGCCTTCAGCACGATCGCGTCCATCTCGGGCGTGATCTCGGGGTCGAAGACGCTGGGCGCCTGCGGTTCCTCCCGGACGTGCTGGTAGGCCACGGCCACCGGCGAGTCGCCGACGAAGGGCGGCCGTACCGTCAGCAGCTCGTAGAGGAGACACCCGGTGGAGTACAGGTCGGAACGGGCGTCGACCTGCTCGCCCTTGGCCTGCTCCGGGGAGAGGTACTGGGCGGTGCCGATCACGGCTGCCGTCTGCGTCATCGTCATGCCGGAGTCGCCCATGGCGCGGGCGATGCCGAAGTCCATCACCTTGACCTGGCCGTTGCGCGTCAGCATGACGTTCGCCGGCTTGATGTCCCGGTGGACGATCTGGTTGCGGTGGGCGTACTCCAGGCCCTGGAGGATGCCGATGGTCATCTCCATGGCCCGCTCCGGCAGCAGCTTGCGGCCGGAGTGCAACAGCTCCCGCAGGGTGGAGCCGTCGACGTACTCCATGACGATGTACGGGATCGAGACCCCGTCGATGTAGTCCTCGCCCGTGTCGTAGACCGCGACGATCGCGGGGTGGTTGAGCGAAGCGGCCGACTGGGCCTCCCGGCGGAACCGGGCCTGGAAGGAAGGGTCGCGCGCGAGGTCCGCGCGCAGCGTCTTCACCGCCACGGTGCGGCCCAGACGGGTGTCATGCGCGAGGTAGACCTCGGCCATGCCACCACGGCCGAGCACGTGGCCCAGCTCGTACCGGCCGCCGAGGCGACGCGGCTCTTCCATAGCTACCTACCAGCCCTCTCCGTCGGTCCCGACCGGCACACATGTGCGGTCGCAGGCTGCCGTCCGGGCATACCGTACCCGGACGGCGCGTCGTGACCTGGCCAAGCCCGTCACCCGATACAGGACCGGTATCGCAACGTGCACCGATGTGTAGGCGACGTGATCGGGGTCACTTCTTGCTGTCGATGACTGCCTTCATCACGTCCCTTGCGATCGGGCCGGCGAGGCCGCCACCTGAAATGTCGTCTCGGTTGGCCGCGCCGTCCTCGACGACCACGGCGACGGCCACCGGCGAGCTGCCGTCGGACAGCTTCGCGTAGGAGATGAACCAGGCGTACGGCTTCTCACTGTTGTTCAGGCCGTGCTGGGCGGTACCGGTCTTGCCGCCGACCTTCACGCCCGAGATCTTCGCCTTGCCGCCGGTGCCCTGCGGGTCGTTGACGACGGTCTCCATCATCTCCTGGAGCTTCTGCGCGGTCTCCGAGGAGACGGCCTGCGACAGCTCCTCCGGCTCGGTGGTCGCGATGGTGTCGAGGTTCGCGGCCTTGAGCTGGTCGACCATGTACGGCTTCATCAGCTTGCCGTCGTTGGCGATCGCCGAGGCGACCATGGCCATCTGCAGCGGCGTGGCGCGGTTGGACGCCTGGCCGATGCCGTCCATGGCGTTCTGCGGCGCGTTGTCCTCGGGGTAGACGCTCTGGGCGGCGCGGACCGGGGTGTCCAGCTCCTTGTTGTTGTAGCCGAACTTCTCCGCCTGCTCGATCATCTTCTCGTTGCCGACGTTGTGGGACATCTTCGCGAAGACGGTGTTGCAGGACACCATGAGCGCGTACCGCAGGGTGGCGTTCTCGCATTCACCGTGCTCGTTGGTGAGCGGCGTCGTCGTCTCCGGCAGCTGGTAGGGGTCCGGCGTCTTGGTCGCCTCGTCGATACCGGAGACCACGCCGTTCTCCAGCGCGGCGGCCGCGGTGACGACCTTGAACGTCGAGCCCGGCGGGTACGTCTCGCGCAGCGCCCGGTTCAGCATCGGGTCGTCCGGGTTGTTCTTCTTCTGGACGGCGTTCCAGGCCTCGGCGTCCTTGTCGGAGGTTCCGGCGAACTTCGACGGGTCGTACGACGGCGTGGAGACCAGCGCCAGGATCTTGCCGGTGGCCGGGTCGATCGCGGCGACGGCGCCCTTCTTGTTGCCCAGCCCCTCGTACGCGGCCTTCTGCGCGGCGGCGTTGAGGGTGGTGACGACGCTGCCGCCCTCCTTCTTCTTGCCCGTGATCATGTCGAGCGTGTTGCGGAAGAAGAGCCGGTCGTCGTTGCCGGTGAGGATGCCGTCCTCGAGCTTCTCCAACTGGTTGGCGCCGAAGGCCTGCGAGGAGTACCCGGTGACCGGCGCCCACATCGGGCCGTTCGTCCAGGTGCGCTTGAACTTGTAGTCGCCGCTGGTGTTCTCCACCGATCCGGTGATCGCCTCGCCCTCGACGATAATGTCGCCGCGCGGGGTGGCGTAGCGCGCGATGTTGACGCGGCGGTTCTCGTCGTCGCTGGCCAGGTCGTTGGCCTTGGCGTACTGGAGCCAGTTGTCGCGAACCAGCAGGGTGAGGATCAGCAGTCCGCAGAAGATCGCGATCCGGCGCAGGGGCTTGTTCATGACGGGCGGACCACCTGGGTCATCTCGGCGTCGGGGTTGGAGGCGGGGGCGGGTGCCGGTCGGCGCGCGGTGTCGCTGATTCTGATGAGGATGCCGATCAACGCCCAGTTGGCGATGACGGAGGAACCGCCGTACGCCAGGAACGGCATCGTCATACCGGTCAGCGGGATCAGGCCCATCACGCCGCCGGCCACGACGAACACCTGGAGCGCGAAGGCGCCCGAGAGGCCGATGGCGAGCAGCTTGCCGAAGGGGTCGCGGGCGGCGAGGGCGGTGCGCACGCCGCGCTCCACGATCAGGCCGTACAGCAGCAGCAGCGCCATCACACCGGCCAGGCCGAGCTCCTCGCCGAAGGTCGCGAGGATGAAGTCGGAGTTGGCGGCGAAGCGGATCAGCTCGGAGTGGCCCTGGCCCCAGCCGGTGCCGAGGGTGCCGCCGGAGCCGAACGCCCACAGGGCCTGCATGGCCTGCTCGGAGTGGCCGACGGAGCCCTGTCGGGAGAGGGTGTACTCCTTCATCGGGTCGAGCCAGGCCTGGACGCGCTGCTGGACGTGCGGTTCGAAGCTGGCCACGCCGACGGCACCGGCCCCGGACATCAGCAGACCGAAGACGATCCAGCTGGTCCGCTCGGTGGCGACGTACAGCATGATGACGAACATTCCGAAGAACAGCAGCGAGGTGCCGAGGTCGGTCTCGAAGACCAGGATCAGGATCGAGATGAACCAGACGACCAGGATCGGGCCCAGGTCACGGCCGCGCGGCAGGTACAGGCCCATGAAACGGCGGCTGGCCAGGGCGAGCGCGTCGCGCTTCACCATCAGGTAGCCCGCGAAGAAGATCGCCAGGACGATCTTGGCGAACTCACCGGGCTGGATCGAGAACGAGCCGACCTGGATCCAGATCTTGGCGCCGTAGATGTTCCGGCCGAGGCCCGGCACCAGTGGCAGCAGCAGCAGGAACAGCGCGCCGACCATGGAGATGTACGTGTAGCGCTGCAGGACGCGGTGGTCCTTGAGGAAGATCAGCACCACGATGAAGAAGGCGATGCCCATCGCCGTGTACATGAGCTGCCGTGGCGCGGCCGTGCCGGCCTGCTGGATGGACTGGAGCAGCTCGGACTGGTCCAGCCGCCAGATGGCGACGAGTCCGAGGCCGTTCAGCAGCGTGGCCAGCGGCAGCAGCAGCGGGTCGGCGTACGGCGCGAACTTGCGGACCACGAGGTGGGCGACGCCGGCCAGCAGGCCGAGTCCCAGGCCGTAGGCGAGCAGGCCGGACGGCACCTGCTCGTTGATGGCGAGGCCCACGTTGGCGTAGGCGAACACCGGGATGAGGACGGCGAACACCAGCAGCGCGAGCTCGGTGTTGCGCCGGCTCGGGGTGCCGATCGAGCCGATCGTGGACGTGTGGTGCGTCGGCGTGTTGGTAGTACTGCTCATCGTGTGACGGGGCCTCTCACGGCTTGTCTACTGCTCACCGCACCGCGAGACGACCTTCTGCTCTTCCTCCGAGAGAGTCGGGCCGGGGTTGGGAGTGGCGGTCGCGGACGTGGACGGAGTCGTGGACGGGGAGACCGACCCGCCCGAGGGGGGCGGAGTCGGCGTTGCCTTGGACGTGAGGGAGGTACGGGTGGTTCCCGTCGTGCCTCCGGCCTCGCCCTGGGGGGATTTGGCGTTCTGGCCCTCGGCGGCTCTGGCCTGGGTCTGCTTCTTGCACGCGGAGGCCTGGACGGCCAGCTCGTCGATCTTCTTCTGGGCGGAGGAAAGGTTGCCCGCGGGGATCGTCGCCTCGACCTGCTTCTGCTGGTACTGGGGGAGGTACTTGAGTTCGATCTCGGGGTGGTCCTTCTCCACCTTCGAGAGCGAGACCCAGGCCAGATCCTGGCTGATGCCGCGGTACAGCGCGAGGTGCTCGTCCTTGGTGCCCACGTAGTACTGCGTCTGCGTCCAGCGCCAGCCGCCGTACAGGCCGCCGCCGATGACGGCGAGCGCCAGCGCGCTGTAGAGCGATCTCTTCAGCCACCTGCGGTTCTTGCGGGGCTTGACGAAGTCGTCGTCGGTGTAGTCGCCGAAGCCGCTGGTGGGGATGAAGCCGGTCACGTCGCCGGAGCCGGGGGGCCCGAACTCCCCGCCGCCCTGGCCGCGGCCCTGGCGGCCGAGCCCGGAGGCCCGGCCGGCCGGGGTCTGCATGATGCCGTTGTCGTGCAGTTGGTGCTGGTTCTCGGCGACGGCGCCGACCACGACGGGCGTGTCGGACAGCTGTCCGGCGAGGGTGTCACCGGTGTCCAGGTCCAGGACGTCGGCGACGATGACGGTGATGTTGTCCGGGCCGCCGCCGCGCAAGGCGAGCTGGATCAGCTCCTGCACGGTCTCCTGCGGGCCCTGGTAGCTGGCGAGGGTGTCCTCGAGCGTCTGGTGGGAGACGACCCCGGACAGTCCGTCCGAGCAGATCAGGTAGCGGTCGCCGGCCCGGACCTCGCGGATCGACAGGTCGGGCTCGACGTGCTCGCCGCTGCCGAGCGCCCGCATCAGCAGCGAGCGCTGGGGGTGGGTGGTGGCCTCTTCCTCGGTGATGCGGCCCTCGTCGACCAGGCGCTGCACCCAGGTGTGGTCCTGCGTGATCTGGCTGAGGACGCCGTCGCGCAGCAGGTAGGCGCGGGAGTCGCCGACGTGCACCAGGCCGAGCCGCTGGCCCGTCCACAGCAGTGCGGTCAGCGTCGTCCCCATGCCCTCGAGCTGGGGGTCCTCCTCGACCATCGAGCGCAGCTGGTCGTTGGCGCGCTGGACGGCGGCGCCGAGCGAGGTGAGGACGTCGGAGCCGGGCACGTCGTCGTCGAGCGCGACGATCGTGGAGATCGCCTCGGAGGAGGCGACCTCACCGGCGGCGGCACCGCCCATGCCGTCGGCGATGGCGAGCAGGCGCGGACCGGCGTAACCGGAGTCCTCGTTGCCCTCCCGGATCATGCCCTTGTGCGATCCGGCGGCGAAACGCAGTGACAGACTCATGCGCACCTCGCCCGTCGGCCCCGGGTACAGCCGGTCGTGTCGAGCCACACTGCCCACCCTCCGGTCGGGAGCGCGCCGGGGCCCGGGGTGCCGGCCACCCGTGCGCGCTCGCTCCGCTCGCTCATTGTCGTACTACTTCCGCAGCTCGATGACGGTCTTGCCGATACGGATCGGCGCGCCCAGCGGGATCGGTGTGGGGGTCGTCAGCCGCGTCCGGTCGAGGTACGTGCCGTTGGTGGAACCGAGGTCCTCGACGATCCACTGGCCGTCGCGGTCCGGGTAGATCCTGGCATGGCGGCTGGAGGCGTAGTCGTCGTCCAGCACGATCGTGCTGTCGTGCGCGCGGCCCAGGGTGATGGTCTGAC
This sequence comes from Streptomyces sp. NPDC030143, assembly GCF_055573695.1. Taxonomy (NCBI): domain Bacteria; kingdom Bacillati; phylum Actinomycetota; class Actinomycetes; order Kitasatosporales; family Streptomycetaceae; genus Streptomyces; species Streptomyces sp. NPDC030143. Next base: position 315,496 of record NZ_JBVIAY010000004.1, read on the forward strand.
CCTGGAGCGCGACGGTCGTGCCGGTGAGGGTGCCCTCGGACACGACCAGCTTCGTCGGGGCGTTGCGTCCCCTGCGGCCGCCGCCGGACGGGGCGGGCTGCTGGCGCTGCTGCGGGGGTGCCTGGCGCTGGGCCTGCTGCGCCCGGTTGGCCTCCCGGCGCGAGCCGCGCTGGGTGACGCGGGTACCGAACAGGTCGCTTCGGATGACCTGCACGGCCACGATCACGAACAGCCACAACACGGCCAGGAAACCCAGCCGCATGACCGTGAGGGTCAGCTCTGACATTGCCCCCGCTTCACCCTTCGGCTTGCCTATAGATAACGGTGGTGCTGCCCACGACGATCCGCGAGCCGTCGCGGAGCGTAGCGCGGGTGGTGTGCTGCCCGTCCACCACGATGCCGTTGGTGGAGCCGAGATCCTGGATCGTCGAGGGCGAACCGGTGCGGATCTCGCAGTGCCGTCGAGAGACGCCGGGGTCGTCGATCCGCACGTCGGCCTCGGTGCTGCGGCCCAGCACGAGCGTGGCGCGGGAGATCTGGTGGCGGGTGCCGTTGATCTCGATCCAGTGGCGGGTGCGCGCACCCGGCTGCGGTGCGCCGACCGGTCCGCCGCCGGCCGCGCCGGGACGCTGTCCGCCGGCCGCCGGCGGGTAGCCGTACCCACCGGGGCGGGCGCCGGGCGGCGGGGTGGACGGCATGGGGGGCGGGGCGCCGGCGCCGGCGGCCGGCGGGTAGCCGTAGCCGCCGGGGCGCTGTCCGCCGGCCGGGGCGCGGTCGGGGGCCTGGCTGCTGGACGAGGCGAGCGTACGGCTGCGCACCCGGTACAGGCCGGTGTCGAGGTCGTCCGCCTTCTCCAGGTTGACCTTGATCGGACCCATGAAGGTGTAGCGCTGCTGCTTGGCGTAGTCGCGCACCATGCCGGCGAGCTCGTCGCCGAGCTGGCCGGAGTAGGGGCTGAGGCGCTCGTAGTCCGGCGTGCTCAGCTCCACGATGAAGTCGTTGGGGACGACCGTCCGGTCGCGGTTCCAGATGGTGGCGTTGTTGTCGCACTCCCGCTGGAGCGCTCCCGCGATCTCCACGGGCTGGACCTCGGACTTGAAGACCTTGGCGAAGGTGCCGTTGACCAGACCCTCGAGACGCTGCTCGAACTTCTTCAGGACTCCCATGGGGCACCTCCTCCGTCGTTGGTCCTGCTGTCCCGCTTCGTGCTGCCTACCTGGTACTGCTTACTGATCGTATCCACGCGCCGCTGAATCGGCTGGTTCCCCCTGTCGGCCCCGTCGACGGGTGTCGACGGCCTCTCGCGCACCTGTATCCGTACGTACCTCTGTCCGTACTTCTGCCCAGGATCGTAGAGGCGGCCGAGGACCAGTGTCCCGCACCTGACTGCGGACCTCGTCCGGCTCATGGGGAGACGGCCTCCATAGGTACGAGGTTGATACGTGAACCAGTCACCGTCGAGACGTACGGACGGCGCCGCGGGGGCCCTCGCGGTCACCTCTGCCCCGGAACAAGGGATGTGAACGCACCCTGGCCGGCATGCTAATGTTCTGCATGTCGGAAGGCGCCAGGCCGCAGAGCCCACAAGCCCGAGGACACACCCAATGCGCGGGTGGCGGAATAGGCAGACGCGCTGGATTCAGGTTCCAGTGCCCGCAAGGGCGTGGGGGTTCAACTCCCCCCTCGCGCACCAGCCGAAAGCCCCCCAGGTCCCAGACCTGGGGGGCTTTCGCGTGTTCGGGGGCGGAGCGGACCGCGTGAGGTATCTCACGGGTGGTCAGCGGCGGGCCGGTTGTCCACAGTCGGCGAGTCGTCCACAGGGTCTGACGCGTTTCGGCCGCCGGCTGTACGGTCTGCACGAGTTGATGTTCGGCTCGTCGTGGAGCCGGGTGCGGACGTACGGACGTGAGCGGGGGAGGCGGTCGTCATGACCGAGGCTGGTGCTGCCGGGGCCGGTGCCGAGGCGGGCGGGCGGCACAGGCTGCCCCCGGTGCGGGGCTTCGCCCGGTGGCCGGTCGCCGGGTCGCCCAAGGAGGACGGCAAGGAGCTGCGCCGCCGGGTACCTCGCGCGGCGCACGCGCAGCTCGACGCGGACGCCCCGCGACCGGACGCGGTGACGGCTGTCGAGGAGTCCAACCGGGGCCGCATCGCAGAGCTCACTCCGATAAGGGTCGGCCGGATGGCGGCGACCCCCTTCGCGTTCCTGCGCGGCTCGGCCGGCCTCATGGCCCACGACCTCGCCCGCACCCCCATGACCCGGATCCGCGCCCAGATCTGCGGTGACGCGCACGCCGCCAACTTCGGCCTGTACGGCGACGCCCGGGGCGGCCTGGTCATCGACCTGAACGACTTCGACGAGACGGTCGACGGCCCCTGGGAGTGGGACCTCAAGCGCCTCGCCGCCTCCCTGGTGCTCGCGGGCCGCGAGGCCGGCGCCGACGAGGACACCTGCCGCAAGGCGGCGCACGACGCGGCGGGCGCCTACCGCCGCACCATGCGCCTGCTGGCCAGGCTCCCCGTCCTGGACGCCTGGAACGCGATCGCCGACGAGGAACTCGTCTCCCACACCGACGCCCACGACCTGCTGGGCACGCTGGAGCGGGTCTCGGAGAAGGCGCGCGCCAACACCAGCGGACGGTTCGCGGCCAAGTCGACCGAACCGACGCCGGAGGGCGGACGCCGCTTCGTCGACGCGCCGCCGGTGCTGCGCCGGGTGCCCGACGCGGAGGCGGCGGCGGTGGCCGCCTCGCTCGAGCCGTACCTGAGCACCGTGTCGGAGGACCGTCACCCGCTGCTGTCCCGGCACGCGGTGCAGGACGTCGCCTTCCGCATCGTCGGCACGGGCAGCGTGGGCCTGCGGTCGTACGTCGTCCTGCTCCTGGACCACCGGGGTGAGTCGCTGATCCTCCAGGTGAAGGAGGCGCGCGGCTCGGCGCTCGTGCCGCACCTGCTGAGCGCCGGGTTCGACGTGGCCGACGCCGACCACGAGGGACGCCGGGTGGTGCTCGGCCAGAAGCGGATGCAGGTCGTCAGCGACGTCCTGCTCGGCTGGACGACGGTCGAGGGCCGTCCCTTCCAGGTGCGGCAGTTCCGCAACCGCAAGGGGAGCGTCGACCCCGCCGCGCTCGCCGCCGACCAGGTCGACGACTACGGCCGGATGACCGGCGCGCTGCTGGCCCGCGCCCACTCGCACAGCGCCGACCCGCGCCTGGTGGCCGGCTACTGCGGCAAGAACGAGGAGCTCGACGAGGCGATCGCGTCCTTCGCCGTGGCGTACGCCGACCGCACCGAGGCGGACCACGCGCAGCTGGTGGCGGCGGTGCGGGCGGGGACAATCGCGGCGGAGGCGGGGGTGTGAGGGTGCTGTGGCCTCCGGTGGGCGGTCCTCCCGGCCGTGCGCGGCGTTCGCGGGGTGGGGGCGGTGAGCGGCGGTCGGCTCCGTGAGCCTTGGCCTACGCTGGTCGGGTGACGACCCCCGAAGCTGAGCAGCCGCGGCCCGAGGAGCGGCTGGAGCAGGCCGTGCGGGCCGCCGAGCAGGCGTTGATCGAGTTCGAGATCGCGGTGGAGACCTTCCGCGTCGAGGTCGAGAACTTCTCGCGGCTCCACCACCAGAAACTCGGCCCCATGTACGCCCGGCTCGACGAGCTGGAGGCCCAGATCGCCGAGGCCAGGGCCGCCCGCACCGGCGACCCCGAGGACCTGCGCAGGGCGGCCGAGGCGCGGGCCCGGGTGCTGCCCATGCCCGGGGTCGAGGAGCTCTTCCACGGCTGGTTGGACGACAGCGGGCTGTTCCCGGAGGCCGCGGCGATGCTCACGGACCAGTCGGTGCGGCCCCCCGAGCGGGTGCGCCCCAGCGACGAGGCCCGCAAGCTCTACCGTGAGCTGGCCCGCAAGGCCCACCCCGACCTGGCACAGGAGGACGCGGAGCGGCAGCGGCGCGAGGAGTTCATCACCCGCGTCAACGCCGCCTACGCCCGCGGTGACGAGGGTCTGCTGCGCGAGCTGGCGCGGGAGTGGGCGGCCGGTCCCGCGCCCGCCGAGCGGCGGCCGAGCCCCAGCGAGGAGCTCTATGCCCGCCTCGAGTGGCTCGCCGAGCGCAAGGAGATGCTGACCCTGGCCGCGCGGGAGCTGGAGGAGAGCGCGATCGGTGGGATGCTCCGGCTGGCCCCGGACGATCCCGACCGCCTCCTGGAGGAGATCGCCGAGCAGCTTCTCACCGAGGTCGCCAAGAAGGAGTCCGAGCTCGCGGAGCTGGTGGGATAGCGGGAGCGGCCGCCGGGTGCCCCCGGTCGGGTAGCGTCGGGGACATGAGTTTCGGAGCTGGTGTGCCCACGGTCGAGGTCGGCGACCTCAAGGACGGTGACTTCCTGCTGGATGTCAGGGAGGACGACGAGTGGCAGGCGGGTCACGCGGAAGGGGCGCTGCACATCCCCATCAGTGAGTTCGTCGCCCGCTACGGCGAGCTGACCGAGGCCGCCCCGCAGGACGGGCGGGTCCATGTGATCTGCCGCTCGGGTGGCCGTTCTGCCCAGGTCACGATGTACCTGGTGCAACAGGGCGTCGACGCCGTGAACGTCGACGGCGGCATGCAGGTGTGGGCCGCGGCGGGCCGACCGGTCGTGACCGACGAGGGCCGGCCCGGCTTCGTGCTGTAGCGCGGGTGTCAGGCGAGGGGGTGGGCGGCCAGCAGGTCGCCCAGGGCCTCCTCGTGAGCCGCGGCCGGGCCGAGGGACAGCTCAAGGTGCTTGGCCCAGGCGTGGTAGCGGTGCAGCGGGTAGTCCACGTCGGCGCCGAAGCCGCCGTGCAGGTGCTGTGCGGTCTGCACGACCCGCCGTACGCCCTCCGAGGCCCAGATCTTGGCCACGGCGATGTCGCCCGAGGCGGGCAGGGCGCCCTGCCCGCCGGAGGAGAGGCGCCAGGCCGCCTGCCACAGGGTTGCCTCCATCGCGCGCAGGTCGACGTAGCGGTCGGCGGCCTGGACGGCGACGGCCTGGAAGGTCGCGATCGGGTGCCCGAACTGCTCCCGCTGCCCGGCGTAGTCGCTCGTCATCCGCAGGACGCGTTCGCCCAGGCCGAGCGCCACTGCGCAGGTACCGGTGGCCAGCAGACCGCGCAGCCACTCCCAGGCGCCGTCGGCGGTGATGACGTCCGGGGTTCGGACGCGGGTGGATTCCAGGCGCAGTTCGCCGAGCCGTTCGCCCGTGGTGGAGATCTGCTCGGCGAGGGCGGTGCCCGGGTGCCCGCGGGGGACCAGGGCGAGGACGCTCCGGTCGTCGCCGGTGCGCGCGGGGACGACGACGAGGTCGGCGTCGTAGGCCCAGGGCACCGCCGTCTGCACCCCGTCCAGCACCCATTCCTCGCCGTCCTGCCGGGCTGTCACGGAGAGTTCGGCCGCGTCGTGACCGGTGCGGCCGTGCGCGGCGACGGTCAGGACGAGGTCGCCCCGCCCTGCCCGCGCGAGCACGGCGGACCGCACCTCGGGCCCACCGTAGGACTGGACGGCGGCCGCGGCGGCGCTGCTCTCCAGGAGCGGGACCCGGGCCAGCACGCGCCCCGACTCCCGCAGGACCAGGCAGAGCGCGACGGCGTCCAGGCCGGCCCCGCCGTATTCCTCGTCGAGCAGCAGGCTCAGCAGGTCGGCGCCGGCGAGGTTCGCCCACAGATCCCGGTCGAAGCCCTCGGCTACGGGGCGGCCCCGGGTGAGCGCGGGGCTGGGGACGCCGTCGGGTGCGACGTCGGCGAAGACCCCCCGCGCGGCCTCGGCCGCCGCCTGCTGCTCCTCGGTGAAGGTGAAGTCCACGGCCTGTCCTCCCGACGGGTCAGCTGATCTGACGGAGCGTCAAGATAGAACAGGTTCTAGAAGAAGGGAACGGCTGGGGACTGCCGGGGGCGGGTGGGGATGTCGGGTCGTGGCAGGGAGCGGCTGGGAGGCCGGGGAGGGCAGGGGGCGGCGGCAGGGAGTGGCCGGTGGGGGGTGTCCCTGTGCCGGTCAGCGGTCGAAGTCCACCTCCACCTTCTCCGTCAGTGGGTGCGACTGGCAGGCGAGGACATAACCGGACTCGGTCTCCTCCGGCTCCAGCGCGAAGTTGCGGTCCATACGGACCTCGCCGGAGACCAGGAAGGCCCGGCACGTCCCGCAAACCCCGCCCTTGCAGGCGTAGGGGGCGTCGGGACGGTTGCGCAGGACCGTCTCCAGGACCGACTCCCCGTCCTGGCCGGGCCAGCTGCCGCCCCGGCCGTCGAGGCGGGCGGTGATCGTGGTGCGGGCGGGCGCGGACGCGGTGGCCGTGGGCGCGATGGCGTCCACATGGAAGATCTCCTCGTGGATCCGGGAGCGGGGGACGCCGATCTCCCGCAGCGCCCGTTCCGCGCCCTGCACCAGCCCGAACGGCCCACACAGGAACCATCCGGCCACGTCCGCCACGGGCAGCAGCGCCGGCAGCAGGCCTGTCAGCCGCTCCCGGTCCAGCCGCCCGGACGGCAGTCCGGCCTGCTGCTCCTCCCGGGAGAGCACGGTGACCAGCTGGAACCGTTCGCGATACCGGTCCTTGAGGTCGGCGACCTCCTCCAGGAACATCGTCGAGGCGGCCGTTCGGTCGCTGCGCACGAGGCAGAAGCGGGCGGCGGGTTCGCGCGCCAGCAGCGTGGAGACGATCGACAGCACCGGGGTGATCCCGCTGCCGCCGACGATCGCCGCGTACAGGCCGGGGGCGGGGTCGAGGATGAACCGGCCCGCCGGGGTCATCACCTCCAGCTCGTCGCCGACGGCGATCTCCTTGAGCGCATAGGTGGAGAAGGCGCCGCCGTCGACCAGTCGCACCCCGACCCGGAGGGTGTGCGGACCCTGGCCGCCGGGGTCGGGCGCGGGCGAGCAGATCGAGTACGTCCGCCGCACCTCGACGCCGTCGGCCACGCGCCGCAGGGCGAGGTGCTGGCCCGGCGCGTGCCGGTACTCCTCGCGCAGCTCGGCGGGGACGGCGAGGGTGAGGGCGACGGAGTCGTCGGTGAGCCGGTCCACCGCGGCCACGCGGAGCGGGTGGAAGCGGGCCATCACAACTCCTTGAAGTGGTCGAAGGGTTCACGGCAGGCGAGGCAGCGGCGCAGCGCCTTGCAGGCGGTGGAGGAGAAGCGGCTGAGCAGCTCGGTGTCGGCCGAACCGCAGTGCGGGCAGCGGACGGGGTCCGTGCCGGCGTCCGCCTCGAGCGGGCCGCCGAACGAGCGCGTCGGCCCGAGCCCCACCGGCACCGGGCCGGCCGTCTGCCGCACGCGTGGCGGGGCGATCCCGAACTCCCGCAGCTTGCGGCGCCCTTCGTCCGTGATGTCGTCCGTCGACCAGGCGGGGCTGAGCACGGTCCGCACGGTGACCTCGCGCACGCCGTGTGCGCGCAGGGCCCGCTCGACGTCCAGGGACATCGCCTCCACGGCCGGGCAGCCGGTGTAGGTCGGGGTCAGCTCGACCTCGACGGCGTCGGCTGCCGCGTCCCGCACGTGCACCGCGCGCAGTACGCCGAGTTCCAGGAGCGTGAGCACGGGCAGCTCGGGGTCGGGCACCGAGCCGGCGACCTCGAGGAGTTCTGCCTCCAGCGGGGTGAGCGTCACCATGACGCCCCCGGGTGGCTGCGGTGCAGGTGCTGCATCTCGGCCAGCATGCGGCCGAACGACTCGGTGTGCAGGCCCTGACGGCCCGCGCCGGCCGACCAGGCGCCTGTGCGCGGGCCCTCGGGCACGCTCAGCGTGGCCCGGCGCAGCACGTCCCCGACCTGCTCCAGCCAGTTCGTCTCCAGGGATTTCAGGTCGACGTCGAGGCCGTCCACGGGCTGGAACATCTCTCCGGTGAACCGCCACAGGGCCGCGACCGCGTCCCGCATCCGCTGGTGGCTGTCCTCGGTGCCGTCTCCGAGCCGCAGTGTCCACTGCTCGGCGTGGTCGCGGTGGTAGGCGACCTCCTTGACCGCCTTCGCGGCGAGCCCCGCGAAGGGGCCCTCGCCGGCCGCGAGGCGCCCGTACAGCAGGTGCTGGTAGGTGGAGAAGTAGAGCTGGCGGGCGATGGTGTGGGCGAAGTCGCCGTTGGGCTGCTCCACCAACTGGAGGTTGCGGAAGGCGCGTTCCTCGCGGAGGTAGGCGAGCTCGTCCTCGTCGCCGGCCATCGACAGCAGGACGCGGGCCTGGCCGAGCAGGTCGAGGGCGATGTTGGCGAGAGCGACCTCCTCCTCCAGCACGGGCGCGTGGCCCATCCACTCCCCCAGGCGGTGGGAGAGCACCAGGGCGTCGTCGCCGAGGGCGAGGGCGGCCGACGTGTGGGTGGTCGTGGTCGTCACAGGTGCTTCACCCCCTCCGGGATCTCGTAGAACGTCGGGTGCCGGTAGGGCTTGTCGGCGGCCGGTTCGAAGAACGGGTCCTTCTCGTCGGGCGAGGACGCGGTGATCGCCGCGGACGGCACGACCCAGATCGAGACGCCCTCGCCGCGCCGGGTGTACAGGTCGCGCGCGTTACGCAGGGCGAGTTCGGCGTCCGGGGCGTGCAGGCTGCCCGCGTGGGTGTGGGAGAGGCCGCGGCGTGAGCGCACGAAGACCTCCCACAGGGGCCAGTCGGTGGTCGTCATGCGTGCGTCGCTCCTGTCTCGCCGTTCGCGCCGTTCGTGCTGCCCTCGCCGTTCGCGGCGGTCGTGCCGCGCACGCTGGTCGTGCGGGTCGTACCGGTCACGCTGCTCGGGCTGCTCGGGCTGCTCGGGCTGCTCGTGCCGGTCGTGCCGGTCGGGTCGGTCCGGCTGTGGTGCTTGGCCGCGTAGGCCGCGGCCGCCTCCCGAACCCAGGCGCCCTCCTCGTGGGCCCGCCTGCGCTGGGTGATGCGCTGGTCGTTGCACGGGCCGTTGCCCTTGAGGACCTCCTTGAACTCCGACCAGTCGATCGGGCCGAAGTCGTAGTGCCCCCGCTCCTCGTTCCACCTCAGGTCGGGGTCGGGGAGGGTGAGGCCGAGGGACTCCGCCTGCGGAACGCAGATGTCGACGAAGCGCTGGCGCAGTTCGTCGTTGGAGTGGCGCTTGATCTTCCAGGCCATCGACTGCGCGGAGTGGGCGGACTCGTCGTCGGGCGGTCCGAACATCATCAGCGAGGGCCACCACCAGCGGTCCACGGCGTCCTGCGCCATCGCGTGCTGCTCGGGGGTGCCGCGGCTGAGGGCCAGCAGCGACTCGTAGCCCTGGCGCTGGTGGAAGGACTCCTCCTTGCAGATGCGGACCATCGCGCGGGCGTAGGGGCCGTAGGAACAACGGCACAGGGGCACCTGGTTGGTAATCGCGGCGCCGTCCACCAGCCAACCGATCGCGCCGATATCGGCCCAGGTCAGCGTGGGGTAGTTGAAGATCGACGAGTACTTCTGGCGGCCGGTGTGCAGTTTGTCCAGCAGTTCGTCACGGCCGGTGCCGAGGGTTTCGGCGGCGCTGTACAGGTACAGCCCGTGGCCCGCCTCGTCCTGGACCTTCGCCATCAGGATGGCCTTGCGGCGCAGGGAAGGCGCGCGGGTGATCCAGTTGGCCTCGGGCTGCATGCCGATGATCTCGGAGTGCGCGTGCTGGGCGATCTGCCGGACCAGGGTCGCCCGGTAGGCGTCGGGCATCCAGTCGCGGGGTTCGATGCGCTCGTCGGCGGCCACGGCGGCGTCGAAGGCGTGCAGGTGAACATCCTCGCCGTCGGCCGGCGCGGTGCCGCTGCCCCCGCCCTGAGCTGCGTACTGCTGTGTGCGGGCCGTCTGGTGCGCGGCTGCTGTCGCCATGCGGTCCCCCTCGACCTTGGGCTCTGCCCGAGCCTTCTCCCGACCGATCGTTCGGTCCGTGCGATTCCATGGTGTGACGGCCGTCGTAAGGTGTCAACCGTTGTGGACAACCTGCGGGCCCGCCTGTGGACAACGTGTGGAGGTTCGGCGTCCGGCCTCGTCGTCGAGCCGGTGCGGGCGGGCCTGGACGGGGGGAGGGCTGCGCGGGGCGGGTGTGGCTGAGTACCGTTCCGTGCGACGACTGTGCGAAAGCCGTCGGGCGGTGTGCGAAGCCGTCGGGCGTGTGCGCCGGGCGAGGCAGCACCCGGCCGGCGGCAGCGACGCAGGGCGCGCGGCGGCGGTGCGGGCGTGCGGCAGCGGTGCAAGGCGTGCGGTGGACACGATGGAGTCCGGCGCACGCGGGCGGCCGGGTGGCCGTGGTGCGGCCTCGCAGTCGGACGACGGACCGGAATCGGGGAACGGGGAACGGGGCGGAATGGACGCGTACGACGGAGGCTCTGACGCTCCGCGGGGGGCGGAAGCGGAGGCGTCGCGCAGGCCGCAGACGGGACCGCCGGTGACGGACCGCGTGCCCGAACCGCGAGCCCAGCCGGCCGAGGACCGTGCCGGGGACCCCGTCGCGCACCCGGGCGCGCTGCCCGGCACCGAACGGTCCGGCCCCGAGCCGGCCCGCGCCGAGGACCCGGCCCCGATGCCCGCCCCCGCACCGCCCGCTCCCGCGGTGCTCGGCCCCGAGCCGTCCGTCCCCGAGCCGGTCCGCACCGGTGTCGCCGCCCTCTCACCGCGCTACCAGATAGGCGCCGCACTGGCGCTCGCGGTCGTGGCCGTCGGCGTCTGTGTGCACCTCGGGATGGTGTTCCTGCACGTCGCCCCGTCGAACACCGTCACCAAGACGCACGGCAAGGCGATCGACGAGTGGATCTACCCGGAGTTCGAGCAGAACTGGAAGCTGTTCGCGCCGAACCCGCTGCAGCAGAACATCGCCGTCCAGGTCCGCGCCGACATACGCACCGCCGACGGCACCTCGCGCACCACCGGCTGGTACGACCTGTCCGCCCAGGACGGCCGTGACATCGACGGCAACCTGGTGCCGAGCCACACCCAGCAGAACGAACTGCGCCGCGCATGGGACTTCTACGCCGGCTCGCACGACTCCGACAACCGCTCCCTCGGCCCGCGCAGCAGTCTCTCCGAGACCTATCTGCGCCGGATCGTCGTACGGCGCCTGGACCGCGGCGGCGCGGCCGGGCCAGGCGGCGTCGTGGAACGCATCCAGATCCGCTCCAGCACCACCAACGTGCAGCCGCCCCCGTGGAGCAGCGAGGAGATACCGGCGGATCCGGTGTTCCGGGAGCTGCCCTGGTGGCCGGTGCCGGCCGCCGAGGCCGAGGGGGGCGTGAAGTGAACCGGTTCTCCCTGTCGGTGTCCACCGCCATAGCCCGCGTGACCGAGTCGCCGCTCGGCTCGTACCAGAGCGCCATCGTCCGGATCGGCTTCAGCCTGACCTGGCTGCTGTTCCTGCTGCGCGAGATCCCGCACCGCCAGGAGCTCTACGGACCCGACGGCCCGTGGAGCTGGGAGCTGGCCCGCCGGCTGATCGACGGCAACGGCGCCTTCACGGCCCTGATGTGGTCGGACGGGCGGATCTGGTTCGAGGCCGTGTACGCCCTGGCGGTGCTGGCGAGCGCGCTGCTTCTGCTGGGCTGGCGCACCCGCACCATGTCGGTGCTGTTCATGGTGGGTGTGCTGTCGCTGCAGAACCGCAGCGTGTTCGTCGGGGACGGCGGCGACAACGTCCTGCACCTGATGTCGATCTATCTCGTGTTCACGCGCTGCGGCCGGGTGTGGTCGCTGGACGCCCGCCGGGAGCGGCGCGCCGCCGAGGCACGCGCGCGTGGGGAGCGGGTCACCGACCGGGTCGGGCCCGCCCTGTGGGCCGTGCTCGGCGCCGTGCTCGTCGCCGTGACCGCGACGGGCCGACTCGACGGCGACTGGACCGTCCCCGTTCTGCTGTGGGCGGCCTGGGCGGCGCAGGGCCTGTGGTGGGGCGTGGGGCGCCTGGCGGGGGCCGCGCAGCCGCGCGTCCTGCTGGACGTCGTAGCGAACGTCCTGCACAACGCGGCCCTGCTGGTGATCATGGCCGAGGCCTGTCTGATCTACGCGACCGCCGGCTGGTACAAGATCCAGGGCTCGCGCTGGCAGGACGGCACCGCCGTCTACTACCCGTTCCACCTGGACTACTTCTCACCCTGGCCCGCTCTGGGCGACCTGATGTCCTCCAGCGGCACGCTGGTGATGCTCATGACGTACGGGACGGTGATCGTGCAGGTCGCCTTCCCGTTCACGCTGTTCAACCGGCGGGTGAAGAACCTGTTGCTCGTGGCGATGATGACCGAGCACGCGGTGATCGCCGTGACCCTCGGACTGCCGTTCTTCTCACTGGCGATGATCGCGACGGACGCGGTCTTCCTGCCGACGCCGTTCCTGCGCGGACTGGGCTACTGGACGACACGCGTGCGTGAGGCGATGCGGGCACCGAGCGGCGCCCCCGCGCCCGAGGACGCCGAGCCGCCGACGCCCGAGGACGCCGAGCCGCGCCGCGTAGGCTTCACGGCATGACCGACCCGGATCCGCTCGGCCTGTGGCGCCGGCTCGCCGACGCCTCGGTGCTGCTCGACGGCTTCCACGCCCTCAAGCACGCCCTGCGCTTCGGCGCGGAGGTCCCCGTGGCGGTCACCGCCGACCGGCGGGCCGCCCTCGGTCTCGCCGACGACCTGGCCCCCGACGTACGGCCGGCCCTGGACGCCCTCCTGACGGAGGTGCCCGAGTCGGCGTACACCGCGCTCGTACCGCGGCCGCATCCCACCGGTGTGGCCGCGCTGGCCGTACGCCCGTCCCGGGAGGCCGGTCTGGAGCGGCTGGGACGGATGCCCCGCACCGCGCCCGTCGTGGTCCTCGACGAGCCGCGCAACCTGGGCAACGCGGGGGCCGTGATCCGGCTGGCCGCCGGTTTCGGGGCGACCGGGGTGGTCACCACCGGTCCGCTCGACCCCTGGCACCCGACGGTGGTGCGCGGCGGGGCCGGGCTGCACTTCGCGACCGCCGTGGAGCGGCTGACCGTCGCCGAACTGCCGTCCGGTCCGGTGTTCGCGCTCGACCCGGAGGGCGAGGACATCCGGGGCGTCAAGCTCCCGGACGATGCCGTTCTCGCCTTCGGCTCCGAGCGCAGCGGGCTGTCCGACGCCCTGCGCGCACGGACCGACCACCTGCTCGCGCTGCCGATGCGCCCCCAGGTCTCCAGCTACAACCTCGCGACCAGTGTGGCCATGACGCTGTACCACTGGAGCACCGGCGGGGGAGCGGTCGGCTCCTAGCGACACCGGCTCCCGGGGCACCGGCCCGCGGGGCACCGGCTCCCGGGGCCGGCGATCTCAGGGGCCGGCAGGGGGGCGAGGGGCCCGGAGGCCCCGGGGTCTCCGGCGCGCTCAGGCCTCCCGGCGCACCTCGACGATCCGGAAGCGGCCCGCGACGAACGCCCCGTCGGTGAGGGCCGCGTTGGCCGCCGGGTTGCCGCCCGAGCCGTGGAAGTCGGAGAACGCGGCCGTCTGGTTGACGTAGACCCCGCCGGTGAGGTTGAGGGACAGCTGGGCGGCCTCCTCAAGGCAGACCTCCTGGACTGCCTGCTCGACCTCCTCGTCGGTGGTGTACGCGCCGACCGTCATCGCGCCCTTCTCACGGACCGTGCGCCGCAGCAGGTCGAGCGCGTCCTGCGCGGAGTCGACCGCGACGGCGAAGGAGACCGGGCCGAAACACTCGCTCATGTAGGCGGCCTCGTCGTCGGGCTTGGCCCCGTCGAGCTTGACGATCACGGGCGTGCGCACCACCGCGTCCGGGAACTCCGGGTTGGCCACCTCGCGTGAGGCGAGCGCGACCTCGCCGAGGCCGGCCGCGGCCTCCAGACGGGCCTTGACGTCCGGGTTGACGATCGCGCCCAGCAGGGCGTTCGCCCGCGCGTCGTCGCCGAGGAGCCCGTCGACCGCACGCGCCAGGTCGGCCACCACCTCGTCGTAGGTCCGGGGGCCCTCGTCGGTGCGGATGCCCTCGCGCGGGATCAGCAGGTTCTGCGGGGTGGTGCACATCTGGCCGCTGTACAGGGACAGCGAGAAGGCCAGGTTGGACAGCATGCCCTTGTAGTCCGCGGTGGACTCGACGAGCACCGTGTTGACGCCGGCCTTCTCCGTGTAGACCTGCGCCTGGCGGGCGTTGGCCTCCAGCCAGTCGCCGAAGGCGGTCGAGCCGGTGTAGTCGATGATCCGGATCTCGGGGCGGGTGGCCAGGGTCTTGGCGATGCCCTCGCCGGGCCGCTCGGCGGCGAGTGCGACCAGGTTCGGGTCGAAGCCGGCCTCGGTGAGCACCTCGCGCGCGACGCCGACGGTCAGCGCGAGCGGCAGCACCGCGCGCGGGTGGGGCTTGACCAGTACCGCGTTGCCCGTGGCCAGGGAGGCGAACAGGCCCGGATAGCCGTTCCACGTCGGGAAGGTGTTGCAGCCCACGACCAGGGCGATGCCGCGCGGGACGGGGGTGAAGCGCTTGGTGAGGGCGAGCGGGTCGCGCTTGCCCTGAGGCTTGGTCCACTCCGCGGTGTCGGGGGTGCGGACCTGCTCCACGTACGCGTAGGCCACCGCCTCCAGGCCGCGGTCCTGGGCGTGCGGGCCGCCCGCCTGGAACGCCATCATGAACGCCTGGCCGGAGGTGTGCATGACCGCGTGCGCGAACTCGTGCGTCCGGTCGCTGATCCGCTTGAGGATCTCCATGCAGACCACCGCGCGGACCTCCGCGCCCGCGTCCCGCCAGGCGTGCTGGCCGGCCTTCATCGCGGGCAGCAGCACGTCCAGGTCGGCGTGCGGGTAGGTCACGCCGAGCTCCACCCCGTACGGGGAGACCTCGCCGCCCACCCAGTCGTCGGTGCCGGGCTGGCCGAGGTCGAGGCGGGTGCCGAGGACGGCGTCGAAGGCGGCCTTGCCGGCCGCCGCGTCCAGGCTGCCGTTCTCCCCGTAGGCCTTGGGGTGTTCGGGGTGGGGGGACCAGTACGCGCGTGTGCGGATCGCTTCGAGGGCCTGGTCGAGGGTGGGCCGGTGCTTGGCGATCAGATCGTGCGCGGTGAGTTCGGCGGCCATGCGGGACCAACTCCTCGTCTTGAGAACTCTTCATCGAGCTCATGACCTGGGCGAAACAAGGACAGGAACAGCCCGTCAGGGTTAGAGTAACCGAACGATCGGTCGGGACAAGGGGGTCCGCCGCATCTGTGGAAAACCCCGTGCGGGAGGATCGCGCACATGACAGCACTCGACCTCAGCAGCCCCGTGGCCGTCGTCGGCACCGGCACCATGGGCCAGGGCATCGCCCAGGTCGCACTGGTCGCGGGACACCCCGTGCGGCTGTACGACGCCGTCGCGGGCCGGGCCCGGGAAGCGGCCGCCGCGATCGGCGCACGCCTCGACCGGCTCGTCGAGAAGGACCGCCTCACCGCCGCCGACCGTGACGCCGCGGCCGCCCGGCTCGCGCCCGTGGAGAGCATCGCCGACCTCGCGGACTGCGACCTGGTGGTCGAGGCCGTCGTGGAGCGGCTGGACGTCAAGCAGGAGCTGTTCCGCCGGCTGGAGGACATCGTCGGCGAGGACTGCCTGCTCGCCACCAACACCTCGTCCCTGTCGGTGACGGCCGTCGGCGGTGCCCTGCGCGCCCCCGGCCGCTTCGTCGGCCTGCACTTCTTCAACCCCGCGCCGCTGCTGCCGCTGGTCGAGGTCGTCTCCGGTTACGCCACCGACGTCACCTCGGCCACGCGCGCGTACGAGACCACCCGCGCGTGGGGCAAGACGCCGGTCGCCTGCGCCGACACCCCCGGCTTCATCGTCAACCGCATCGCCCGGCCCTTCTACGCCGAAGCCTTCGCCGTCCTCGAGTCGCAGGGCGCCGACCCGGCCACCATCGACGCGGTGCTGCGCGAGTGCGGCGGCTTCCGGATGGGCGCGTTCGAGCTGACCGACCTGATCGGGCAGGACGTCAACGAGGCGGTCACGCACTCCGTGTGGCAGTCCTTCTTCCAGGACGTGCGCTTCACGCCCTCCCTCGCCCAGCGCCGCCTCGTCGAGTCCGGACGCCTCGGCCGCAAGACCGGCCAGGGCTGGTACGACTACCGGGAGGGCGCCGAGCGCGCCGAACCGCACACCGCGGAGAAGCACCGGCCGCCCGCCTACGTGGTCGCCGAGGGCGCCCTGGGCCCCGCCTCGGAGCTGCTTGCGATGATCCGCGAGGCGGGCATCCCGGTCCGGGAGGAGGAAGAGGACCACGGCACGCGCCTGGTGCTGCCCAGCGACGGACAGCTCACGCTCGCCGACGGTCAGACCTCCGTGGAGTTCCGCGACGTCGTGTACTTCGACCTCGCCCTGGACTACCGCAAGGCCACCCGCGTCGCCCTGTCCACCTCGCAGGACACCTCCCCGCAGGTCCTGTCCGAGGCCATCGGCCTGTTCCAGGCGCTCGGCAAGGACGTCAGCGTCATCGGCGACGTCCCCGGCATGATCGTCGCCCGTACGGTCGCGCGGATCGTCGACCTCGCCCACGACGCCGTCGCCAAGGGCGTGGCCACCGAGGAGGATGTCGACACCGCGATGCGCCTCGGGGTGAACTATCCCCTCGGCCCCTTCGAGTGGAACCGCAGGCTCGGCAGGATCTGGGCGCACGACCTCCTGGAGGAGCTGAGCCTGCGAGAGCCCTCCGGCCGTTACGCGCCCTCCCTGGCGCTCTACCGCCACGGACACGCCGCAGACAAGCGGGAGGGGACCTCATGACCACCGCCAGACGCGACACCTACACCCCGGAGACCCTGCTGTCGGTCGCCGTGCGGGTCTTCAACGAGCGCGGCTACGACGGCACTTCTATGGAGCACCTGTCCAAGGCGGCCGGCATCTCCAAGTCGTCGATATACCACCACGTGGCGGGCAAGGAGGAGCTGCTGCGCCGGGCGGTCAGCCGGGCGCTGGACGGCCTGTTCGGGATCCTCGACGAGGAGCACCCGCACGCGGAGCACCCCTCGGCGCGCCTGGAGTACGTGGTCCGGCGCATGGTCGAGGTGCTGATAACGGAGCTGCCCTACGTGACGCTGCTGCTGCGCGTGCGCGGCAACACCGACACCGAGCGGTGGGCCCTGGAGCGGCGCCGGGACTTCGACCACCGGGTCGCCGCCCTGCTCCAGGCCGCCGTCGCCGACGGCAGCCTGCGCTGCGACATGGAGCCGCGCCTCGCGACCCGGCTGGTCTTCGGCATGATCAACTCGATCGTCGAGTGGTACCGGCCGGAAGGCCGGGGGATGAGCGAGCGCGAGGTCGCCGACGCGGTGGTGCGGCTGGTGTTCACCGGGCTGCGCTACGAGAGCTGACCTCACCCCTGCGGTTCCAGGTCCTCCTCCTCGAAGACCAGCAGGGTGCGGGTGCTGAGCACCTCGGGGATGGCCTGGAGGCGGGTGAGGACCAGCTCGCGCAGGGCCCTGTTGTCGGGGGTGTGCACCAGGAGCAGAACGTCGAAATCGCCCCCGACGAGGGCGATGTGGGAGGCGCCGGGGAGCTGTCTGAGCTGCTCGCGCACGGTGCGCCACGAGTTCTGGACGATCTTCAGCGTGATGTACGCGGACGTGCCGTGACCGGCGCGTTCGTGGTCGACGCGGGCGCCGAAGCCGCGGATGACGCCGTCCTCGACCAGCCGGTTGATCCGCGCGTAGGCATTGGCCCGGGAGACGTGGACCCGCTCGGCGACCGACCGTATCGAGGCGCGGCCGTCCGACTGGAGCATCTGCAGGATGTCCTGGTCGATGGCGTCCAGCGGGCGAGGGGGCGGCAGCCGGCTGCCGTCGTCGGAGCCTCCGGCCATTTGTTCAGCCGCCATGTCCCCCCACCTCTCCGCCGTGGACGTCCTGCCTCCATCACAGGCTGTGCAGAACCGTTTGTCCACAGCCTGAGGGTGCCTGTAGCCAAAATGTGCCGACGACCGAACAATCGGTAGGTGAGGCGCGTCACAGCCGACGGGCCTCCCGTAGCCGCTCCCACGAGGAGGTGCCGTCATGACGGTCATGGAGCAGCGGGGCGCGTACCGGCCCACACCGCCGCCCGCCTGGCAGCCCCGCACCGACCCCGCGCCGCTGCTGCCCGACGCGGAGCCCTACCGCGTCCTCGGCACCGAGGCCGCCGCGCAGGCCGACCCGGAGCTGCTGCGCCGGCTCTACGCCCAGCTGGTGCTCGGACGCCGCTACAACGCGCAGGCCACCGCTCTCACCAAGCAGGGCCGGCTGGCCGTGTACCCCTCCAGCACCGGTCAGGAGGCCTGCGAGGTCGCCGCCGCGCTCGTCCTGGAGGAGCGCGACTGGCTCTTCCCCAGCTACCGCGACACCCTCGCGGTCGTCGCACGCGGGGTCGACCCGGTCGAGGCGCTCACGCTGCTGCGCGGCGACTGGCACACCGGGTACGACCCCTACGAGCACCGGGTGGCCCCGCTGTGCACCCCGCTCGCCACCCAGCTGCCGCACGCCGTGGGACTCGCCCACGCCGCCCGCCTC
This sequence comes from Streptomyces sp. NPDC030143, assembly GCF_055573695.1. Taxonomy (NCBI): domain Bacteria; kingdom Bacillati; phylum Actinomycetota; class Actinomycetes; order Kitasatosporales; family Streptomycetaceae; genus Streptomyces; species Streptomyces sp. NPDC030143. Next base: position 333,875 of record NZ_JBVIAY010000004.1, read on the forward strand.
AAGGGCGACGACGTGGTCGCGCTCGCCATGGTCGGCGACGGCGGCACCAGTGAGGGCGACTTCCACGAGGCGCTGAACTTCGCCGCCGTCTGGCAGGCGCCGGTCGTCTTCCTCGTCCAGAACAACGGCTTCGCCATCTCCGTCCCGCTCGCCAAGCAGACCGCCGCGCCCTCCCTGGCCCACAAGGCCGTCGGGTACGGCATGCCGGGCCGGCTGGTCGACGGCAACGACGCGGCGGCCGTCCACGAGGTGCTCGCCGACGCCGTGCGGCACGCGCGCGCGGGCGGCGGTCCGACGCTCGTGGAGGCGGTGACCTACCGCATCGAGGCCCACACCAACGCCGACGACGCGACCCGCTACCGCGGCGACGCCGAGGTCGAGACCTGGCGCGACCACGACCCGATCCTGCTGCTGGAACGCGAGCTCACCGCGCGCGGGCTGCTCGACGACGAGACCCGGCAGGCCGCGCGGGACGACGCCGAGGCCATGGCCGCCGACCTGCGCGCCCGCATGAACCAGGACGCGACGCTCGACCCGATGGACCTCTTCGCCCACGTGTACGCCGAGCCCACCCCCCAGCTGCGCGAGCAGGCCGCCCTGGTGCGGGCCGAGCTCGAGGCGGAGCAGGAAGGGACGCACTGATGACCACCGTCGCCGTCAAGCCCGCGACCATGGCGCAGGCCCTCACGCGCGCACTGCGCGACGCGATGGCCGCCGACCCCTCCGTGCACGTCCTGGGCGAGGACGTCGGCACCCTGGGCGGCGTCTTCCGGGTCACCGACGGACTCGCCAAGGAGTTCGGCGAGGACCGCTGCACCGACACCCCGCTCGCCGAGGCAGGCATCCTCGGCACGGCCGTCGGCATGGCCATGTACGGGCTGCGGCCGGTCGTGGAGATGCAGTTCGACGCCTTCGCCTACCCGGCGTTCGAGCAACTCGTCAGCCACGTGGCCCGGATGCGCAACCGCACCCGCGGCCGCATGCCCCTGCCGATCACCGTCCGCGTCCCCTACGGCGGCGGCATCGGCGGCGTCGAGCACCACAGCGACTCCTCCGAGGCGTACTACATGGCGACTCCGGGGCTCCATGTCGTCACGCCGGCCACCGTCGCCGACGCCTACGGCCTGCTGCGTGCCGCCATCGCCTCCGACGACCCCGTGGTCCTCCTCGAACCCAAGCGCCTGTACTGGTCCAAGGACGCCTGGAACCCGGAGGACCCGCGGACCGTTGAACCCATCGGCCGTGCGGTGGTGCGGCGCTCGGGCCGGAGCGCCACGCTCATCACCTACGGGCCGTCGGTGCCCGTCTGCCTCGAAGCCGCCGAGGCGGCCGAGGCCGAGGGCTGGGACCTCGAAGTCGTCGACCTGCGCTCCCTGGTGCCGTTCGACGACGAGACGGTCTGTGCCTCGGTACGACGGACCGGCCGCGCGGTCGTCGTCCACGAATCGGGCTCCTTCGCAGGCCCGGGCGGGGAGATCGCGGCCCGGGTCACCGAGCGCTGCTTCCACCACCTGGAAGCACCGGTGCTGCGCGTGGCCGGGTTCGACATCCCCTACCCGCCGCCGATGCTGGAGCGCCACCATCTGCCCGGCGTCGACCGCATCCTGGACGCCGTGGCGCGTCTGCAGTGGGAGGCCGAGAGCTGATGGCACAGGTGCTGGAGTTCAAGTTGCCCGACCTCGGGGAGGGGCTCACCGAGGCGGAGATCGTGCGCTGGCTGGTCCAGGTCGGTGACGTCGTCGCCGTCGACCAGCCGGTCGTCGAGGTCGAGACGGCCAAGGCGATGGTCGAGGTGCCCTGCCCCTACGGCGGCGTGGTCACCGCCCGCTTCGGGGAGGAGGGCACGGAACTGCCCGTCGGGGCGCCGCTGATCACGGTCGCGGTCGGCGCGCCGGCCTCCGACGGCTCCCCCGACGGCTCGCAGCCGCAGGGCTCGGGCAACGTGCTGGTGGGATACGGCACGTCGGAGGCGCCCGCGCGGCGCCGCCGGGTACGACCGGCGCAGCCGACGCCCACCGTGCCCACGGCCTCCCGGGCGGCGCGGGGACAGCAGGTCGCCGGCGCCCAGCCGGCCCCCGAAGCCCCGCGTGAGCACTCCGCCCAGATGGCGGCCGGGGTGGCGGACGGGCGATCGGGCGCCACCGATGTGATGGACGGGCCGGTGCCCGTGATCTCGCCGCTCGTGCGCCGGCTCGCCCGGGAGAACGGCCTCGATCTGCGGGAACTGACCGGCTCCGGGCCCGACGGGCTGATCCTTCGGGCCGACGTGGAGTACGCGCTGCGGGCCGCCGCCGCCCAGGGCCGCACGGCCGCGCCCGCCGTACCGCGGGAAGTCGTGCCCGTCGCGCCGCGGGAGGCCGTCGCAGCGGCGCCGGCCCCCGCCGCGACCCCGGCAGCCGCCACGGCCGGTACCCGCGTCCCCCTGAAGGGCGTCCGGGGTGCCGTCGCCGACAAGCTCTCCCGTAGCCGGCGCGAGATCCCCGACGCGACCTGCTGGGTGGACGCCGACGCGACCGAGCTGATGCGCGTCCGTGCGGCGATGAACACGGCGGCGGGGCCGAAGATCTCCGTCCTCGCGCTGCTGGCCCGGATCTGCACCGCGGCCCTGGCCCGCTTCCCGGAGCTGAACTCCACCGTCGACCAGGAGGCCCGGGAGGTCGTCCGGTTCGACCACGTCCACCTCGGCTTCGCCGCGCAGACCGAGCGGGGGCTCGTCGTCCCCGTCGTCCGCGACGCGCAGGCCCGGGACACCGAGGGGCTCCACGCCGAGTTCACCCGGCTCACCGAGGCGGCCCGGGCCGGGACGCTGACGCCCGCCGAGCTGACCGGCGGGACGTTCACGCTGAACAACTACGGCGTGTTCGGTGTCGACGGTTCCACGCCGATCATCAACCACCCCGAGGCGGCCATGCTCGGCGTCGGCCGCATCGTCCCCAAGCCGTGGGTGCACGACGGGGAACTGGCCGTGCGTCAGGTGGTGCAGCTCTCGCTCACCTTCGACCACCGGGTGTGCGACGGCGGTACGGCGGGCGGTTTCCTGCGGTACGTGGCGGACTGCGTCGAACAGCCGGCGGTGCTGCTGCGCACGCTGTGAGCGGTCGGCCGTGAACGCCGGGCCGCTTCCGCGTTCCCTGTGATCGGGGCGCCCCGCATACTCGGGGGGTGACCTCGAACGTGTCCCCCGCCCATGACGCCGTCGTGCTCGCCGGCGGCGGTGCCCGCCGCCTCGGCGGCGCCGACAAGCCCGGCGTCCGGGTGGGCGGGCGCGCGCTGCTCGACCGGGTGCTGGGCGCCTGCGCCGACGCGCGCACCACCGTCGTGGTCGCCGATCCCCGGCCCACCGCACGTCCCGTGCGGTGGGCACGCGAGGACCCGCCCGGCGCGGGTCCCCTCGCCGCGCTCGGCGCGGGACTCGACCGCACCACCGAGGACGTCGTCCTCGTCCTCTCCGCCGACCTGCCCTTCCTCGCGGCGGACACCGTCCGAGGACTGCTGGTCGCCCTGGCCGAGGCCGACGCCGAGGGCGCGCTGCTCACCGACGCCGACGGCCGCGACCAGCCGCTCGTCGCCGCCTACCGCACGGCCGCCCTGCGGCGCGAACTGGCGGTGCTCGGCGCCGGGCAGGGCGGCCTCACCGGGCTGCCCCTGCGCCGGCTGACCGCCGGCCTCCATTTCACCCGCGTCCCCGATCCCGTCGCGTCCTTCGACTGCGACACCTGGGACGACATCGCCACCGCCAGGGCACGCATCAGGGAGCATGGCCACGTGCTGGATGAATGGATTTCCGCAGTCAAGGACGAACTGGGCATCGAACTCGACGTCGACACCGGTCTCCTCCTCGACCTCGCCCGCGACGCCGCCCACGGAGTGGCCCGGCCCGCGGCCCCGCTGACGACCTTCCTCGTCGGCTACGCCGCCGCCCGCGCCGGGGGCGGCCCCGAAGCCGTGGCCGACGCCTCCCGCAAGGCCGCCGCCCTCGCGGCGCGCTGGGCCGCCGAGGCGGAGGCCGAGTCCGGGTCTTCCGAGTCCGGGTCTTCCGAGTCCGGGTCTCCCGAGGGCGGCGGAGCGGCCGTTCCCTCGGGGGAGACCGCCGCTGAGGGGCGGCCCGACGTGGCCCCGGACGCCACCCCCGACACCCGCCCGGACGCCGGATGACCGGCCCCGGCATCCGGGACGGCCAGGACGCCGAGGACCTCGACGTCGAGGAGGCGCTCGCCCTCGTGAAGGACAGCAACGGCTCCGCCCGAACGGCCGGCAACGGCCCGGCCGGCCCGACGGGCAGCGGCTCCCCCCGCCCCACCGGTGGCGGCCCCGCCCGCAGGGGCGATGACCCCACCGCCGCACCCGACGGGACATCGATGTCGTCCTCCGCACCCGACGGGCATTCCGACGCCCGCTCGCCCCGCGCTCACGTCTCGCGCTCTCGCGCCACCCCCTGGACCGAGGCCCGCAGGATCGCCGCCCGCGCCGCAGGCCCCGGCACGCGGCGCACCCCCGTCTCCGTCGCCCTCAGTGACGCCCTCGGTCTCGTCCTGGCCGCGCCCCTCACGGCCCTCACCGATCTGCCCTCCTTCGACACCTCCGCGATGGACGGCTGGGCGGTCGCCGGCCCCGGCCCCTGGAACGTACGGGACGAGGGTGTTCTCGCCGGGCACGCCGAGCCCGCGCCGCTCGCCGACGGCGAAGCCGTCCGGATCGCCACCGGCGCCCGGATCCCCCCGGGCACCACGGCCGTCCTGCGCAGCGAACACGGCCGCACCGACGAGAAGGACCGGCTGCACCCGACCCGCGACCTCCAGCACGGCCAGGACATCCGCCCCCGCGGCCAGGAGTGCCGCAGCGGTGACCGGTTGCTGCCCGCCGGGGCGGTGGTGACCCCGGCAGTGCTCGGGCTCGCCGCGGCCGCCGGATACGACACACTGGCCGCCGTCCCCCGCCCCCGCGTCGAGGTGCTCGTCCTCGGTGACGAGCTGCTCACCGAGGGCCGCCCCCGCGACGGCCTCATCCGGGACGCACTCGGTCCCCTGCTGCCGCCGTGGCTGCGGGCACTGGGCGCCGAGGTCGTGGCCCTGCGCCGGCTGGGCGACGACGCGGAGGCCCTGCACCAGGCCCTCACGACGTCAGCGGCCGACGTGATCGTCACCACCGGCGGCACCGCCGCGGGCCCCGTCGACCATGTGCACCCCACTCTGCACCGCATCGGAGCCGACCTCCTCGTCGACGGCGTCGCGGTGCGCCCCGGCCACCCGATGCTGCTGGCCCGCTTCCCCGACGGCCGGCATCTCGTCGGCCTGCCCGGCAACCCCCTTGCGGCCGTCTCCGGGCTGCTCACGCTCGCCGAGCCTGTGCTGCGTGCCCTCGCCACCCGCGCGGCCCCGGAGCCGTACACGCTGCCGCTGAGGGAGGCGGTCCAGGGCCACCCCCATGACACCCGGCTCGTCCCGGTGGTCCTGCGGGGCGACCATGCGGTGCCGCTGCACTTCAACGGCCCGGCGATGCTGCGGGGCGTCGCGGCGGCCGACGCTCTCGCCGTCGTTCCACCGGGAGGTGCACGGGCGGGTCAGGAGGTAGACATCCTCGATCTGCCGTGGGCCGCGGCGGGGATCGGCTCCTGTTTCACGTGAAACAGCTCGCGTTTCCCGTGAAACAGGTAGAGAAGGCCGCTGTGGGACGTTTCACGTGAAACACCTGGATGGGCCCGCTCGTCCGTTTCACGTGAAACCTCATCGGATCTGCTCGGCCGTCTGGGAACGGCTCACCGTGATCAGGCGATCCCCCCGCTTGAGGTGATCGAGCCGGGGATCGGCGAAGTTCAGCAGGTCCTTGCCCCGGACCACGGCCAGGACCAGGTCCGCGCAGTCACGTGGCGACTGCCCGACCTCCGCCGCCGTCAACGGACGTTCGATGAGGTCCAGGCCGCTGCCGAGGGTCATCAGGTCTTCCAGGGTGCGGGCCACGGTCGGGCTGACCATGGAGACCCCCAGCAGGCGTCCGGCGGAGCTGGAGCTGGTGACCACCGTGTCCGCGCCGCTCTGCTTGAGCAGCGGCACGTTCTCGTCCTCCCGGGCCGCGACGGCGATCGTGGCGCGCCGGTTGAGCTGACGGGCGGTGAGCGTGACGAGGGCCGAGGTGTCGTCGCGCTGCGGGGCGACGATCACCCGGGAGGCGTGCTGGGTCTCGGCCCTCAGCAGGGTCTCGGAACGGGTGGCGTCCCCGGTGACCGACACCAGCCCGTCGTCGCCGGCCGCGTGCGCGGCCTTGCGCTGGGAGTCGACCACGACGATCCGTTCCTTGGGGATGCCCTGGCCGATGAGCGTCTCCACGGCGTGGCGCCCCTTCGTGCCGTATCCCACGACCACGACGTGACCGCGGGTGCGGGTGCGCCAGCGGTGGACGCGGACCTGCTGGCGGGTGCGCTCGGTGAGCACCTCGAGGGTCGTGCCGACCAGGATGATCAGGAACAGTACCCGCAGTGGGGTGATGACCAGGATGTTGATGAGCCGGGCCGCGTCGCTGACCGGAGTGATGTCGCCGTAGCCGGTGGTGGAGAGGGTGACCGTGGCGTAGTAGGCCGCGTCGAGGAAGTCGACCGAGCCGTCGGAACTGTCCTTGTAGCCGTCGTGGTCGGCGTAGACAATCAGTGTGGTCGCGGCCAGGACCAGCAGGGCCAGGGCGAGGCGGCGCAGCACCTGCTGGAGCGGGGGGAGGGCGCTGTGCACCGGCATGGTGATGGTGCGGCCCGCCTCGGCGTCGTCGCGCGCCTCGGTGCGCGAGCGACGGTGCCAGAGCGACTTCAGCAGGGAGATTCTTCCCGGCCCGAGCTGTCGTTCGGCGTCTCGCATTCGCGTGGCCCCCTGTGGTGGTGATCCGATCGATGGGCACCATGGTTGCGGGCGGGGTCGCCCCCGTCAGCAAGCAACACGTGCCCGCACACTGTTTCAGCCCATCATCCGGAGGTCCCCTTGCGTGACCACACTGTCGTCATCGGCTTCGGCACGAAGGGGCGGTCCGCGATTCGGACTGTCTGCGGGGCGGGCCTGCGCAAGGACCAGGTCGTCGTGATCGACCCCGGCTCGAGGGCGATCGACGCGGCGACGGCGGAGGGGTACGCGGGCGTGGTCGGCGACGCGACCCGCAGTGACGTGCTGCGGCGGGCCGAGGTGCAGCGGGCGGGACGGATCATCGTCGCCACCGAGCGCGACGACACGGCGGTCCTCGTGGTGTTGACGGCCCGCCAGATGAACCCACGCGCGAAGATCGTGGCCGCGGTGCGGGAGGAGGAGAACGCGCCGCTGCTGAAACAGTCCGGCGCCGACGAGGTGATCACCAGCGCCGGCGCCTCCGGGCGGCTGCTGGGGTTGTCGGTGCTCAGCCCCGCCGCGGGTCGGGTGATGGAGGACCTGATGCACCAGGGCAGCGGCCTCGACATCGTGGAACGCCCGGTCACCAAGGCCGAGTCGGGCCGTTCACCGCGCGAGACGGACGACCTGGTGGTGAGCGTCCTCCGCGGTCACCGGGTCCTCGCCTACGACGATCCGGCCGTCGGGGTCCTGGAGCTGACGGACCGGCTGGTCACGATCGTGCGGGTGCCGTCGGAACCGCCGACGACACCCCACTTCTGAGCCTGCCGGGCCCTCAGGCCCGGGTAGTCACTTGCGGTTGTACAGCCGCATCGTCACCGGTCCGAAGACCAGCACGAACAGGCCCGCCCACCCCAGCGACCAGGCGATCTCAGCGGCCGGCCAGTCGCCCGCCATCAGCCCGCGCACCGCGGACGACAGATGGGTGACCGGGCTGTTGTTGACGAACGCCTGCAGCCAGCCCGGCATGGTTTTGGGGTCGACGAACACGTTGGACAGGAAGGTCAGCGGGAAGATCACCATCATGCTGACGCCCATCACCGACTTCTCGGTGCGCAGCAGCAGCCCGAACATCGTCCAGATCCACGAGAAGGCGAACGAGAAGACGACCAGCAGGGCGATGCCGGCGACGACGCCGCCGACCCCGCCGTCCGGCCGGTAGCCGAGGATCATGCCGACGGTCAGCATGACGACGGAGGCGATGGTGTAGCGCAGGGCGTCGCCCAGGAGGTAACCGACCATCGTGGACGGTCGCCAGATCGGCAGCGACCGGAAGCGGTCGAAGACGCCCTTCTCGATGTCGGTGTTCACCGAGACGCCGGTGTACATGGTGATCATCACGACCGACATCACCAGGATGCCCGGCAGCAGGAACTGGATGTACTCCTCCGGCGACCCGGCCAGAGCGCCGCCGAACAGGTAGGTGTACATCAGCACCATCATGATCGGGAACGCCGTGACGTCGAAGAGCTGCTCCGGCACGTGTTTGATCTTCAGGATCGCCCGCCAGCCGAAGGTGAGGGAGGCCGACCAGGCGCTCGGCCGCGGCGGTCGTTCCTTGGCCACCAGCAGCGCGGCGAGGGAGTCGGCGCTGACGGGGGCGAGTTCCTGGGCCTCGTTGGTCGTCGCGGTGCTCATGCCGCCACCTCGTTCTTCGCGTCGTCGGCCGCTTCGTGCGTGTCGTGTCCGGTGAGGGCGAGGAAGACCTCGTCCAGGCTGGGCTGGCCCAGCGAGAAGTTGTCGACGGTGATGCCCGCCCGGGCCAGCTCGCCGAGGGCCCGTGCGGCCTGCTCGGCGGCCGTGTCGCTCGCCGCGGCGCCCAGTCGGGCCGTGAGCGCGACCGGGTCCGGTTCGGGCTGGACGCGGGCGTCCAGCACCCTGCCCAGCACCTCCGCGGCCGCCGGGCGCTGCTGGGCGTCCCGCAGCCGCAGATGGACGGTTCCCGCGCCGACGGACGCCTTCAGCTCGCCTTTCGTGCCCTCGGCGATCACCTTGCCGTGGTCGATGACGGCGATCCGCGACGCCAGCTGGTCGGCCTCGTCCAGGTACTGCGTGGTCAGCAGCACGGTGGTGCCCTGCCCGACCACCGCCCGCACGATCTCCCACACCTGGTTGCGGCTGCGCGGGTCGAGACCGGTCGTCGGCTCGTCCAGGAAGAGCAGGTCGGGCGTGCTCAGGATGGACGCGGCGATGTCGATGCGGCGCCGCATGCCGCCCGAGTAGTGCTTGACCTGCTTTCCGGCCGCTTCGGTGAGCCCGAACGCCTCCAGCAGCTGTGCCGAGCGCTCCCGCGCGGCCTTCTTTCCGTGGCCGAGGAGGCGGCCGAGCAGCACCAGGTTCTCGATGCCGGTGAGGTCCTCGTCCACGGAGGCGTACTGGCCGGTGAGACTGACCCGGCCGCGCACCTGGTCGGCCTCGCGCACCACGTCGTGGCCGAAGACGTGCGCCTCGCCGCCGTCGGGCCGCAGGAGGGTGGCGAGCATCTTCACGGTGGTGGTCTTCCCGGCGCCGTTGGGGCCGAGGACGCCGTAGACCGTGCCGGTGGGGACGGCGAGGTCGACGCCGTCCACCGCCCTGGTCTCGCCGAACGTCTTCACCAGGCCTGCGGTCTCGATGGCCAGGCCAGGGGTGTGCTGGCTCATGGTGGGGTGTCCTTCCACGCACTTGGGTTACGCATGGGGAGACTTTTACGGTCGCGCAAACTCATCGGTCCCGCACAGAGTTTTTCCGCGGACCGGTCGATCGACCTACGCGCCTGCGACCGCGGACCGAGGCACGGGGACGGATGCGTGCGGACGAAATGCAGGTGGGGGGCACGCGGGCGGATGGAGGCGGGGGCGGGGCATCCGGACGGCAGCAGGGTGCTTGACGTACGCGGGCCGACGCAGGCGGGGGCGGGGCATCCGGACGGCAGCAGGCGGCCTGCGGCGGCGGACGGACGCAGGCGGCCCGAGGCGCGCGCACGGGACGGACGCGCACGGGATGGACGGGCGCGCACGGGACGGACGCGCAAGGGACGGACGCAGACGGACGGATGCGGGCGGGATGCGGGCGGACGGAGGCCACCGGCCGGGTGCTGGGGCCGAGGAGTAGCGTCCCCCTCATGCATGCGATCACGATTCCCGAACCTGGTGGTCCCGAGGCGCTGGTGTGGGACGAGGTCCCCGATCCCGTACCCGGCGAGGGCGAGGTCCTGGTCGAGGTGGTGGCCAGCGCCGTCAACCGTGCCGACGTCCTGCAACGGCAGGGCTTCTACAACCCGCCGCAGGGCTCGTCGCCCCACCCCGGCCTGGAGTGCTCCGGCCGGGTCGCCGCGCTCGGCCCCGGCGTCTCCGGCTGGTCCGTCGGTGACGAGGTATGCGCCCTGCTGGTGGGCGGCGGTTACGCCGAGAAGGCCGTCGTCCCGGCCGGGCAGCTGCTGCCCGTGCCAGAGGGGATCGACCTCACGCAGGCCGCCGCGTTGCCCGAGGTGACCTGCACGGTGTGGTCGAACGTCTTCATGATCGCCCACCTGCGCCCCGGGGAGACGCTGCTCGTGCACGGCGGTTCCAGCGGCATCGGCACCATGGCGATCCAGCTGGGCAGGGCCGTCGGCGCGAAGGTGGCCGTCACCGCGGGCAGTGCGGAGAAGCTGCGTCGGTGCGCCGAACTGGGCGCGGACATCCTGATCAACTACCGGGAGCAGGACTTCGTCGCCGAGCTGAAGGACGCCACGGACGGCGCCGGCGCCGATGTCATCCTCGACAACATGGGCGCCAAGTACCTGGAGCGGAACGTCCGGAGCCTCGCCGTCAACGGCCGCCTGGCGATCATCGGCATGCAGGGCGGTGTGAAGGGCGAACTGAACATCGGCGCTCTCCTCGCCAAGCGGGCCGCGATCAGCGCGACCACGCTGCGGGCCCGCCCGCTCGGCGAGAAGGCGGCGATCGTCGCGGCCGTGCGCGAGCACGTCTGGCCGCTGCTCGCCGCCGGTCACATCCGTCCCGTCGTCGACCGCGCCGTCCCGATGCGTGACGCGGCCGCCGCCCACCGGGTCGTCGAGGAGAGCGGCCACATCGGAAAGGTGCTCCTGGTCACCGGATGACCGCCGCCCCTGCGGGCGACCCTGCCCGCACCCGGAGCGCTCCTAGGGCCCTTCTGATGCATCTCCGCGGCGTCGCGACGCCCGGCACGCACTCTCGCCGCACCGCGCGAAAGCCCAAGCAGCACCGCTACGAGGACTTCCGCGCCGCACGCCGAGAGCACGCACCGGACGCCGCTCCTTCTCCCACGGAGATCCATCAGGAGGGCCCTAGCCACGTCGCAGACGCAGGCCCAGGAAGGCGAGGCCCAGGCCGAGGCCGATGAGGACGAGACCGCTGCCGAGGGGCAGGATCCGCAGCATCCGTCCCACGGGCCGCTCCTCGGCGGCCACGGCCCGTGCCGACGGGGAGGGCACGAGTCCGGCCTCCCCGGGCGGGTCGGCCGCGGAGCTCGGCTCCTCCACCGGCCCCAGGTCCTCCCCCTCCTCCGTCTCCACCTCGCTCTCCTGCGGGTGGCTCCGCCCCGGTCGCGCCCGCCCCTCTCCGGCCCGGCTCCCGGCGCGACGGGGGTCGACGGTGGAGGCGGAGGCGGACGGAGAGGGGGAGACTCCCGCCGGGAGGGGGGCGTACGACGGACCCGCCGCGGGCCCCGCCCCCCGCCCGCGCTCCACACCGTCCACACCGTCCGCGTCGTCCCCCTCGTCCTTCTGGCCCGCCCGGCCGCCTCGGCCCCCCGCCTCCTCCCCGTCCTCCCTGTCCTCTTCCAGGTGGCTCCGCCCCGGTCCCACCCGCCCCTCCCCGGCGGCCCGGCTCCCGGCCGGACGGGGATCGGCGGAAACGGCGGGGGACGACCCCGAGTACACCCCGGAGGACGAGCCGAATGACGAGCCGAATGACGAGCCGGAGGACATCCCGGGAGAGGCCGCCGTGGGAGAAGCCGCGGCAGAGCCCGCCCTCGCCGTCGACGCGTGCGCCGAGCCGGCGCCGTATGCGGAACTGCCTCCGTGCAACGAGCCGCCCCCGTACGGCGAACCGCCCCGGTACGACGAAACGCCCCCGTACGACGAGCCGCCCCCGTACGACGAGCCGCCCCCGTACGACGAAACGGCCCCGTACGACGAAACGCCCCCGTACGCCGAACCGCTCCCGTACGACATCCCTCCGCCGTACGGCAGCACCACCACCAGCAGTCCTGCCCCCGCCCCCCACCACCCCCGCCGCCATGGAGCCACGCCTGTGACCCCCTCCCGGTGTCGGTCGCCAAGAAAGACGGCACAAGCCTCACATAACAGCAAATTGGCCGCACTTCGGAGTGCTCCGAACGGAATCGGCGGGCCGGAAACGGTGGATCTTCCCCCACAGGGGGCACCACGGTGATGAGGTGGAGGCGTGCGAGAGAATGGCGGCATGGAGATGCCGAGAAACGACAGGTCGCCGGAGAACGCCCAGAGGATCCTGGTGGTCGGCCAGGACGGCATGGCGCTCGGCGGTATCGACGCAGACGACGACTCCCGTGAGACCCCGCTGACGGAGCAGGTCGAGCAGCCGGCGAAGGTCATGCGGATCGGCAGCATGATCAAGCAGCTGCTGGAGGAGGTGCGCGCCGCTCCTCTCGACGAGGCGAGCCGTGCCCGGCTCAAGGAGATCCACGCCAGCTCGGTGAAGGAGCTCGAGGACGGCCTGGCACCGGAGCTGGTCGAGGAGTTGGAGCGGCTGTCCCTGCCGTTCAACGACGACGTGACGCCGAGCGACGCCGAGCTGCGCATCGCGCAGGCGCAGTTGGTCGGCTGGCTGGAGGGGCTCTTCCACGGCATCCAGACCACGCTGTTCGCCCAGCAGATGGCCGCGCGCGCCCAGTTGGAGCAGATGCGTCGCGCGCTGCCGCCCGGCGTGGGCGGTCAGGAGGGCACCGACGACCCGCGTACGGGCGGCCGTTCGGGCGGACCGTACCTGTAAGGGGTCCTTGCGCTGAAGCGCCTGATCAGGCGTTCACAGTGCAAGGAGCTCTAAGAGCTCCGAACCAAAAGGGGAGCCCGGCTCGCGACGCCCGGCACGCACGCTCGCCGCGTTGCCGAAAGCCCCTGGTAGCTCCGCTATGAGGAGCTTCCGGCGCCCAGCGACCGCACGCCCCGGACGCCGCGAGCTGATCGGCCTCCCCTTTCGTTCGGAGCTCTCAGCGCCTCACGCAGCGCGAAGGGCCCGGCGTGGCAGACGCCGGGCCCTTCCTCATGCCGTGTCAGCTCAGGAGGCCGGGTTGCCCGTCGACACCTTGACCTCGATCTCGGGCATGGCCTTCGGGTCGACGTCCGTCCCTGCCGACGGGAACTGGTCCATGACCGCGCCGTCGCCGTAGGTGTTCTCGTCCACGTACGTGATCTTGTACTTCCAGCCGGCGGCCTGGAAGCACTCCTTCACGGAGTTGATGTACTTGAACTTGAAGTCCGGCACCCGGATCTTTTCGGCGTCGTTGTACGACTCCTCCGGCTCGGAGCACTCCGTCGAGTCGATCGCCTTGGACACGTCGGGGCCGCGGTAGCCGGCCGCCTTCGTCGCCGTCGGCGAGGCGCTGGTGCCGCCACCGCCCTTGTCGTCCTCGCTGCCGCCCTTCATCGCGAGGCTCGCGACCAGTGCGCCGACGGCCACGACGGCGACGACCGCCGAACCGATGAGCACCGGCTTGTTGCCCTTGCGGCCACCGCCCGAGGCGACCGTCGTGGAGGGCTGGGGCGAGATGGTGTACGCGGGCGGGGTGGGCGCCTGGTGGCCGCCGTAGGCCGGAGCGGGCGTCTGGTAGCCGCCCTGCTGCGGGTAGCCGTACGACGCGGCGGGCGTCGAGGGGGTGTTGTACGGGTTCGGCGCCGGCTGGTACGGCGTCTGGACGCTGCCCTGCGGCGTCTGCTGGCTCTGGCCGACCGGCGGGAACACCGCGGAGCCGACGCCCGAGCCGCTCTGCGAAGGCGCCCCCGGCACGATGCTCGGCGGGGCGGCCTGGAAGGAGGCCGCGACGCGCAGACACTCGTCGCGCATGGCGACGGCGGTGGGGAAGCGCTCGTTCGGGTTCTTCTTCAGCGCGCGGGCGACGAGGGCGTCCACGGCCGGCGGCAGGGCACGGTTGATCGAGGACGGAGCCACCGGCTCCTCCTGCACGTGTGCGTATGCGATCGCCAGCGGCGAGTCCGCGTCGAACGGCAGGCGTCCGGTGACCAGTTGGAAGAGCATGATGCCGACCGAGTACAGGTCGGAACGGGCGTCCACACCCCGGCCGAGGGCCTGTTCGGGCGAGAGGTACTGGGGGGTGCCGACGACCATGCCGGTCTGCGTCATCGAGGTGACGCCGGACTGCATCGCGCGCGCGATGCCGAAGTCCATCACCTTGACGACGCCGCGCTTGGTCATCATCACGTTGCCGGGCTTGATGTCGCGGTGGACCAGCCCCATCTCGTGGCTGATCTCCAGCGCCGCCAGCACGTCCGCGGTGATCTTCAGCGCCTTGTCGGCGGGCATCGCGCCCTGCTGCCGCACGTCCTCGTCGAGCACCGAACCCAGCGGCCGGCCCTCGATGTACTCCATGACGATGTACGGCGTCGTCATGCCGTCGACGTCGTCCTCGCCGGTGTCGAAGACCGACACGATGTTTGTGTGCGTGAGCTTCGCCACGGCCTGGGCCTCACGGCGGAAGCGCTCGCGGAAGGCCTGCTCGCGGCCGAGTTCGGTGTGCAGGGTCTTGACCGCGACCTGACGGTCCAGCACCGAGTCGTAGGCGAGGTGCACCGAGGCCATGCCGCCCTCGCCGAGCAAGTCGCGCAGCTGGTAGCGCCCACCGGCGAGCGCCCGCCCCGTGAACCGGCCCTGTGCGCCGTCCTGGCTCATCTTCTGCGTCCCCCGTAAGGCCTTCAGGCGCTCTCGCTTGCCGTGCTCGCCATTGATCGAAAGTGCTATTCCCGGCCAAGTCTGCCCCAGGGCACCGACACGTCAAGCTCGGTGCCCGTTCCGTGACCCTACGCGAAAGAAGCGTCGCGGAAGCGTTACAGGGGGCGTACGCCCGGTACACAGAATTTGCACGTCGACACGGAGTGCGGGTTTGATGGCCGGTCCGTCTCGGACCGGTGCCCGGGCTCGTCCCGGACCGGCGGCTTGCGCGGAGGCTGTAGCGTGGCCGACGGAGACCGTAACAACACCGCGCGCACCGCGGGCAGAAACGACGGCGAGGACTGATGGCACAGCAGCAGCGCGCCCAGGGCCCGTCCGACCCCGAGGCGACTGGCGGCGGTATGTCAGATGCGCCGGAATTGTGGGGCAACGGCGGGTTGGTCGGGGACGGCCGGTACCGGCTGACCGGCAGACTCGGCCGGGGCGGCATGGCGGAGGTGTTCGCGGCCGAGGACGTACGTCTCGGACGCACCGTCGCGGTCAAGCTGCTGCGCGCGGACCTCGCCGAGGACCCGGTGTCCAAGGCCCGCTTCACGCGTGAGGCGCAGTCCGTCGCAGGTCTCAACCACCATGCCATCGTCGCCGTGTACGACTCCGGCGAGGACGTCGTGGGCGGCCAGAGCGTGCCGTACATCGTGATGGAGCTGGTCGAGGGGCGGACCATCCGCGACCTGCTGCTCAACGCCGAGGCGCCGGGCCCCGAGCAGGCCCTGATCATCGTCTCCGGCGTCCTTGAGGCGCTGGCCTACTCGCACCAGCACGGCATCGTGCACCGCGACATCAAGCCGGCGAACGTCATCATCACGCACAACGGCGCCGTGAAGGTGATGGACTTCGGCATCGCCCGCGCCCTGCACGGCGCGTCGACGACGATGACGCAGACCGGCATGGTCATGGGCACCCCGCAGTACCTCTCGCCGGAGCAGGCCCTCGGCAAGGCCGTCGACCACCGCTCCGACCTCTACGCCACCGGCTGCCTCCTGTACGAACTGCTCGCGCTGCGCCCGCCGTTCACCGGCGAGACGCCGCTGTCGGTGGTCTACCAGCACGTCCAGGACATCCCCGTGCCGCCGTCGCGCAGCTCCGACGGCGGCTGCCCGCCCGAGCTCGACGGCCTCGTCATGCGCTCCCTCGCCAAGGAGCCCGACGACCGTTTCCAGACCGCGGAGGAGATGCGCGGCCTGGTCCAGTACGGACTGCAGATGCTGTACGACCAGGGCGGCCATACCGGCACCTGGAACACCGGCCCGGTCGACGCGCCCGACGGGCGGGGCGCCGGCACCGTGGCCTTCGCGGGCACGACGGCGATGCCGCACGGCGTCGGCGGCTCCAGCACGTCCCAGATCCCCCAGCCGATCCTGCCGCAGGGCTACGGCGGCGGTGACGACGGCGGCTTCGAGGGGCACGGCAACCGGGGCAGCGGCCGCGGCAAGCTGTGGATCCTCGCCGTCCTCGCGGTGATCGCCATCGCCGCGGGCGTCTCCTTCGCGCTGAGCAAGGGGGACGGCAAGGGCGGCGGGAGCGAGACCACGAAGTCGCCGAGCGCCACTCCGTCCGCCTCGCAGGACACGTCCAGCCCGTCGCCCAGCGAGGAGAAGAGCGACCAGCCGACTGGCGACACCTCCGACAACACCGGCGGGTCGGGCTCCGGGTCCAACTGGACGCCCTCGTACACCCCGTCCTACTCGCCGTCGCCCAGCTACAGCAGCGAGCCGTCCAACGAGCCGTCGGACCCGGCGACCGAGACGCAGCCGTCGGAGGAGCCGACCGACACCGAGTCGAGCGGCACCGGCGGCGGCGACAGCAGCGGGACCGGCGACGAGGGCGGTACCACGCAGGGCACGTCGAACGGCGGCACCGACCAGGGCACGTCCCTCGGCGTGACCGGAGGCTGACCTCTCGGCCGCACCCCTTCTTCACATGCGCGCGTGGGGCCCGCCGGGGCGCCACGCGCGCGTGTGTGTCCGGGCGGGTTCAGTCCGCGAACGCGTCACACACCGCGTCGTACGCGCCGGTCCACCAGACCACCAGCGCCGAGGCGGCGGGGAACTGGGAGTCGGCGCGGGTGTCGCCGCGTTCGTAGTGCCAGCGCAGCATCCAGAAGTCGTTGAGCCGCTCCCACCACACGCGGTGCACGGCCGCCGCCAGTTCCGAGGGCGTGGCCCCGGCGGCAGGCCGGTACGCGCGCGCGTAGGCCCGGATCTTCGGCAGGTCCAGGGTGCCGTCGGGCCGGACGAAGAAGATCGCGGCGGCGCGGACGGCCTCCTCCGCGCGGGGCTGCACGCCGAGCCGGTCCCAGTCGACGATCGCGGCGGGCGCGTCCCCCCGGTAGAGCAGGTTGAAGGGGTGGAAGTCGCCGTGCACCCAGCCGACCGGGCCGACGCGCGGTGGACGCCGGTCGGCGTGCCGTTCCAGCAGGACACGCCGTTCGAGGAGCCGGCGGCGGGCCAGTTCGTCGAAGGAGCCGGCCGGGCGGTGGCGGCTCACGCGGGCGAGGAGGTCGTCGATCAGGGCGAAGGTGTCGGCCGGAGCGCTGCTCTCGGCGGGTGTGGCCCGCGCCCGCGCGTGCGCCGGCATCACGCGCTCCAAACTCGCGTGCACAACCCCCAGAAGCGCCCCCAGCCGTCCGCACTCGGCGGGCGTGAGCTGGGCGCCATGGCGGTGGCGGCCGTCGATCCACGGGTGCAGCGCGTAGGCGTGACCGCCGACGACGGCGACCGTGCGCCCGTCGCGGCCGGGCAGTGGGGGCGCGACGGGGACGCCCAGGTCGGCCAGGCGCCGGGTGGCGCGGTGCTGGCGGACGATCGAGGCAGGGTCGGCGGTGTCCGGATCGAAGTGGTGCTTGAGGAAGTACCGGCCGCGGGTCGTGCGCAGCCGGTAGCCGCGGTTCAGCAGGCCCTGGTGGACCGGCTCGCAGGCGAGCGGGGCGCCGGCGGCGTATCGGCGGAGCAGGGCGCCCAAAGGGGGCGCATGGGGCACGAGGGGTGGTACACAGGAGCGCGGCACGCGGCCGATGCTAGGGCACGGCGCACCGCTGTGAGCTGGGCGTTGTCACAGAAAGTCACCAGGCGACACAAGTGATCTCCGGCGGTCCCGGTCGGTCTCCGACGGGCACACTCCCGGCCGCCACGCCGTCATGACATCGGGCCCGCCAAGGGGAAACACCCGGATTCCTCCCTTTCCGTGCCTGACATCGGTGTCGTACACGAACTCTTCCCGTGAACTGGGTGGGCGGGTTAACGTGCCGTTGCTCCGGCCTCCTGCAAGGCTGTGACCAGGATCCTTCCCGACTTTGCCGATTTACTTGGAAATCCAAGCAAAAACGCAGGTCAGGTGGGGTTTCACAGAAATGTGGCGCACTGGGTAACGTGAACATTGCAGGGCGCTCGCCGGGGCACCTGTCACGCCTGTTCCCGGCCGAGTGACACCCACCCCGTGCACGGGTGTCGGACAACAGGTGAGCCGCACTGGTACCCGGCAACCCCGGGGGCCGGACCGACGGAGGAGCACACGTGACCGTGGAGAGCACTGCCGCGCGCAAGCCGCGACGCAGCGCCGGAAGCAAGGCCGGCACCACCGGCGCCGAGGAAGCGGCCGGCACCCCGCGCGCCGCGGAGGCCAAGGGCACCGGCACCGGCACCAAGCGCACCACCAGCGCCAACCGCACCACCCGCACCGGCCGCGCCGCCAGGAAGAGCAGCGCGGAGCCCGGCCTCGTCCAGTTGCTCACCCCCGAGGGCGAGCGCGTCGAGAACGCCGAGTACGACCCCTACGTCGCCGGCATCACCCCCGACGAGCTGCGCGGCCTGTACCGCGACATGGTGCTCACCCGTCGCTTCGACGCCGAGGCCACCTCGCTCCAGCGCCAGGGCGAACTGGGCCTGTGGGCGTCGCTGCTCGGTCAGGAGGCCGCCCAGATCGGCTCCGGCCGGGCCCTGCGCGACGACGACTACGTCTTCCCCACCTACCGCGAGCACGGCGTCGCCTGGTGCCGGGGCGTCGACCCGACGAACCTGCTCGGCATGTTCCGCGGCGTCAACAACGGAGGCTGGGACCCCAACGGCAACAACTTCCACCTCTACACGATCGTCATCGGCTCCCAGACGCTGCACGCAACCGGCTACGCCATGGGCGTCGCCAAGGACGGCGCCGACAGCGCGGTGATCGCCTACTTCGGCGACGGCGCCTCCAGCCAGGGTGACGTCGCTGAATCGTTCACCTTCTCCGCGGTCTACAACGCGCCCGTCGTGTTCTTCTGCCAGAACAACCAGTGGGCGATCTCCGAGCCCACCGAGCGGCAGACCCGCGTCCCGCTGTACCAGCGCGCGCAGGGCTACGGCTTCCCCGGCGTCCGCGTCGACGGCAACGACGTCCTCGCCTGCCTCGCGGTGACGAAGTGGGCGCTGGAGCGCGCCCGGCGCGGCGAGGGCCCCACCCTCGTCGAGGCGTACACGTACCGCATGGGCGCCCACACCACCTCCGACGACCCCACCCGCTACCGCCACGACGACGAGCGGGCGGCCTGGGAAGCGAAGGACCCGATCCTGCGTCTGCGCCGCCACCTCGAGACCTCGAACCACACGGACGAGGGATTCTTCGCGGAACTCGAGGCCGAGAGCGAGGCGTTGGGCAGGCGAGTGCGCGAAGCGGTCCGTGCCATGCCCGACCCGGACCACTTCGCCATCTTCGAGAACGTCTACGCCGACGGGCACGCCCTCGTCGACGAGGAGCGGGCCGAGTTCGCCGCCTACCAGGCGTCGTTCGCGACCGAGTCCGACAGCGGCTTCGCCACGGGCGAGGGGGGAAACTGAGATGGCCGGTACTGCGACCAGCAAGAACATGGCCCTGGCCAAGGCGATCAACGAGTCGCTGCGCCGCGCCCTGGAGGCCGACGAGAAGGTCCTCGTCATGGGCG
The DNA here is from genome assembly GCF_055573695.1 of Streptomyces sp. NPDC030143. Taxonomy (NCBI): domain Bacteria; kingdom Bacillati; phylum Actinomycetota; class Actinomycetes; order Kitasatosporales; family Streptomycetaceae; genus Streptomyces; species Streptomyces sp. NPDC030143. The sequence goes on from NZ_JBVIAY010000004.1 coordinate 353,602, forward strand.
AGGACGTCGGCAAGCTCGGCGGCGTCTTCCGGGTGACGGACGGCCTGCAGAAGGACTTCGGCGAGTCCCGCGTCATCGACACCCCGCTCGCCGAGTCCGGCATCGTCGGCACGGCGATCGGCCTCGCCCTGCGCGGCTACCGGCCGGTGGTGGAGATCCAGTTCGACGGCTTCGTCTTCCCCGCCTACGACCAGATCGTCACCCAGCTGGCGAAGATGCACGCCCGCTCACTGGGCAAGGTCAAGCTGCCCGTCGTCGTGCGCATCCCCTACGGCGGCGGCATCGGCGCCGTCGAGCACCACTCGGAGTCCCCCGAGTCGCTCTTCGCGCACGTGGCGGGCCTGAAGGTGGTCTCCCCGTCGAACGCGGGCGACGCCTACTGGATGATGCAGCAGGCCATCCAGAGCGACGACCCGGTGATCTTCTTCGAGCCCAAGCGGCGCTACTGGGACAAGGGCGAGGTCGACACCGAGGCGATCCCCGGCCCGCTGCACAGGGCCCGGGTCGTCCGCGAGGGCACCGACCTCACCCTGGCCGCGTACGGCCCGATGGTGAAGCTCTGCCTGGAGGCCGCCGCCGCGGCCGCCGAGGAGGGCAAGAACCTGGAGGTCCTGGACCTGCGCTCGGTCTCCCCGCTCGACTTCGACTCCATCCGGGCCTCGGTGGAGAAGACCCGCCGCCTGGTCGTCGTCCACGAGGCGCCGGTGTTCTTCGGTTCGGGCGCGGAGATCGCCGCCCGGATCACGGAGCGCTGCTTCTACCACCTGGAGGCACCGGTGCTCCGGGTGGGCGGCTACCACGCCCCCTACCCGCCGGCCCGCCTGGAGGAGGAGTACCTGCCGGGCCTGGACCGGGTGCTCGACGCCGTCGACCGTGCCCTGGCGTACTGAGGAGAGGGTCGTGACGACGATGACGGAAGCGTCCGTACGCGAGTTCAAGATGCCCGACGTGGGCGAGGGACTCACCGAGGCCGAGATCCTCAAGTGGTACGTCCAGCCGGGGGACACGGTCACGGACGGACAGGTGGTGTGCGAGGTCGAGACGGCCAAGGCCGCCGTCGAGCTGCCCATCCCCTACGACGGCGTGGTCCGCGCCCTGCACTTCCCCGAGGGCACCACGGTCGACGTGGGCACGTCGATCATCGCGGTGGACATCGCGGGCGGGGCCGCACCGGCTCCCGCCGAGGCCCCGGCCGCGCCCGCCGCGACCGCGGTGGGTCCGTCGGTTGTGGAGAAGCCGGAGGAGCCGACGGCGCAGGGGTCCGGCCGCCAGCCGGTCCTCGTCGGGTACGGCGTGGCCTCCTCCTCCACCAAGCGCCGCCCGCGCAAGTCGGCGGAGACGGCGGTCCCCGAGGAGACGTCCGCCGCGGCGGCCGTGCAGGCCGAGCTGAACGGCCACGGGTCGGCGGGCCACGGCCCGGCCGGCGCGGGCACCGAGAGGCCGCGCCCGCTCGCCAAGCCGCCGGTGCGCAAGCTCGCCAAGGACCTGGGCGTGGACCTGACGACAGTGGTCCCGTCGGGCCCGGACGGCGTCATCACCCGCGAGGACGTCCACGCCGCGGCCGCCCCGGCGGCGGTCCCGGCCCGGGCGCCCGAGCCGGTGAGCCCGGCCGTGACCGCCGCCCCCGCTGCGGCACCGGCGCCGGTGGTGTCGTACGACACGGCCCGCGAGACCCGTGTCCCGGTCAAGGGCGTCCGCAAGGCGACGGCCGCGGCGATGGTCGGCTCCGCGTTCACCGCGCCGCACGTCACCGAGTTCGTGACGGTCGACGTCACGCGCACGCTGAAGCTGGTCGAGGAGCTCAAGCAGGACAAGGACATGCAGGGTCTGCGGGTCAACCCGCTCCTGCTGATCGCCAAGGCCCTGCTCGTCGCCGTCAGGCGCAACCCGGAGATCAACGCGTCCTGGGACGAGGCGGCGCAGGAGATCGTCGTCAAGCACTACGTGAACCTCGGCATCGCGGCGGCCACACCCCGTGGCCTGATCGTCCCGAACGTCAAGGACGCCCAGGCCAAGACGCTGCCGCAACTGGCCGAGTCGCTGGGCGAGCTGGTGGCGACGGCCCGCGAGGGCAGGACCTCGCCGGCCGCCATGCAGGGCGGCACCATCACCATCACCAACGTCGGCGTCTTCGGCGTCGACACCGGCACCCCGATCCTCAACCCCGGTGAGTCGGCGATCCTCGCGGTCGGCGCCATCAAGCTCCAGCCGTGGGTGCACAAGGGCAAGGTGAAGCCGCGTCAGGTCACCACCCTCGCGCTGAGCTTCGACCACCGTCTGGTGGACGGGGAGCTGGGCTCCAAGGTGCTGGCGGACGTGGCGGCGATCCTGGAACAGCCGAAGCGCCTGATCACCTGGGCGTGACCGAGACAGGGGGCGGCCTCGGCCGCCCCCTGACCCCGGATCCGCCCGGGCCTCAGCCCCCCGTCTTCCACGCGGGGCCTCGGCCCCCGGGTAGGGGCGGGCCCCTCAGCCCCCGGCTTCCATCCGGGGGCTGAGGGGCCCGCTTCCAGCCCGGGCCCCCGGCCTCGCCCCCGGGCCTCGACTTCTCCGACCTCGCCCCCGGCTTCGGCCCCTTACCGGTTCGCCCCCTGTTCCTGGCTCATCCAGTGGCCGTTCGTCGACCAGCCCAGGAGGAGGCGGCCCGGGCCGTCGTGCGGTGAGCCGCCCTCGGCGGTCTGCCGGAGGCCGGTGAGGGCCGGGGCCAGGCGGGTGGCCACGTGGGCGGGGTGGCGGGACAGTTCCTCCGCGAGGCGGGCCGGGGCGCGGGACCGTTCCCGCTCGTCGCACAGCGAGAGGTGGAACAGCATCTGGCGCCAGGCGTAGGCGACGTCCTTGATCGTGGCCAGCGGGCGCGGATTGCCGTGCAGCCGCGCGGTCAGGCGGCACACCGTGTCGAAGCAGCGGTGGGCCAGTTCCTCCCAGCCCGGCTCCGGGGCGATGCCGACGCGGTGGACCAGGGTCGCCAGGTTGTGCGTGGTGAGGATCTGCGCCTGCTCGATCACCGTGCCGTTCGCCGCCACCGAGCCGTAGCCGTGCCGCGACCGCGAGGACGAGGCCTCGGCCCGCTCGGCGCACAGCTTCGCGAAGCCCGGTGAGGTCCGCGGACGGAACGTGCGCGTCAGCGCCTCGCCCGCCTCGGCGATCGCGAGGTTGCGGACGGCCCGGTAGTCGATGCCGTAGTACCGCTCGTACAGCGAGCCACCGCCCAGCAGCTCCGCCGCGACGCGGGCCGCGGCGAGGAACTTCGGGGTGAACGTGCCCATGAAGATGTCCGCGGCCAGCTCCTCCACCAGGGGAGCACCGAGGTCGGCCTGGCGGGCGAGGACCGACAGCTCGCGCACCAGCGGGTTGGGCAGGATCGTGCCCGGGAAGGCCTGCACGGCCAGCTCACCGAGCCGGCGCAGCGCCACCTCCGCCACCGCACCGGCGTCGCCCCGCGCACGCCACCGGCCCACGGCCGACACCCACGGCAGCTCCTCCACCCGCACCTGCTTCTCCAGGTTGAGCAGCAGCAGCGACCGGCGGTTGCGGAACGCCCGGTAGGTCGCGGCGGACAGCGTGCGCAGCCCCTCGTCCGGGTAGGCCCGCGCGGCGGTGACGGCGACGACCTGCGGGACCAGTTCGGCCAGCACCTCCGCCGACGGCACGACGCCGCGCTCCACCAGCGTCCCGAGGGGCGCGCTCAGCGCGGCCTCCACGGGCCAGCGCAGGGCGCTCGGAATCACCGCGCCGGCGGGCAGCCCCGTCTCGCGCGCCTCCTGCGCGCGCACGGGAGCGACCAGCGGCTCGACCTCGGCGACGCCCTCCTCCAGGGGCAGGCCGGACAGCCGGCACAGCACGAGCCGGGCGAGCGCGTGGTGCGAGGGCAGCGCCGCGTGGGCGGCCTGCTCCCGGCGCAGCGCCGTCAGCTCGGCGGAACCGGGCAGTCCGCGCTTGCGCACCATGGACGTGACGGCGTGCCGCAGCAGCCCCAGCCGGCGGGCGTCGAGCGTCCGGCCGGCGACGGTCTCCTCCAGCGCGCCGCGCAGGATGCCCAGGTTCTGCTTGGGGTCGAGGTGCTTGGTGCAGTACGTGTGCCGGCGCGCCAGCTCGCGGTGGCGGCGCAGCAGCCCGGCGCCGCGCGCGTGCCAGGCGTCGTCGGGCGTGCGGGCCAGGACCCGTCCGTCCTCGGCCGTCTCCAGCCAGTGCGCGAGCAGTTCGTCCCCGAACGGCTGCCAGACGGCGAGCGCCTCCCGCTGCGCCTCCACGGCCCTGTTCGGACGGCGCCGCTCCAGGGCGTGCCGGGCGTCCTCGACGGTGCGGCGGTGGATCGCGTCGGCGCCGGGCGCCGGGCGGGCGGCCGGGCGCGGCGAGAACCGCAGCCGGTCCGCGAACGGCGCGAGCTCCTCGACGAGTTCCAGGGCCGCGTCCGTCTCGCCCGCCCGGCCGAGCCAGGCCACGGTGAGCAGGGCGGCCTCCTCGGGGACGGTCACCTCGTAGCGTCCACTGTCCAGCAGCTCGTAGAGGTGTCCGAGGCCCTCCTCGGACAGCCAGTACGCGAACAGCGCCCGCCGGTCCTCGGGCACACCGGCCCGGCGGGCGGTGTCGATCTCGTCCGCGCTCAGGGGGCCGCCGGCGCTCGGCACACCGGTGGCGAAGCCGCCGCGGATCACCTCGGGCGTCACCCAGGCCGGCAGACCGGCGACGGGCGTGCGCGAGCCGACGGTCAGGAGCCCGTTCGCCATGCCGGCGAGGACGGCACGCCAGGAACGGCCGCGCTCCCGGGCGCGGCGGCGGGTGTCGGGGTCCGGGTGGGTGTGGGCGGTCCTGAGCGCCCTGGCCAGTTGGCCGGACGCGTAGCCCGGGTTCGCCTCTGCGAGGTGCTGCTGGTCAGCGTCGTGGTCCATAGCCGACGTGGCGGGTTCCGCCCCCGCGCCCTCCGGGTCCTGAGCCCGGCGCTCTGCTGCTGAGCTACACGTCGAAGATCCGACGTGGCGGGTTCCGCCCCCGCGCCCTCCGGGTCCCGAGCCCGGTGCTCTGCTGCTGAGCTACACGTCGACCCGCCCGACGGTAGTGCGCGAACAGACGTCCGGACAATCGCTTTTGACGGCAAGGGGACACGGCAAGGGGACACGGCGAGGGCGACCGCCACCGCCTCCCGGGAGACGGTGGACGGCCCTGCCCCCGGCTACACGGGCACGTGCACCGCGGACACCCGGCTGGCCACCAGCCGCTCCCGCTCCCGCCGGGCCGCCCGCCTGCGCAGCCGCAGGATCTGGCAGACGCCCAGCGCCTGGAGGACGAACACCGAGGAGAACGCGACGGTGTAGTCGTCGCCGGTGGCGTCCAGCAGGACGCCCACCGCGAAGAGGGTCGTCATGGAGGCGACGAACCCGCCCATGTTGGTGATCCCGGACGCGGTGCCCTGCCGCTCGGGCGGGTTGGCGGGCCGGGCGAAGTCGAAACCGATCATCGACGCCGGTCCGCACGCCCCCAGCACCGCGCACAACACGACGAGCAGCCACATCGGCGCGTGGTCGCCGGGACAGGCGAGGGTCGCCGCCCACACCAGCGCGGTCGCGCCGACGGTGCCCAGTGCCAGGGGCAGCCGCGCCTCGTGGTGCCGGGCGACGACCTGGCCGTACACCAGGCCGACGGCCATGTTCGACAGCACCACCAGGGTCAGCAGTTCGCCGGCGACGGCACGCGACAGGCCCTGTGCCTCCACCAGGTACGGCAGGCCCCACAGCAGCAGGAACACCATCGCCGGGAACTGGGTGGTGAAGTGCACCCACAGCCCCAGCCGGGTCCCCGGCTCGCGCCAGGACGCGGCGATCTGCCGTCGTACGTAGGCGGCGCCCCGGTGCGGGAAGGGCTCGGGCTCGTGGCCCTCGGGGTGGTCCTCGAGGAACAGCAGGAGCAGCACGAGGACGACGACACCGGCGACCGCGCTGCCCGCGAAGGCGGCGGTCCAGCCGATGCCGTGCAGCAGCCGGGCCAGCAGCAGTGTGGAGACGAGGTTGCCCGCCATGCCGGCCAGACCCGCGAACTGCGCGATCATCGGCCCCCGCCGTGCCGGGAACCACCGCGAGCCGAGCCGCAGCACGCTGATGAACGTCATCGCGTCGCCGCAGCCGAGCAGCGCCCGCGAGGCCAGCGCCATGCCGTACGACGGGGAGAACGCGAACCCGAGCTGTCCGGCCGTGAACAGCACGACGCCGATGGCGAGCACCTTCTTCGTGCCGAGCCGGTCGACCAGCAGGCCGACCGGTATCTGCATGCCCGCGTACACCAGCAGTTGCAGGATCGAGAAGGTCGACAGCGCGGAGGCGTTCACATGGAAGCGGTCGGCGGCGTCCAGGCCGGCCACCCCCAGCGACGTGCGGAAGATGACGGCGACGAAGTAGACGGCGACGCCGATCCCCCAGACGGCGACGGCGCGCCGCCCGCCGGGCGGGTCACCCGGAAGGGTGGTGTGGCGCGCCGACCCTCCCTGGGCCCTCATCGGACCTCCCCCCGGGCCAGGTGCGAGAACCAGCCGATGTGGCGGCGGACGACCGCGACGGCCTCCTCGGGGTCCCCCGAGCGCAGGGCGCGCAGGATCTCCTCGTGCTCGGTGAGCGTCTTGGCGATCCGGTCGGGGTGGGAGTGCATGATCGCCACGCCCATCCGCAGCTGACGGTCGCGCAGTTGGTCGTAGAGCCGGGAGAGGATCTCGTTGCCGCCGCTGCGGACGATCTCGGCGTGGAAGCAGCGGTCGGTGACTGCGGCGCCGGCCAGATCGCCGGCGGCGGCCTGCGCCTTCTGCCGCTCCAGCAGTTCCTCGAGCCGTTCGACGAGTCCGGCGGGCGCGGGAACGGCCTTGCGGGCCGCGTGCTCCTCCACCAGCAGCCGGGTCTCGACGACGTCCGCGATCTCCTGCGCGGAGACCGGCAGGACCAGGGCGCCCTTTTTCGGGTAAAGCCTGATCAGCCCCTCCACCTCCAGCCGCAGCAGCGCCTCGCGCACCGGTGTGCGGGAGACGCCCACGGCCTCGGCGAGCTCGCCCTCGGTGAGGAGGGTGCCGCCCTCGTAGCGGCGGTCCAGAACGCCCTGCTTGACGTGGGCGTAGACACGGTCGGCGGCGGGTGGCTGCTTGAGGGGGGCGGGCGGGGCGGAAGGCATGACCACAGGATAGATACAACACGTACGCATCGGGGGTGCGTTCCAGCATGCGGAACACGGGGCGGCGGCGGGAGCCCGCTTCAGCGGGCGTACAACTTTCTGTGCTACTTACGTGTCACACACGTGCGGCCCCATTTTCTTTATCCCCCCTCCAACTCGGCCGCACCGCAGGGGCATTCGACGTAATCGGGGTATTTCAGTTGATAACCGCCACCCAGGGGCTCCGGACCCGCAGAGCCGCAGCCGTCGCCCTCACGACCGGCGCGATGCTCGCCGCCGGCGCCCTCAGCGCGGCGCCCGCGCAAGCAGTTGCGACGCCCACGATCGCCGCGAAGACCGGCTACGTGATGAACAACGCCAACAGCGCCGCGCTGTACAACAAGGGCGCCACCACCCGGATGTCCACGGGTTCGACGACGAAGATCATGACCGCGAAGGTCGTGCTGTCGCAGCCGAACCTGAACCTGGACACCAAGGTCACCATCCAGAAGGCCTACAGCGACTACATCGTGTCGAAGGGCGCCTCGTCCGCCCGTCTGATCGTCGGTGACAAGGTCACCGTCCGTCAGCTGCTCTACGGGCTGATGCTCCCGTCGGGCTGCGACGCCGCGTACGCCCTCGCCGACAAGTTCGGCACGGGGACGACCCGGGCCGCGCGCGTGAAGTCGTTCATCGGCAAGATGAACGCCACCGCGAAGTCGCTGAAGATGACGAACACGCACTTCGACTCGTTCGACGGCATCGGCAACGGAGCCAACTACTCCACCGCCAAGGACCTGACGCTGCTGGCGAGCAACGCGCTGAAGAGCGCCAACTTCCGCGCCATCGTCAAGACGAAGTCCTACACCGCCAGGACGGTCACCAAGACCGGCTCGATCCGCACCATGGCGGCCTGGAAGAACACCAACACGCTGCTGAGCAGCTACAGCGGCACCATCGGTGTGAAGACGGGCTCCGGCCAGGAGGCGAAGTACTGCCTCGTCTTCGCCGCCACCCGCAACGGCAGGACGGTGGTCGGCACGGTGCTGGCCTCCACCAACGCCACCACCCGCGCCGCGGACGCGACGAAGCTGCTGAACTACGGCTTCGCCCGGCTCCGCTGACGCCGCACCACCGGGAAGGGGCCCGTCGTGACCGCCACGACGGGCCCCTTCCCGTGTGCTACCTCGTGACGGCGAAGTTCCGCAGGATCGCCGCCGTCAGCTCCGGCTCGCCCTCCGCCTTCACCCGGTCCGCCACGGCCTCCGCCGACACCCGGCCGCAGGCGAGCCGCACGTACGTCTCCCAGTCGAGGGTGAACGCGGCGGCCGGGCCCAGCGCGGGCGCCGTCTCCAGGGTGCCGCGGCCCTGGATGTCGACCCGGATCGTGCGCAGGAACTCCACCGGACCGTGGACGTCGAAGACGACCGCGGAACTGCGGGGCGCCTCGGCGCGGTCGGCGACGACGGAGGGCAGTTCGTCGAGCAGCACGTCACGGGTGATGTGCGCGCCGGGGGAGTCGAGGTTGCCCGGCCGGCCGAGGGCGGCGCGCAGGTCCTGCTCGTGCACCCACACGTTGAACGCGTGGGTGCGCATGGACTCCTCGAGGGTCAGCTCACTGCCGAGGGGGCCGCGCACCTTCGTCCCCGGGTCACGCGACTCGTTCCGCAGCTGGCGGTTGCGGCGGATGATCGTGTACTCCAGCTCCGACGTCATCTCCGGCGCGGTGTGGTGCCGGCGGACGTCGACCTGCATCTCCATGTAGCGCTGGAAGTCGTTGGTGACGTGGAACAGGTCGCGCGGGAGGGTGTGGATGGGCCGCGGGTCGCCGTACATCTCGCAGTCCAGGCCGATGACGTGCGACACGATGTCGCGGACCGACCAGCCGGGGCAGGGCGTCCGGCGGTTCCAGTCCGCCTCCACCAGTGGCTGCACCAGCTCGGATATCGCTTCGATGGAGTGGGTCCAGGCGTCGGCGTAGGGCTGGAGGGTGGGATGCAGACTCACGGAACGGGACCCCTCGGCGGTCGGTACTCGGGCGGTTGTGGCGGCGGCGTTGCCTGCGGGAGGTGGCTGTCGGCGGGTGTCTCGAAACGTTAAGTTACGCTGCTGTGAGGCACCCCGGCAGTGCTTTCGTGTGACGATCGTAGGCCCGTGTGGACGACTCGAATGCCAGGACGGTGGTAGTGTGCGCGCCTCTCTGATCCAGATCGCCGTGGAAGAGGGCGAATCGGTCGAAGCGCGGCGGGCGCGGGTCTCCTCCCTGGTGCGCGAACAGGCCGGGGCCGCGGACCTCGTGGTGCTGCCGGAGCTGTGGACGACCGGGGCGTTCGCCTACGAGGAGTTCGCCGCCGAGGCCGAACCGCTGGAGGGGCCGACGTACGAGGCGATGGCCGAGGCCGCGAGCGACGCGGGCGTCTGGCTGCACGCCGGCTCCGTCCCGGAACGGGACCCGGAGGGCCCCCTCTACAACACGTCGCTCGTCTTCTCCCCCTCCGGTGACCTGGCCGCCGCCTACCGCAAGATCCACCGCTTCGGCTTCGACAAGGGCGAGGCCGTCCTGATGGGCGCCGGCCGCGACCTGGTGACGGTACGGCTGCCCGGGACGACCCTCGGTGTCGCCACCTGCTACGACCTCCGGTTCCCCGAACTCTTCCGCGGTCTCGTCGACGCCGGCGCCGAGACCCTGGTGGTCCCGGCGGGCTGGCCGGAGCGCCGCCGGGCGCACTGGACGCTGCTGGCCCAGGCGCGGGCGGTCGAGAACCAGGCGTTCGTGCTCGCCTGTGGAACGGCCGGGACGCACGCGGGGGTTCCGCAGGCGGGTCACTCGATCGTGGTCGACCCGTGGGGCGAGGTGCTGGCGCAGGCCGGCCCCGGCGAGGAGGTCCTCACGGTGGACTTCGACCCGGCGCGGGTCGCCGCGACCCGCGAGCAGTTCCCGGCCCTCAAGGACCGGGTGCTCGGCCTGGAACCGCCCCGCCGCAACCGGGGCGGACAGCCTTAGGGCGGAACGCCCCCTAGGGCCTGTCTCCTTGATCCGCGCATATCTGGTTCGCGCAGTTCGACCCCCCGGTGGCAGGGTGCCGTTATGGATCAAGCAGAGGTATTGCTCATCGGAGGGCGCGCGGGCGTCGGTAAGACGACAGTGGGGTGGGAGGTCTCAGCGCGTCTGCGCGCCGCGATGGTTGCTCACTGCGTAGTCGAAGGCGACTTCATGGGGCAGGCACATCCTGCTCCGGAGGGGGACCCCCGGCGCAGAAAGATCGCGGAGCGCAATCTGACGGCGCTCTGGTCGAACTACGCCGAGCTCGGGTACCGCCGCTTGATCTACACGCACACTGTGAGCGTGTTGGCTGAGAACGAGGCCATGTTCCAGCGCGCCATGGGTGCGAATGTCAGGATCGTGCGGGTTGTGCTCACCGCCTCCGATGCCACCGCTCGTGAGCGGCTGACCGGTCGGGAACTGGGCTCGGAGCTGGAGCACGAACTGGAGAGCAGCGCCCGTAAGGCGCGGATTCTGGATGAGCAGACGCCTCTGGACACGGTGCGAGTGGCGACCGACGGGCGTTCAGTGGTGGACATAGCGCGCGAGGTGTTGGGCGCTACCAGCTGGCTGCCCAGCACCTCCGGTTAGTTCTTCGTCGCTCAGTGTCGGGTCCAGATCAGGATGGCAGCGAGGTGGAGTGCGGCCTGGTAGGCGATGGCGAGCTTGTCCGTCCGCATGGCCAGACCGCGCCACTGCTTGAGCCGGTTGATGCATCGCTCGACCGCGTTGCGCTGCTTGTATGCCTCGGCGTCGAAAGCGGGCGGTCGGCCGCCGGCGCGGCCGCGCCGCAGCCGGTGGCCGACCTGGTCGGAGGGCTGGGGGATGACTGCGCGGATACCGCGTCGGCGGAGGTGACTCCGGATCGCGCGGGATGAGTACGCGCGGTCCGCGAGGACGGCATCGGGTCGCGTCCTCGGCCTTCCGGGTCCGCTTCGCGGAACACGGATGGCGGCCATGATGGTCTCGAAGGCCGGGGCGTCGCCCGCCTGGCCTGCGGTGACGCGGAGAGCCAGGGGTCGTGCATGGCCGTCGCTGGCGAGGTGGACCTTCGTGCTCATGCCGCCGCGGGAGCGTCCGAGCGCATGGTCGTCGGGTTCGGCCGGGCCTGGAGCCCCCTTTTCCTGGCTCCGGCGGAATGCTGGTGAGCCCGGCAGACGGTGGAGTCCACAGACAGGGTCCAGCCGATGTCGTCACCGGCGTCGGCCGCGGCCAGCACCGCTGCAAAAATGCGTTCCCAGGTGCCGTCCACGGCCCACCTGATCAGGCGTTTGTGAGCGGTCTGGAACGAGCCGAGCTCGTCCGGCAGGTCCCGCCAGGGCGAGCAGGTGCGGTACTTCCAAGCGATGGCCTCCAGGGTTCGGCGGTGATCGGCCCACCGCCGACCGCGGACCGGATCGGCCGGCATCAGCGGCTCGATCCGGTCCCACATCGCATCAGTGATCACTAATCGGACAGACACATCCGATCAACTGACCAACCGATCAAAGAGACACGCTCTAGTCCTCCCGCTCCTTCTCCGCCAGGTGGATGACGCACACCGCCACCGCGATCAGCAGCGCCGGGTCCGCGTCCTCCCGCACGATGTCGACGCCGTACGTCTCCCGCACGTGCAGCCGGCGGCGGGAGACGACCGCGAGGAGTTCGCCGTCGTACTCGACCGCGAACTCCCGGTCGAGGATCTTGCCGCTGACGTCCAGTTCGGTGCTGCCGTCCGCCAGGGAGACCCGGTAGTGATTGCGCAGCAGCGACAGGCGCTTGCGCCGGATGGTGGCCAGGGGCGAGCCGGACCGTTCGATCACCATCGTGTCGCGCAGGGCGAACATCTTCCGGTGGATGTCGATCAGGACCCGCCCGTGGGCGTCCTTCAGCTCGAAGGTGTCCCGCAGCCGCATCGCCTTGCCGTCGACGAGGAACACCCTGGTGCCGCGGTCGTCCTCGATCCAGTAGTCGTCGCCGAAGCCCAGGAGCCGGTCGCGTACGAGGAATCTCATGCCCTCACCGCTTCCCCGGCGGCCGCCGCGCGACGCCGCCGGTAGGCCGCACGGCCGAGGCCGCGGTGTCGGTCCCGCAGGCCCCGGCCGCCGCCGTACGGTAGCGGCACACGCCCGCGTGCAACGACCGGCACCTGGAGGAACCATGCCCGCCGAGGACCGCCACCGGACGGAGGAGCCCGCCGTCGACGGCTCGCGCACGGCGGACACCTGCCCGTTCTGCCGCATCGTGCGGGGCCTCGCACCCGCGCGGGTGCTGCGCGGCTGGGACGACGCGCTGGCGATCGTGCCGCGCGGCGGGGGCGTCACGGCGGGGCACGTCCTCGTCCTGCCCAAGACGCACGTCCCGGACGTGGCGGCGGACCCGGCCGTGTCCGCCGCCACGATGCGGCACGCCGCCGAACTCGCCGCCGAGGTCGGCGACTGCAACATCATCACCTCGCGCGGCACGGCCGCCACCCAGACCGTGCGGCACCTGCACGTCCATGTCGTGCCCCGGCGGCTGGGCGACGGCATCCTGCTGCCCTGGACACCGCCGCCGAGCGGACTCGGCACCGCCCGGCCGGGCCGCGACCGACGCCCCTGGACGGCCCGGCCCGCCGGCCGGTGAGCCGCACCGGCCGGCCGGTGTGACCGGGGGAGGGGCCGGAGCGGGGGCGTCACTGGTGAGGGGCTTGAGCCGAGTTCGGAACCGGGTTCACGTCCCGACCCGGTCCGGCTCGGGGGGGAAAGGCGCCGGGGCCGGGGCGAAGGGAGTCGGGTCGGTCTCCGGTACGGCGAACTGGGCGTTCAGCTCCTCCACGATGTCCTCCAGCCAGTTCTCCAACAGGCTCGGGTCGTACCGCTTCAGCAGTTCGTAGGTGTGCTCCAGGACCTCCAGACGCAGGCGCGGCGTGGCGTTCCCGTCCCGCGCCGCCCCCTCGTTCCCGGCGCTGTCCGCGCCCTCGTTCGCGGCGCTGTCCGCGCCTTCGGCCCCGGTCCGCGCCCGGTCTTTTCCGCGCGGCCACGCGTACGCGCGCAGCGGCAGGTCCAGCGTGCCGGCGACGCCGCTGTCGGCCCGCTCCTCGACGATCGCGGCGCAGGCGTCGTCCACGGTGCGGCGGGCCTCGGCCGCGGCCTGTTCCACGGCGGCGCGCAGCGTGTGCCAGGACGTGCTGTGCTCGACGAGCCGCCGCCTCGCCTCGGGCACCCGCGCCGTCGTGCGTTTCTCGGCGGTGACCGTGGCGCTCTTCGCCGCCTTGTCCGCCTCCGCGCAGGGGTTGTGCGCGAGGCACGCGGTCGCCACGGTGGCGAGGCCGAGGGAGACGACGAGGAAGACCGCCATGACGGTGCCCGCGGTGTCCAGCGCGGGGTTCTGCCGGGCCCGCGTGTAGGCGGTCGCGCCCAGCAGGCCGAACAGCAGCAGGCTGGCGAGGACCGGCAGGACGGGGGCGGCCCAGGGCAGGTCGTCCGGCCGGCGCGTCTCGATCCGGGACTCGTCCGGCCACAACCGGTGCCGCAGCGCCCGGCCCGGGGTGCGCCGCACGCGCTCGGTGGCGTACGCGGCGCGCACCCGCAGCCGGAAGAGCGACCGGGCCAGCCAGTGCCCCAGGGCGAACTGGAGGCCGGACACACCGAGCGCGACCAGGTAGGACAGGCCGAAGACGATGTCGTCCCACCACGTGTCCGGTCCGACGCCCAGCGCCTGTGCCGTGGCCTTGCCGACGAAGGGCAGGTCGAACAGGGCGCTGAGCCCGAACATCACCCACTGGAGCCACGACCAGGGCCGCCGGCTCCGGCGCAGGCTCTCGGGTCCGTCCCGGACGTGCCGGCGGCGCACCTTCGCGACCTCGCTGCGCGCCTCGCCCGCCGACCCGCCGACCGTGAAACGCTCCACGGCGTCGATCGCGGCCAGCCCCGACTGGAACGTGTCCACGAGTCTCGTCCCCTGCTCCCCCAGCGACTGCTGCGCCCGGGCCAGCCCGGCGTTGCCACGGGCGAAGGCGCGCAGCAGGACCGCGGACTCCTGACTGTCCACGGGGTCGGCGGGCCGCCCGGCCCGGCGGCGCCCGTCGGTGCCCACGAGAGGGAGGGAGGACCGGGCGCAGGATATGGGTGCCTCACGGGCGCTCGCCTGCGACGAGCCGTTGCTGCCGTTCACTTTCATGGCGGTGTCTCCGGCCTCACTTCCTGAAGATCTCGATGTCGACGCGGCGGTCGCACTGCAGCCGCTGCATGCGGGACATGCCGTCCGCGGCCCGGTCCTCGGGGCAGCCCGTCGACCGGCCCCGGCCGACGGCCGTCACCCGGGCGGCGGGCACGCCCCGCTCGACGAGCACGTCCCGCACCGCGTCGGCGCGGCCCTGGGACAGCGGCCCGTCGACCTCGGGGTTTCCGCGCGGGTCGACGTATCCCTTGACCACGACGCGGTCGAGCTGCGGTGTGGTCAGCACGGTCCTCGCGACGTCGGTGAGCGTGGACAGGGCCGAGGGGCGCACCCGGGGCGAGTCCGGGTCGAACAGGGCCGCGCCGGGCAGGGTGACGGTCCAGGAGCGGCCGTCCGTGTAGCGCACCACCGGATCGGCCGCGGCGGAGGAGTCTCCGGTGGCCTTCCCGTCGGCCTCGGCGTTCGACCCGGCGGAGTCCTGGGGGCCGGTGGACTCCGTGGACTCCGCCACGACGGACGCTTCATCGGCCTCGCACGTGCCGCCGGCCTTCGTGCACAGCGCCTTCCACAGCTCGCGCAGCCAGCTGCGCTGGGCGGGGTTGGCGGAGGGCTGGCCGCCCACCGAGTGGCCCAGGCCGACGAACCTGACCTTCACGCCCGACAGATCGGGCAGTTCACTGAACTCGCCCTGGGCGGCGCACACCGACGTGAGGGACGCGATGTTCTGCGGGGAGCCGAACCGGGCCTGGCGCAGGTCGGCGCAGCCGGTCGTGGACAGCCCGTCGGTAGCCACGATCAGCTGCCGTCCCCCCTCGACGCCGCTCAGCATCTCCGCTCCCGCCGACAGCGCGGCGAGGACGTCGGTGCCGCCGGCGGTGGGCGCCGTCCGCTGGGCCGCGGCGACGTCGATGCGCAGACACTTGTTCGCGGCCTGGCGGTTGAGCTCCTGGTTGTCCGCGTTGTCGTTGCTCTCCTCCCAGTCGCCCGGCCTCTCCCGCACCGTCCACGCGATGCCGCTCTCGGTCCCGCCGAACGTGCCGATGGAGACGGTGTCCCCCTTGGCGTCGTCCCTCTTCTCGTCGTTCTCGGGGAGCAGGTCCCCGAGGGCGCTGCCGTAGTCCAGCGTCCTGCCGCCGGCCGCGGCGCGCACGGACGCCGACCCGTCGACGAGGACGACGGTGCTGCCCGCGTCCGGGACCGGGGACTGCGTCTTCGTCCAGGCGCAGTCGGCCCGCTCGTCGTCCTCGTCGCAGCCGGCGAGCAGGCCGGTCAGCGTGGCGACGGCCGTCAGCACCCCGATCGCCCGCACCGCGGCGGACCGCCGGGCGCTCACAGCTCCGGCCCGTCGTTCGCGATGGCGTTCTCGATCCAGGAGAACTCGCTGAGCCCCATCTCCCGCCGGAACGCGCTGACGGCCTTGTCGTAGGCGTCGGCGAACTCGAACAGACCGGCCTCCTGGTGCGCGGTGCTCGCGCCCTTCAGGGTCGCGATCAGCGCGTCGACGCTCGTCCGGCGGTCCCGGCGCAGCGCCTCCATCACCTTGCGGAAATCCTGGTCGGCAAGGGTGGCGGCGAACGGGACCAGCAGCCGCCGCTGGTGCGCGTCGAGGTCGCCGAGCAACTCCAGCTCGCTGATCACCCGCAGCCAGGCCTCGGTGAGCACCCGGGCCCGCTCGGCCCGGATCAGGCCGAGCCGCTGCGACTCCCTGAGCGTCAGCTCGTCGAGGTGGTGCGGCAGGACGTGCTCGCGCAGGGCGGGGTCCACCCGTACCCGCACCGAGGGCGTGCAGCGGATGAACCCCTCGGCGTCGTCGAAGCACCAGTTGCCCTCGGTGGACAGCTTCAGGTTGACGGCGCGCTCGGCGGCCACCGGGTCGGCCGGGTCGCAGTCACGGGCGGCGGACCAGGCGACGCGGAGCAGTTCCTCGCGCGCGGTGATCTCGTGGCGGGCCACGCGCGACTTCAGCGTCTCCCGCGACATCGCCTTGCTGCTCCACCGGAACGTCGGGATCACCTCGAAGGCGAACACGTCGCCGTGGGCCGCCATGGACAGCGGGCTCTGCACGGGCGACTGGACGAACACCTTCTTGCTCCGGCTCCGCGTCCGGGAGCCGTCCTCGTCGGACCCGACGAGGTCCGTCCCGTCGTCGTCGAGGACGTCGTCGTCGTACGGGGAGCGCCGCCAGGCGCGCCACGCCTCGAGCAGCGCGGCGAAGAGGCCCTTGCGCCGTCGTGCCATGGTTCTCCTCCAGTGGGGGTCACGGTCGTTCGATGACAGTCGGGATCGGGGTTCGGGAGCCGCGGCTCACGGGCCGAGCAGGTCCAGCAGCCGCCGCACGCACGAGGCCTGCGGGTGCTGCCGCACCCAGCGGCGCAGGTGGAACAGGAGCCGGCGGCGGCGCGGCACCGGCAGGCAGACCCGCGGCACGAACTTCTCCAGGAACAGCGCCAGGTCCTCGTCCTCGTCGGCGGCCAGCAGCCACTGCAGCAGCAGGTTCCAGGCCTGCCCCGCGTGCGCGGGCTCGATCAGCGCCCGCCGCCACAGCAGCAGCAGCGTCTCCTCGCGCGCCGGGCTCGACATCGCCTGGTGGGCGAGCGTCGGCCGGGACGGCAGTTCGGCCTCGGCGGCGAACGGGCCGAGGACGAGCAGGGTGCGGGCGGCGTGCCGGTGCAGGTGACCGTTGTCCGAGCGGATCCACCGGCCCAGCGCGTCGGCGACCTGCTCGGCGCCGCCGTCGGCGAGGAACAGGGCCGCCGTCGAGTAGGCGACGGACGCGTAGGGGACGAGGGCGGGCCGGCCGCCCAGGTCCTGCAGGGCGCGCAGGGCGCCCGGCACGTCCCGGGTGCCCACCTGAGTGCCGTAGGCCCGCGCGGCGCTGTCCTGCAACTGCGGCCGGGGGCTGCGGGCCCAGTCCGCGACCTGGCGGCCGACCTGCGCCGTCAGCCGGGGCTCGTCGGTGGCCATCGCCACCGCCAGGGACAGGGCGGCGTAGCGGCGGTCCCGCACCGATCCGCCGCCCGCCCACCCCCGCACCAGGTCCCGGTAGACGCTGTCGAAGTCGTGGCGGAGCAGGTGGCCGGCGATCACCGCGGCCCGTGTGCTGACCCGCTCCAGGCGGTCGCCGGCCAGCGTCCGCAGCCACGCCAGGAGCGGTTCGCGCAGCCAGGCGAGGCCGTGCCAGATGACCTCGACGACGGCCGGCATCAGCTCGGGGTCGGTGAGCCGGGCCCGGCGCGGGTTGTCGGCCAGATGGGTGCCGGGTTCGGCGGCGATGCCCATGCCCGGCGCGACCAGCTGGTCGAGATCCAGCTCGAAGACGGGGCGCATGGGCGCCGTCTCCCGGTACTCGGCGCGCAGCACCTCGGCGCTCAGCAGCGTGCCGGCCCGGATGACGTCCGACAGCGGCAGGTCGTGGCAGAGGACGTACGTGATGCGCAGGGCCTGGTGGTGGGTCTCGGCCTCCGGCGCGGGCGTCTCCTCCTCCGTGCCGGGCGGGGACAGCTTCAGGAATCGTCTCGCCAGGCTCCGCAGGTCCTCGTGGGGGGTGTCGAGCAGGGTGTCGAGCGCGTCCTCGGGGCCGTGCAGGCACGCGGCGACGTTCCGGGCGAAGGACGCGACCCACTCGACCGACCGGGCGGCGACGATCTTCGCGCTCACGCGGGGGTCCGCCAGGACCTGCCGCTCGACGACCCCGCCGTCGCAGACGTACGGCTGGGGACAGCGGGGACGGTGGTTGTCGAGGGCGGCCCTCAGGTGGGCCTTCAGCACCTCTCCCAGATCGGGCCGGTGGTGCCGGACGCCGTAGGGGGCGGGGACGTCGGGTTCGGGCCGCGCGTCGTCGACGATCAACACGACGTACGCCCCGAACTGCCGGGCCAGCAGGCTCAGCAGCTTCAGCATGCTCTGACCGGGGCGTCGCGGCCCGAGGTTCACCAGGTACCCGTGTCCGTGCTCGAAGTGCCGGCCGGCCTGCGCGAGCAGGGCCTGCGGGAGGCCGGTGTCGTCGCTGTGCAGGACGGAGACGCGGTCGCTGCCGCACCGTTCGGTCAGCAGGCGGACGGCCGTGCCCTCCCGGCCGCCGCCCGGCGCCCCGGGCAGCACGACGAGGTGGTGCTCGAGCAGCTTCCCGCCCATCTGGTCCTGCTGCGGGACCCGGCGGTGCAGCCGGTGCTGCCGGGCCGCCTCCGCGGCGTCGAGACGGATGCGCTGGAGCTCGGCGCGCTCGGCGGTGCCGATGTTCCACGTGTAGGCGTCGCCACCGCCGATGGCCATGGAGTTGTGGCGCGCCGTCCTGAAGGCGGTCCAGGACAGCGACTCGGCCCGGTCCCGGTCCTGCTGCCGCGGGACGGCCGGCCCCGGCTCGCGGTCGGCCGAAGGGGCGCCCTCGGGGGTGTCCCCGGCCTCCTCGCGGTGACCGGTGTCGGGCGTGTCGTCGGACGTGGACGCGGAGCCGGGCCCCGCCTCGGCGCCGTCGTCCGGTGCCGCGGGCGGTTCGGCGGGGTCGCCGTCGGCGTACGGGGCGCCCGAGCCCGGGTCGGAGGCGGCGCCGGGATCGGGCGTGGTGTCCGGGGGGACGTCGTCTGTCGTGCTCACGGGCGCTCCTCGTCGTGTTGCTAGGGGGCCGAGGGGTGGTTGTGGGTGGTCGC
This sequence comes from Streptomyces sp. NPDC030143, assembly GCF_055573695.1. Classification (NCBI taxonomy): domain Bacteria; kingdom Bacillati; phylum Actinomycetota; class Actinomycetes; order Kitasatosporales; family Streptomycetaceae; genus Streptomyces; species Streptomyces sp. NPDC030143. The sequence goes on from NZ_JBVIAY010000004.1 coordinate 372,556, forward strand.
GGTGTTGTACTGACCGCCGATGACCAGCGAGCTGTTGCTGATGTCGCCGGTGTGGGCCGTCGCTCCGCTCGGGGCTCCGGCGCCGCCCGCGTGCGAACGGCGCAGACCGGGCACCGCCGCGTGGACGGCGTCGTAGAGCGGCGGGAAGCCGATGTGCTGCTGGTTGTTGCGGAAGAAGCACGCCTGACGGCTGGTCAGCGGCTTGAGCGGGTCGGGCAGATCGGCCTGCCTGGGCAGGTGGTCGCGGTCGACGAGGACGGGGAGGACGGTCAGGTCGTAGGTGAAGGCCAGGGCGATCTCCTTGCGGACCCAGTCCTCCTCGTCGTCGAGGCAGCGGCGGCCGTTCTCGTCGGTCGCCGACTCCCACCCGGGGCCGATGAGCGACAGCATCAGGTCGGCCTTGCGCAGGGCCAGCTTGATCTCGTCGGGGAAGTGGGCCCCCTTCGTGATGGACCGCTGGTCCAGGAAGACCTCGCCGTCGCCGAACTCCCGCGTGAGGGCCGTGTCGAAGTGCGGACCGGCGTTGCCGGTGTCCGAGCGGCGGAAGTTGATGAAGATGCGGGCGGTCATGCGGTTCCTCGTTTCGCGGGAAGGAGCGCGCTCGGCGTGTCCGGACGGACCGCCGGGATGTGCTGCGGTGGGCGGGTTCCGGGAGGCGTGGGCTCCTCGGGCGGGTGCGGAGACGACCGCCGGGCCGACGGCGGCGGTGGGCCGAGCGGTGGGTGGAGCACCGGCGACCGCTGGGGGTCGCCGGGGAAGCCGTCGGTGGAGGACCGGGGGCGGTGGGTGGAGCACTGGGTGATGCGATGGGTAAAACCGACATTTTCAGCCGTCGTGTGAACGGTCAATGAGTTGCCTGTGGACACTTCCGCGGGCAACGGGACACGTGCGGCCCGGCCGTCGACGCGGGCTGCCGGGGCGGCTGTTACCGCCGGGACGTCTGACGGCCTACGACGTCAGGGTGTGTGCGCTCCGCGCAGGCTCGCCGCGATGACCGGAAGGGTGTCACGCACCACGGGATGCTTGCGCCGGGTGGCCAGAGACGACCGGAGCTGCCTGAGGTCGGCCCGGACGGTGGCCGAATCGGTCGCGATGACGTCCTGGGCGACCGCACGGGCGACCGCGCAGGCGCGTTCGACGTCGTCGGCGTCCGCGAGGGCCAGGGCCAGCCGCGCGCCGTGCCGGGCGCGGGCCCGCAGCGCGTGCGGGGCGATGGAGTCCTGGCCGGTGTCGAGCAGGGCGACGGCCGCCTCGGGATCGCCGAGTTCCTGCATGCACCACGCCGTGACGAAGGCGGCGAGGTCGGGGAGGTGCGTGCTGCCCAGGGCGGGCGCGTCGTCGCCGTGCGGCCGGGCCTCGCCCGAGAGTTCGGCGCCGCGGTCGAGGGCGCGGCGGCACTCCGTCTCGTTGCCCGTCAAGGCGTGCCCCTGGGCCTCGCGCTGTGCGGCGAGCTGCCGGGTGCGCGCGCCGCGGGCCTGCGCCCCGGCCGCGCGGGCGAGTTCCACGGTGGCCCACGCGTCGCCCTGGTAGAGGGCGAGTTCGGCCTGGCGCAGCAGCGCGTACGCGGCGAGTTCGGGGTCTCCGCCGGACACGGCCAGGTGCGCCGCCTGCTCGGTCCACCAGCGGGCGGCCCGGTCGTCGCCGGCCTCCTGCCACATCCAGCCGGTGTACTCGGCGAAGCGGGCGGCGAGCCGCAGCGCGACGCCCCGGCACGCGGCCGGCGCGCTGTGGCCGAGGCCGCGCAGGGCGGCGGTGGTCGCGGTGGTCATCGGGATCACGACGGCGGGTCCGCAGCACTGGCCGAGGCGGCGGTACTCGTGGAACACGGCCTGGAACACCGGCAGGGACTCCTCCGCCGAGACGGCCTCCTCGTGGGGGCCGGCGGCGAGGGCCCAGTGCGCGGGCACGGTGGGTGTCCCGTCGTCCGCGCCGGTGTGGGGATCGTGGGCTGTGAAGGTGCTCTCGCCGGTGGTGCTCACGCGCAGCGTCCAGGGCGCGGTGTCGCCGGAGGCGGTGGCGGGTCGGCCGGCGAGCGGGTGTTCGGGCGCGGACAGCAGGGCGAGGAGCTGTCCCTCGGCGCGCAGTTTGGCGTCGCAGGCGCGGGCGAGTTCGAGGCTGGGGGTGCGCTGGCCTCGTTCGATCTTGCTCAGGTACGACCGCGACACATGAACCAGCCGTTCCATGTCGGCCAGCGACTTCCCGGACTCGTTTCTCCGCCGGCGCAGTTCCTCGCCGAACGTCGGACCCGCTCGTGACATGGTGGCTCCCCCGCGTCGCACCGGTGTTGTGCCGAGTTTGCCACAACTGAACTGAAGATCATCTGTTCGTTGCATTCATGCGTCAATAGGCTGAATGTCTGTTCGAGGATCGCTGCTCGGTTCGAGGGTGCGGGGTGGCGGGACGCGTGTGATTGGCTGGAGTCATGGCGAAGCGCGCACGTGTCCGGGCCCCGAACTCATCGGCAGGGGCGGCTGGATCAACACCGGCGGGAAGGATCTGACGCTCGCCGGCTTCCGGGGACGCGTCCTGGTCCTGGACTTCTGGACGTTTCGCTGCATCAACTGTCTGCACATGCTGGACGAGTTGCGCGCGTTGGAGGAGAAGCGCCGGGACACCGTCGTCGTCATCGGTGCCCATTCGCCGAAGTTCGTCCACGAGGCCGACCACCGGGCCGTGCTGGACGCCGTCGAGCGGTACGAGGCGTACGACCCGGCCGACGACGTCGTGGCCGTCGCGGCCGGCACCACCAACGAGGGGCTGGTCGACGGTCCCGCCGCCGAGGCGTGGTTCGCACTAGCCGTCGGGGCTCGCGGTCTCCGCCGACGGGAAGCGGCTGTGGCTCGCCGACTCCGAGACCTCCGCCCTGCGTCGGGTGGACCGCGACGGGCTGGTCCACACCCTCGTCGGCACGGGGCTGTTCGACTTCGGGCACCGTGACGGCGCGGCCGGTCAGGCGCTCCTGCAGCATCCGCTGGGCGTCACCGTGCTGCCCACGGCTCGGTCGCCGTCTGCGACACCTACAACCACGCCCTGCGCCGCCACGACCCGGAGACCGGCGAGCTCACCACGCCGGCGACGGATCTGCGCGAGCCCAGTCACGCGGTCGTCGTCGGGGACGACATCGTCGACGTCGAGTGGGCCCGTCACCGCCTGACCCGGCTGCGGCTGCCCGAGGAGACGGTGCGGGTGGAGGCCGTCGCCCACCGCACCCGGCGGGCCGCCACCGAGGTGGCTGCGGGCCGGCTGCGGCTGGACGTGGTCTTCGGGGCGCCGGCCGGGCTGAAGCTGGACACGCGCTACGGCCCCTGCACCCGGCTCCTGGTCTCCTCCACCCCGCCCGGGCTGCTGCTGTCGGGCGGAGGCGCGGACACCGACCCCTCCCGCACCCGGGAACTCGACCCCGGGGTGGGGGGGTTCTGCACGTGTCCGCGATGGCGGCCTCGTGCGACGAGGACCCCGCCGACCCGTACCCGCCCTGCCATGTCCATCAGCAGGACCGGGGTGTCCCGGTGCGGCTCACCGAGAACGGCGCCGACCGGCGGCCGCTGGTGCCGGCCGGCCTGGACGCCTGATCCCGTCGGGGGTCACACGCCGTATCCGTCGCTGTAGCCGTCGCGGTGGCGCCGGTCCGTCTCGACGACGGTGGTCGAGGCCGGCGGGACCATCACGCGTCGGCGCCGGGCGATGCTGCTGAAGGTCGTCACGCCGATCAGGCCGACGATCATCAGGATGACTCCGACCAGGTCGAGGTTGACCCCCTGCATGTCCCAGTCGGTCGCGAACGTGAGGATGGCTCCCACGGCGATGAGGATGATGCACCCGCCGAGGCCCATGAGTTTGCCTCCCAATCCGGTGTACCGGCCGTTCCGGTCACCGCGTTCGGGTACCCCGGCGGGCAACTCCCATGCGGGCGCACCTCTCCGCGACGCGGTACCTAGCCCTCCAGGAACGCCACGAGCGCGTTGGCCAGCAGGTACGGGTCGTCCGCGCCGCTCAACTCCCGTGCGCTGTGCATCGACAGGATGGCCACGCCGATGTCGACCGTGCGGATGCCGTGCCGGGCGGCGGTGATCGGGCCGATGGTGGTGCCGCACGGCATGGAGTTGTTGGAGACGAAGGACTGGAAGGGCACGCCCGCCTTCTCGCAGGCGGCGGCGAAGACCGCCCGGCCCGAACCGTCCGTGGCGTAGCGGTTGTTGACGTTGACCTTGAGGATCGGGCCGCCGTTGACGCGCGGGTGGTGCGTCGGGTCGTGCCGTTCGGCGTAGTTGGGGTGGACCGCGTGCCCGGTGTCGGAGGAGAGGCAGACGGTGCCGGCGAAGGCGCGGGCCCGGTCCTCGTACGATCCGCCGCGTGTGAACACCGAGCGCTCCAGCACGCTGCCGAGCAGCGGCCCGTCCGCGCCCGTGTCCGACTGTGAGCCGTTCTCCTCGTGGTCGAAGGCGGCCAGCACCGGGATGTACGGCAGGTCCTCGCCGCCCGTCGCCACGGCGACCAGCGCCGCCGTGCCGGCGTGCACGGACAGCAGGTTGTCCATGCGCGGGCCGGCCACCAGCTCCTTGTCGCGGCCCAGGTAGGCGGGCCGCTCCACGGAGTGCGTCATCAGGTCCCAGCCGGTGACCTCGCCCGCGCCGAGTCCGGACTCCTCCTCGAGGAAGGCGATCAGGTCGCCGTCGCGGACGTCGGAGCCGAGGCCCCAGACCGGCTGGAGGTGGCGCTGTTTGTCCAGCTTGAGGCCCTCGGTGCCGACCGCGCGGTCGAGGTGGATGGCGAGCTGCGGCACGCGCAGCAGCGGCCGGTCGACGTCGACCAGGCGGGTGGAGCCGTCGCGCAGGGTCAGCCGGCCGGCCAGGCCCAGGTCGCGGTCGAGCCAGGAGTTCAGCAGGGGGCCGCCGTAGATCTCCACGGCGACCTGGCGCCAGCCGTGCGCGCCGGTGTCGGGCAGCGGCTTGACGCGGAGGTTGGGGGAGTCGGTGTGGGCGCCGACGATGCGGAACGGGGTGTGGGGGGCGGCGCCCTCGGGGACGTACCAGGCGATGATCGCGCCCCCGCGCAGCACGTACCTGCCGCCGCTCGTCCCTTCCCAGGCGTCCGTCTCGGCGACCTGCCGGAAACCCGCCTTCTCCAGCCGTTCGGCGGCGTTCGCCACGGCGTGGTACGGCGAGGGGCTCGCCGCCAGGAAGGACATCAGGTCGTCGGTGTGGCCGCGGTCGAAGCGGGAGGGTTCGCTCATGGGGTTCACCTTAACGACGGACGAGGGCCCGCTCCCGGACATGGGAACGGGCCCTCGAGAGGACGGTGCGGGGTTTGGTGCGGTGCCACCACAACTGACCGGAACGCCCCGCCGCCCGGCCGGGGGCGGGCGGACCCGGACCCGGACCCGGACGGCGACCGGGCCGCGGCTTGCCTGCCCCGCCGGCGGCCGGGACGGAGCTCGTCCACCCCGCCGTGGCCGGGAAGCGGCCCACGCCGTGGCCGGGACGCGGTGTGTCGTGTCGTCGGTCGTGTCCCGGCCGGGGTGGGTCAGAACGCCGCCTCGTCCAGCTCCATCAGGTCCAGCTCGACGCCGGCGGCGATCTTGCGGGCCAGGGTGACGCCGGGCAGGACGTTGGCCGCGAAGAACTTCGCCGCCGCGATCTTGCCGGTGTAGAAGGCCTTGTCCTTGGCGGAGGCCGTCTCCAGCTTCTCCGCCGCGATCGCGGCGCCCTTCAGCAGCAGGTAGCCGACGACCACGTCGCCGGAGGCCAGCAGCAGGCGGGTGGTGTTGAGGCCCACCTTGTAGATGTTCTTGACGTCCTGCTCGGTGGCCGCGAGGTCGGTCAGCATCAGGCCGACGATGGCCTCCAGCTCGACGGCCGCCTTGGCCAGGTGCTCCCGGGCGCCCGCCAGCTCCTCGCCGCCGGTGCCCAGCGCCAGGAACTTCTTGATGTCCTCGGCGAGGGAGTTCAGCGCCGCGCCCTGGTTGCGGACGATCTTGCGGAAGAAGTAGTCCTGGCCCTGGATCGCGGTCGTGCCCTCGTAGAGGGTGTCGATCTTGGCGTCGCGGATGTACTGCTCGATCGGGTACTCCTGCAGGAAGCCGGAGCCGCCGAAGGTCTGCAGCGACTGCGCGAGCTGCTCGTAGCCCTTCTCGGAGCCGTAGCCCTTGACGATCGGCAGGAGCAGGTCGTTCAGCGCGTGCTCGGTCTTCGCGTCCTCGCCGGCCGCCTCCTTGACCGCGATCGCGTCCTGGACGGAGGCGGTGTAGAGGACGAGGGCGCGCATGCCCTCCGCGTACGCCTTCTGCGTCATCAGCGAGCGGCGCACGTCGGGGTGGTGGGTGATGGTGACCTTGGGCGCGGTCTTGTCCATGAAGTTCGCCAGGTCGGGGCCCTGGACGCGCTCCTTTGCGTACTCCAGCGCGTTCAGGTAGCCCGTCGACAGCGTGGAGATCGCCTTCGTGCCGACCATCATGCGGGCGAACTCGATGATGCGGAACATCTGGCGGATGCCGTCGTGCTTGTCGCCGATCAGCCAGCCCTTGGCGGGGTGGCGGTCGCCGAAGGTCATCTCGCACGTGTTGGAGGCCTTCAGGCCCATCTTGTGCTCGACGTTGGTGGCGTACACGCCGTTGCGCTCGCCCAGCTCTCCGGTCTCGAAGTCGAAGAGGTACTTCGGGACGAGGAAGAGGGACAGGCCCTTGGTGCCGGGGCCGGCGCCCTCGGGGCGGGCCAGCACGTAGTGGAGGATGTTCTCCGACATGTCGTGCTCACCCGAGGTGATGAACCGCTTCACACCCTCGATGTGCCAGGAGCCGTCCTCCTGCTGCACGGCCTTGGTGCGGCCGGCGCCCACGTCCGAACCCGCGTCGGGCTCGGTGAGGACCATGGTGGAGCCCCACTGCTTCTCGACGGCGATCTGGGCGATGTGCTTCTGCACGTCGTTGCCCTCGTCGAAGAGGATGCCGGCGAAGGCCGGGCCGGAGGAGTACATCCACACGGCCGGGTTGGCGCCCAGGATCAGCTCGGCGTACGCCCAGATCAGGGACGGCGGGGCGGTGGTGCCGCCGATCGCCTCGGGCAGGCCGAGACGCCAGTACTCGGAGTCCATGAAGGCCTGGTAGCTCTTCTTGAAGGACGCCGGGACCGGAGCGGTGTTGGTCTCCGGGTCGAAGACCGGCGGGTTGCGGTCGGCGTCCGTGAAGGACTCCGCGAGCTCGTTCTCCGAGAGGCGGGTCAGCTCCTCGAGGATGCTTTTCGCGGTCTCGGTGTCCATCTCCTCGAACGGGCCGGTGCCGTACAGCTTGTCGCGCCCGAGTACTTCGAAGAGGTTGAACTCGATGTCGCGGAGATTCGACTTGTAGTGCCCCATGGCGACGGCTCCCGGCTCCCTAGAGAGATCGGCGAGGCACTGGATCCTCGCGCTAGTTCACGTACCAACAAGTAGCTACGAATGATGCTACCCGTCGGTAATAAGTCGCAACCCCTCCTCGGTGAAGTGTGAGAAGGGTCTATCCGAGACCTTCCGCGCGGCCGGTGGTGTCTCCGTCGAGGCCCACTGTGCTTCCCGCGAGCCTCGCGGTGTCTCCCGTCGGCCCCGCGGTGTCTCCAGTGAGCCCCGCGGTGTCTCCGGTGAGCCCCGCGGTGTCTCCGGTGACTCCCGCGATCAGCAGCTCCGCCCAGCGGGCCGGGTGTTCGGCGAAGGGCAGGTGGCCGCCCGGGATCTCCACGAGCCGCGCCCCGGGGATGCCGGCCGCCGTCGCCCGGTGCAGCCGGGGCGGGACCAGGGCGTCGTCCACGGGGGAGATCACCAGCGTCGGCGCCGTGATCCGCGGCAGGTCGGCGCGGACGTCGGCCCTGATCACCAGGTCCACGTGGTCGGCGGTGCCCTCCGGGACCGTCGCCCCCGTCTCCCGCGCCGCCGCCTCCAGCGCGTCCGGCGTCATCGCCTCCAGTGCGGCCGGGCTGAGGGCGCGCGCCAGCACGAACCGGCCGAGCGTGTCGGGGTCGCCCGCGGTGCACAGGGCCTGCCAGACCCGCGCGTTGAGCCGCAGTTCGGCGTCGGCGTGCGGGAACGGCGCGGTCAGCACCAGCGCCGTCACGCGGTCCGGGTGGCGGGCGGCGAGCCGTGCCGCCACCGGGCCGCCGAGCGAGAAACCGGATACGGCGAACCGGTCCAGTCCTTCGGCGTCGGCCGCCGCCACGAGTGCGTCGGCCAGTCGGTCCAGGTCGAGCGGGTGCGTGCTGCGCGGGGTGGCGCCGGTGCCCGGGTAGTCGACGCCGACGACGCGGTGCCCGGCGGCCAGGGCGTCCAGGACGGGACCGTAGTTCGCCTCGACGGAGCCGCCGGCGCCGTGCGCCAGCAGCAGGCCGGGACCCTGGCCGTGGACGGTGCGGGCCGAGGAGGTGGAGGAGTGGACGGCGGACATGCGGGGACCCCCGGTGGTGTGGTGCGCGGACCGGCCGGCACGCGGTGCGGACCGCAATCTGTATGGGCCGATACAGAAATCGACAGCCGTCACCGTAGCGCCATTCTCTAACGACCGCTACATAAATCTCGCCCCTCCCCGTCCCGCCCGCCTTCCTCGGTACGCTGTCGCCCATGTACGGCTACGACCAGAACGTGGGCGCCCAGCAGCAGTACGCCCCGCCGCAGCAACCCGGCGGCCTCGGCGGATACGGCCAGCAGCCGCCCCTGTACCCCGAGCCGTCCCCGCCCTCGCTCGCGGACGCGGTGCGGGCCTTCACCACCGGGCAGCTGGCCGCCGAGGACTTCCAGCAGGTCTTCGCCACCTCGAAGGTCTACTGTCCGCGCGGTGACAATCCCGGGTTCCTCGCGCTGCACAACACCCAGCAGCCGGTGATCCCGATGTTCTCCACGCTGAAGGAACTGCGCCGGTACGCGGGCAAGGAGTCCAAGTACTTCGTGATCACGGGCGCCGAGGTGCTCGACCTGCTGCCCACCGGCTACGGCTTCGTCCTCGACATGGAGGGCGAGCACCGCATGGTCTTCGATGCGAAGGCGGTCGAGCAGATGGTGGATTTCGCGATGCGCCGCATGTACGGCTAGGGGGTGTTTCGAAAGTCTGTGCGGTGCCCGCGGTGTCCGGTGCGTGCGTGCTCTCGGCGTGCCGGACGGAAGCGCTCGTACTGGGTGTACTCGGGCTTTCGGCCGGTGCGGCCAGCGGGCGTGCCGGGCGCCGCGGGTGCTGTGCGGGACGTTCGGAACACCCCCAGCCGTCGGTGCGCATGTGTGCGCCCGGCCGTCGGTTCGTCACGTGACGCCCGGCCGTCGGTTCGTCGCGTGTACGGCCCCGTCCCCTTGTCGTCGTCGCGTGACGCCCGGCCGTCGGCGCCCCGCGTGTACGGCCGGCCGTCCCCTTGTCGTCGTCGTGCGCCCCGGGCCCGGAGGGAATGTCCTCCGGGCCCGCGTCGTTCTGGGTGGCAGAAAGTTCAACGCTCAACTAAAGTGGAACGCACGTCGCCCAAGGAGGGACCGAGATGCCTGCAGTGACCGTCGAGAACCCGTTGACGCTGCCCCGCGTGGCCGCACCGGCCGACGCCGTGGCCCGTCCCGTGCTCGCCGTCACGACCGCGCCCGGCGGTTTCGAGGGGGAGGGATTCCCGGTGCGCCGGGCGTTCGCCGGGATCAACTACCGTCACCTCGACCCGTTCATCATGATGGACCAGATGGGCGAGGTGGAGTACGCGCCGGGTGAGCCGAAGGGCACGCCCTGGCACCCGCACCGCGGTTTCGAGACCGTCACCTACATCATCGACGGCATCTTCGACCACCAGGACAGCAACGGCGGCGGTGGCACCATCACCAACGGTGACACCCAGTGGATGACGGCCGGCGCGGGCCTGCTGCACATCGAGGCGCCGCCGGAGCACCTGGTCGTGTCCGGCGGTCTCTTCCACGGCCTCCAGCTGTGGGTGAACCTCCCGGCCAAGGACAAGATGATGCCCCCGCGCTACCAGGACATCCGCGGCGGAAGCGTGCAACTGCTGACGACGCCCGACGGCGGCGCCCTCCTGCGGGTCATCGCCGGAGAGCTGGACGGTCACGCGGGCCCCGGCATCACCCACACCCCGATCACGATGGTCCACGCGACCGTCGCGCCGGGCGCGGAGATCACCCTGCCGTGGCGTGAGGACTTCAACGGTCTGGCCTACGTCCTGGCGGGCAAGGGCTCCGTCGGCGCGGAACGCCGTCCGATCCACCTGGGCCAGACCGCCGTCTTCGGCGCGGGTTCCTCGCTGACCCTGCGCGCCGACGAGCGGCAGGACTCGCGCACCCCGGACCTCGAGGTCGTCCTCCTGGGCGGGCAGCCGATCCGCGAGCCCATGGCCCACTACGGCCCGTTCGTCATGAACACCAAGGACGAACTGATGCAGGCCTTCGAGGACTTCCAGAAGGGCCGTCTGGGAACCGTCCCGGCAGTGCACGGAATGTCGGAGACCGGCCCGCAGGCCTGAGCGGGCGGACGCCGGACGACAGGGCCCGAAGCCGCGCCCCCGCGGGGCGGCTTCGGGCCCTGTCCCGTCGGGCGCCGGTCCGTTCGACCACGTGGCGGCGGTGACGGGGCGTCACCCGGGCGGGCCGCTCGCGCAGGACAACCCGCGGAGCGCGTGGTGCGCTGGACGCGTGTCGTCGTCGCTGCCGGTTCCCGCCCGTCGTCTCGCCGCCTGGTGCGTGGTGATCCTGCTCGTGTCGGGAGTGGCGTACGTCGCGATCCGGCTGTGCGCGGAGCTGCGGACGGCGGTGGTGCCGGTACTGCTCGCGTTGCTGGGGACCGCGCTGCTCGGGCCGTTCCACCGGCGGCTGGTGAAGGCGCGGGTGCCGAGGTCGATCTCCGCCGCCGTGACCTGCGTGGCCGTGGTGGCCGTCGTCGGCGGGGCCGTGTACATCGTGGTGGCCGCGCTGATCGACACGGGGGACCAGATCGTCGCCTCGCTGAGGGACGCGGCGCAGGACCTCGCCGGTCACTTCGGGGCGGCGGGCACTTCCCTGGACGACCTCGCCTCCAACGCCAGGGAACTGCTGTCCAAGTTCGGCGGCACCGCCGCGTCCGGGGTGATCAGCGGGGTCAGCGTCGTCGGCGAGGCGATCGCCATGGCCGTCCTCGCGTTGCTGCTCGTCTTCTTCTTCCTGCGCGACTCCCACCGGGCCGTCGGCATTCTGCGGGCACTCGCCCCGCACGGCGCCGCCGACACCCTGGAGGGCATGGCCCGGCGGGCGTTCCACAGCGTCGAGGGGTTCATGCGCGGGACGACGCTCATCGCGTTCATCGACGCCGTCTGCATCACCGTCGGACTGCTCGTGCTGGACGTCCCCGGCGCCGTCGGGCTCGGGGCGCTCGTCTTCGTCGGCGCCTACATCCCCTATCTCGGCGCCTTCATCTCGGGGGCGGTGGCCGTGCTGGTGGCGCTCGCCGACCGGGGGTTCGTCATCGCGCTGTGGGCCCTCGGGGTGGTGCTCGCCGTGCAGGTGCTGGAGGGACACGTGCTCCAGCCGATGATCCAGAGCCGGACCGTGCAGATGCACCCGGCGGCGGTGATGCTCACCATCACGGCCGGGGCGTCCGTCGCCGGGATCCTCGGCATGCTGCTCGCCGTTCCGCTGACGGCGGCGGCGTTCGGGGTGGCGCACGAACTGCGGGAGCGCTACACCCCTGACTCCCCCGACAGCTCCCCCGACCTCCCCGGGAACTCCCCGGGCTCTCCCGAGGGTTCTCCCGGCAGCTCCCCGGGCCCACCTGGTCGTCCCCCCGGCCCCCCCGGCTCGTAGAGCTCGAACCAGATGCTCTTGCCCTCGCCGCGGGGCGCGACCCCCCACGCGTGGGCGAGGAGTTCGACGAGGACCAGGCCGCGTCCCGAGGAGGCGAGTTCTCCGGGCCGGCGCATGTGGGGCAGGTCGTCTCCGGCGTCGGTGACCTCGATCCGCATCCGGCGCTCGCCGGCCGTGCCCGTCACCTCGGCGACCAGCAGGGCGTCGGCGTCCGTGTGCACGAGGACGTTGGTCAGCATCTCGGAGACCAGCAGGACGGCCGAGTCCACCTGGTCGTCGTCGGCCCAGTCGTGCAGCAGCTCGCGCACGTGCCGGCGGGCGACGGCGATCCGCTCGGGCTCGGCCTGCGCGACCGTCAGCATGGTGCGCCGCACGGCCGGCCGGGCCGCCAGCGGCGCGTCCAGGCCGCAGCCCTCACCCTGGCGGCACAGCAGCAGTACGGCGATGTCGTCCTCGCGCCGGTCGGCCAGCGGCCCGGTGGTGTGGTGGGACGAGGGTCCGTGCACGCCCTGGACCAGTGCGTCGGCCAGCCCCTCCAGGCCGCCGTCGTGCGCCTCGAGGATCTTGCGGACGCGCCGCCAGCCGGTGTCCAGGTCGTGGCCGCCGGTCTCCAGCAGCCCGTCGGTGCACATCATCAGCGCCTCGCCCGGCTCCAGCACGAGCCGGGTGGTGGGGTAGTCGGAGTCCGGGTCGATGCCCAGGGGCAGCCCGCCCGCCGTCGAGCGGACCAGGACCGTGCCGTCGGACATGCGGACCGCCGGGTCGAGATGACCGGCCCGAGCGGCCTCCAGGACGCCGGTGACGGGGTCGACCTCGACATAGAGACAGGTCGCGAAGCGCAGGTCGGGATCGGCGTCGGGGCTGTCGTTGTGGGTGAGACCGTAGAAGAAGCGGGAGGCGCGGGAGAGGACCGCGTCGGGGCGGTGGCCCTCGGCCGCGTAGGCGCGCAGCGCTATCCGCAACTGGCCCATCAGGCCCGCGGCCCGCACGTCGTGTCCCTGCACGTCCCCGATGACCAGCGCGAACCGGCCGCCGTCCCCGGGCAGCGGGATCATGTCGTACCAGTCGCCGCCGACCTGGAGACCGCCGCCGGTGGGTATGTAGCGGGCGGCGAGGGCCATGCCGGGTATCGCGGGGCCCAGGGTGGGCAGCATCGAGCGTTGCAGGCCGTCGGTCAGCTCGCGCTGGGTCTCGGCGGCGCCCGCCCGGGTCAGCGCCTGGGCGAGCATCCGGGCCACGGTGGTGAGCACGGACCGTTCGTCGGGTGTGAAGGCCACCGGATGGGTGAAGGCGGCCATCCAGGCGCCCATCGTGCGGCCGGCCACCGTCAGCGGCAGGAACGCCCAGGACTCGCGGCCGAAGGGGGCGGCCATCGGCCAGGTGAGCGGGTAGCGCTCCTTGTACTGCGCGGGCGAGGAGAGGTAGACGGCCCGGCCGGTACGGACGACCTCGGCCGCCGGGTAGTCCGTCTGGATCGGCATCTGGGTGAACGGGGTCTCGTCGCCGGGCCGGTGCCCGTGGTGGCCGATGATCGTCAGCCGGTCGCCCTCGACACCGAAGACGGCCAGGCCGTCCGGGGAGAAGCCCGGCATCGACAGGCCCGCCGCGACCCGCAGCACCTCCTCCGTGGACCGCGCCTCCGCCAGCGCCCGGCCCGCGTCCAGCAGGAACGCCTCCCGGGAGCGGCGCCAGTCACCGGTGACGGCGGTGCGGTCGGAGGAGGTGCCCGGCCGGGGCTCGGTGACCTCCTGGAGGGTGCCGATCAGCTCGTACACCTTGCGCGCCGGGTCGAAGGAGGGTTTGGAGCGGCTGCGGACGACACGGACGACCTGTCCCGTGTCGTCCATGATCCGGATACGGACCTCTGCCAGGGTCCCCTCGGCCACGGCGAGCCGGACGACGCCGGTGATCTCGTTCCAGTCGACGGGGTGGAGCCGGGAGCGGGCCTGGGCCTCGGTGAGGACGGTGCCCTCGGCGGGCAGTCCGAGCAGCCGAGCCGCTTCGGCGTCGACGGTGACCAGCCCGGTGGCGGTGTCCCAGTGCCACAGGCCGGTCGCGAGGGAGGCGAGGACCTCCTCCACGGCGGGCAGGGGCTCGCGAGTGCGCATTGCCCCACCATAAGAACAGGGGAATGAAGCGTGCCACTGATCACCGGGCCGGTAATGAGGGGGGTCGATCGTGGCGTGCCCGGTACGCTGGGGGTGTTTCACGTGAAACACGTGATCGTGACACAGACCCCGATCCGCGAAGACTGGATGAACGACGATGCATCGGTACAGGTCCCACACCTGCGGCGAGCTCCGCGCCTCTGACGTCGGCAGCGACGTCCGGCTGAGCGGCTGGCTGCACAATCGGCGCGACCTGGGCGGCATCCTCTTCATCGATCTGCGCGACCACTACGGCATCACGCAGCTGGTCGCGCGGCCCGGCACGCCCGCGTACGACGCCCTCGACAAGCTGACCAAGGAGTCCACGGTCCGCGTCGACGGCCAGGTCGTCTCCCGTGGCGCCGAGAACGTCAACGCGGACCTGCCCACCGGTGAGGTCGAGGTCGAGGTCGGCGAGGTCGAGCTGCTCGGCGCGGCCCAGCCGCTGCCCTTCACGATCAACACCGAGGACGGGGTCAACGAGGAGCGGCGCCTGGAGTACCGCTTCCTCGACCTGCGCCGCGAGCGCATGCACCGCAACATCATGCTGCGCACGGCGGTCATCTCCGCGATCCGCAGCAAGATGGTGGCGCTGGGCTTCAACGAGATGGCCACCCCGATCCTGACGGCGACCTCCCCCGAGGGCGCGCGTGACTTCGTGGTCCCCTCCCGGCTGCACCCGGGCAGGTTCTACGCCCTGCCGCAGGCTCCGCAGCAGTTCAAGCAGCTGCTGATGATCTCCGGCTTCGACCGCTACTTCCAGATCGCGCCGTGCTTCCGCGACGAGGACGCCCGCGCCGACCGTTCGCCGGGCGAGTTCTACCAGCTCGACGTCGAGATGAGCTTCGTCGAGCAGGAGGACGTGTTCCAGCCGATCGAGCAGCTCATGACCGAGCTGTTCGAGGAGTTCGGCAACGGCCGTCACGTCACCTCTCCCTTCCCGCGGATCCCGTTCCGCGAGGCGATGCTGAAGTACGGCTCGGACAAGCCGGACCTGCGCGCCCGGCTGGAGCTCGTCGACATCACCGACATCTTCGCGGGCTCGGAGTTCAAGGCGTTCGCCGGCAAGCACGTGCGCGCGCTGCCGGTGCCGGCGGTCCAGGACCAGCCGCGCAAGTTCTTCGACCAGCTCGGCGACTACGCGGTCTCGCAGGGCGCGAAGGGCCTGGCCTGGGTGCGCGTCGGCGAGGACGGCTCGCTGTCCGGCCCGATCGCGAAGTTCCTGACCGAGGAGAACGTCGCCGAGCTGACGAAGCGGCTCTCGCTGGCGGCCGGCCACGCGGTGTTCTTCGGGGCGGGCGAGTTCGACGAGGTCTCGAAGATCATGGGCGCGGTGCGGGTCGAGGCCGCCAAGCGCGCCGGGCACTTCGAGGAGAACGTCTTCCGGTTCTGCTGGATCGTCGACTTCCCGATGTTCGAGAAGGACGAGGAGACCGGGAAGATCGACTTCTCGCACAACCCGTTCTCGATGCCGCAGGGTGGCATGGACGCGCTGGAGAACCAGGACCCGTTGGACATCCTGGCCTGGCAGTACGACATCGTCTGCAACGGCGTCGAGCTGTCCTCCGGCGCGATCCGGAACCACGAGCCGGACATCATGCTCAAGGCCTTCAACATCGCGGGCTACGACAACGAGACCGTCGAGCGTGAGTTCGCCGGCATGCTGCGCGCGTTCCGCTTCGGTGCCCCGCCGCACGGTGGCATCGCCCCGGGTGTCGACCGCATCGTGATGCTGCTGGCCGACGAGCCGAACATCCGCGAGACGATCGCCTTCCCGCTCAACGGCAACGCCCAGGACCTGATGATGGGCGCGCCGACGGAGCTGGAGGAGGCGCGGCTGCGTGAGCTGCACCTGACGGTGCGCAAGCCGCAGCCGAAGTAGGCGGACGGACGCCGCGACAGGCGGCGTCCGGACGGAAGTGGGGGGGGGGGGGGGGGGGGGGGGGGGATGCTTTGTCTTGTCGGTCTTTTGTTGTGGTGCATTCACTACAACAGCCTT
>NZ_JBVIAY010000004.1:388480-425532 GCF_055573695.1 Streptomyces sp. NPDC030143
CCCCAGTGAGACGCGCTGCCGCCCGGGCGCGGAGTGAGACGCGCTGCCGCCCCGGCGCCGGGGGGGGGGTTCCCCCCCCCCCCCCCCCCCCCCGGCCCCCCCCCCCCCCCCCCCCCCCCCCCCCCCCACTTCTGCGTGCTCCGAGGGTGGCGGTGGCGCCCCGACCGACGCCCCCTCCGGCACGCCGACCGGCACGCCCACCGGCCTGCCGTCAGGGACGCCGACCGGTTCGCCGCCCGCCGGGGGCGGGGGCGGGGGCGAGGGCCACGAGGAGCCGACCAGCGACACCCGCTACCTGCGCGGCACCTGGCGGACGGACAAGGCAGGCTTCGTCACCTTCAGGAAGGTCCTCCCGGGCTGGTACCGGGGCCGCTGCGTCCACATCACACCGAGGTGCACGTGAGCGGCGCGTGGACGGACGCCGGCTACGAGGGCGGCACCACCTGCCACACCGGCCGGTTCTTCTTCGACGAGGAGTCGGTGCCGGGAGTGCGTCTCCGGGCGGGCGCCGACGAGCACGCGGCGCGGGCGCTGACCGACGCGGCGGAGTGCCACCGCGCGGCCCGCCCCCTGCCGGCCGGGGCCCGCACGGCGCACGAGTACGCGGAGGTGGCCGGACCGCGCGGCAGGGCCTCCACCGCCTCCCGCGCCGCCCGCACCGCCCTCGGCCTCGACGAGACGCCCTCCGCGGTCCGCAGAGAAAAATCTCCGGTGCGGCAACTCTTCACCTCCCGGCGGCCACTGACGAGGCGTAAGGCAATCTACCCACCAGTAAGGACTCCTCCGTGGCAGCTCCCTCCCACCGCCGGTCCCTTCGCAAGCGGCGCGTCCTCGCCGTCTCCGCCGCGGTCGTGGCCGCCGGGGTCGGCGCCGGTGTGTTCGTGATGAACGCCAACGCCGACGCCGCCGACCTGTACCACCAGACGCTCGCCGCCAAGGACGGCTGGGCGTCCTCGGGCGCGGGGACCACCGGCGGCGCGAAGGCCGACGCCGCGCACACCTTCACCGTCTCGACCCGCGCCCAGCTCGTGAAGGCCCTCGGGTCCGCGTCCGACACCACCCCCCGGATCATCAAGGTCAAGGGGATGATCGACGCCAACACCGACGACGCCGGCAAGAAGCTGACCTGCGCCGACTACGCGGCCGGCACCGGCTACTCGCTGGCGGCGTACCTGAAGGCGTACGACCCCGCCACCTACGGGCGCTCCAAGCTGCCCGCGGGCACCCAGGAGAAGGCGCGCGCCGCCGCCCAGGCCAAGCAGGCGAAGAACATCGTGTTCAGGGTCCCCGCCAACACCACCCTCGTCGGTGTGCCCGGCACGAACGCCGGGATCAGCGGCGGAATGGTCCAGATCCAGAGCGTGGACAACGTCATCGTCCGCAACCTGACCTTCGCCGCCACCGAGGACTGCTTCCCGCAGTGGGACCCCACCGACGGCGACGACGGCAACTGGAACTCCAACTACGACTCCGTCACCCTGCGCGGGGCCACCCACGTCTGGGCGGACCACAACACCTTCACCGACGCGCCGCGCTTCGACACCGCCAACCCGGCGTACTACGGCCGCGAGTACCAGATCCACGACGGCGCCCTCGACATCACCAAGGGCTCCGACCTGGTCACCGTCTCCCGCAACGTCTTCGACAGCCACGACAAGACCATGCTGATCGGCGGCAGCGACACCGACAGCGTCGGCAAGCTGCGCGTCTCCCTCCACCACAACGTGTGGAAGGGCATCACCCAGCGCGCCCCGCTGGCCCGTCTCGGCCAGATACACATCTACAACAACTACTACGACGTCACGACCCGCAACGGGTACGCGCCGCAGTACAGCATCAACTCCCGCGCCAAGGCCCAGGTCGTCGCGGAGAACAACTACTGGAAGCTGCCCTCCGGCGCGAAGGCCGCCAAGCTCCTCAGCGGCGACGGCACCGGCGCGGTCAAGGGCGGCGGCAACCTCGTCAACGGCACGGTCACCGACCTCGTCGCCGCCTACAACGCCGCCTCGTCGAAGGACCTGAAGACGACGGTCAACTGGACGCCGACCCTGACGGCGGGCCTGGAGACGTCGGCGGCGAACCTCCCGACGACGCTGGCGACGACGACGGGCGCGGGCGTCCTGAAGTAGCCCGCCCACGGGAGCCCGGGACGTTCAGTCCCGGGCCTCGGCCGTGCCGTGCGCATCCCGGCTCACCCAAGGCGCATCGCTCAGCAGCCGAGCCCGAGCCCGAGCCCGATCGCGAGCAGCGACTCCCTGGTGAATCTCTGATTCGTGTCACTCGGCGTGGCTGGATGTGCAAAGGAGACGGCCCGGGGAGCCTTGGGGCTTCCCGGGCCGTGTCACACCTCGGGTCCTACGCCGACTGGCCGCCGAAGCGCTCCTTGTAGGCGGCCAGGTCGTCGTCCGTGAGCTTGGCGAAGAGGACCGGGGGGACCGTGAACGGGACGCCCGCCGGGACCGACGTCAGGGACTTGGCGGTTTCCTCACCGATCCAGGTCGCCGTGTCGTCGGGCAGGGAGAACGCCTCGCGCATCGTCTTCGCCGTGGCCGGGATGAACGGCTCCGACACCACCGCGTACAGGTGGATGAGGTTCATCGCCGTGCGCAGGGTGAGGGCGGCGGCCTCCTGGTCGGTCTTGATCTCCAGCCAGGGGGCCTTCTCCTCCAGGTACGAGTTGCCCGCGGACCACAGGGCGCGCAGCGCGGCCGCGGCCTTGCGGAACTGGAGCGACTCCATGTGCTCCTCGTACTCGGCGAGCAGGCGCGCGATCTCCTCGCCGAGCCTGGTCTCCGCCTCGCCGGGCTCGCCGCCCGCGGGGACCTCGTCGCCGAAGCGCTTGCGGGAGAACGACAGGACGCGGTTGACGAAGTTGCCGAGGGTGTCGGCGAGGTCCTTGTTCACCGTCGCCGTGAAGTGCTCCCAGGTGAAGGACGAGTCGTCCGACTCGGGCGCGTTGGCGATGAGGAAGTATCGCCAGTAGTCGGCCGGGAGGACCTCCAGGGCCTGGTCGGTGAAGACGCCGCGCCGCTGGGAGGTGGAGAACTTGCCGCCGTAGTACGTCAGCCAGTTGAAGGCCTTGACGTAGTCGACCTTCTTCCACGGCTCCCGCACGCCCAGCTCGGTGGCCGGGAACATCACGGTGTGGAAGGGCACGTTGTCCTTCGCCATGAACTCCGTGTAGCGGACCGTGTCGTCGGCCTCGTACCACCAGGACTTCCAGTCGCGGTTCTCCGGGTCCTGGTCCGCCCACTCCTTCGTCGCGCCGATGTACTCGATCGGGGCGTCGAACCAGACGTAGAAGACCTTGCCCTCCGCCGCCAGCTCCGGCCAGGTGTCGGCCGGGACCGGGACGCCCCAGTCGAGGTCACGGGTGATCGCGCGGTCGTGCAGGCCCTCGTTCAGCCACTTGCGGGCGATGGAGGAGGCGAGCTGCGGCCAGTCGTCCTCGTGGCGGGAGACCCACGCCTCGACCTCGTGCTGGAGCTTCGACTGGAGGAGGAAGAGGTGCTTGGTCTCCCGCACCTCCAGGTCCGTGGAGCCGGAAATCGCCGAGCGCGGGTTGATCAGGTCGGTCGGGTCCAGGACACGGGTGCAGTTCTCGCACTGGTCGCCGCGGGCCTTGTCGTAGCCGCAGTGGGGGCAGGTGCCCTCGACGTAGCGGTCCGGCAGGAACCGGCCGTCGGCGGGGCTGTACACCTGCCGGATGGCGCGCTCTTCGATGAAGCCGTTCTCGTTGAGGCGGCGGGCGAAGTGCTGCGTGATCTCGACGTTCTGCGGGCTGGAGCTGCGGCCGAAGTAGTCGAACGCCAGCGCGAAGCCGTCGTAGACCGCCTTCTGGGCGTCGTGGGCCTGCGCGCAGAACGCGTCGACCGGGAGACCCTGCTCCTTCGCGGCCAGCTCGGCGGGGGTGCCGTGCTCGTCCGTCGCGCAGATGTACAGGACGTCGTGGCCGCGCTGGCGGAGGTACCGGGAGTACACGTCCGCCGGGAGCATGGACCCCACCATGTTGCCCAGGTGCTTGATTCCGTTGATGTACGGAAGGGCGCTGGTGATGAGGTGTCGAGCCATCGCGGGCTGCTCCCAGGTCGGTCGTTTCGCGAACCTTGAAATCGTAGCCGACACGGGTGGGCCGCCCGCCTCCCGTTTTACGGGGTGGGAGGGGGCGGCCCGGTGCGTCGTCGGTCGGGGTCAGGCGGGCGTCACGGACGCCAGGTGGCGAGGACGCCCTCGTACAGCTCCTGGTCCGTGAGCTCGCGGGGGGCGGGGCCCGCGTGGAAGAAGGACGTGTTGCCCGTCTTCAGCTTGCGCAGGTAGTCGAACGCCTTGTTGTCGTGCTCACCGAAGGCGATGAAGGAGAAGAACACGGTCGGGTGGTTCTTCGCGGCGTCCGTGAGGGACTGGGTGGCGGGGGTCTTGGCGTCGGGAGCGCCGTCGGTCTGGAAGACCACGAGGGCGGGCGAGCCGCCCTTCGACGCCTTCGCGTGGTGGCCGACGACGGCCTCGACCGCGGCGTGGTAGCTGGTACGGCCCATACGGCCCAGACCGGCGTGCAGCTCGTCGATCCTGGTCTCGGGGTCGGCGAAGGTGAGGTCGGCGGTGCCGTCCAGCTCCGTGGAGAAGAAGACGACGTGCACCGTGGGCTCCGCGCCCCGAGGGGCGAGGTGGGCGGCGAGGGCGAGGGTCTGGTCGGCGAGCGCCTGGGCGGAGCCGTCCTTGTAGTACGGACGCATGGACGCGGACCGGTCGAGAACGAGGTAGACGTCCGCGCGGGCACCGACGAGGTCCAGCTTCTCGAGGGTGCCGGCGGCCGCCCTGTGGGCGGTGGTGAGGTGGGCCGGGACGGGGGTCGCCGCCCCGACGGCCGCCGCCGCGACGGACTCGGGGCCGGTGCCCGGCGCGGACTCGGAGGCGACCTCCTCGACGGCCGCCACCGCGGCGGGCTCGGTCTCGGCCTCGGAGGCTTCTGCGACGGGCTTGGGCTCGGTCTCGGCGGCGGGCTTGTCGGCGGCGGGCTCGGCCTCGGCCTCGTCTGCGGCGGTCTCGGTCTCGGGCTCGTCGGCGGCGGGGGTGGCTTCGGCCTCGGGCTCGTCGGTGGCCGGGGTGGCTTCGGCCGCAGAGGCTTCTGCGACGGGCTTGGGCTCGGTCTCGGCGGCGGGCTTGTCGGCGGCGGTCTCGGGCTCGTCTGCGGCGGTCTCGGTCTCGGTCTCGGGCTCGTCGTCGGCGGACTTGTCGGCGTCGGTCTCGGGCTCGGGCTCGTCCGTGACCTCGGCGGCCGGTGCCGCCTCGGGCTCGGCCGACTTCGCGGGCTCCTCCGGGGCCTCCTCCGCCACCGCTGCCGTCTCAGCGGCCCCGGGCTCCTCGGACGCCGTCGCCTCGACGACCGGCTCGGCCTCGGGCGTCTCCGCGGCGGGGGCGGTCTCGTCCTTCGCCTCGGGCTCCTCGGTCACCGGGGCGGTCTCTTCGCCGGCCGGTGCCGGGTCCTCCGTCACCGCCACGGGCTCGGCCTCGGCCTCGGGCTCCTCGTCCACGACCGGCTCCTCCGCCGTCGCGGGCTCTTCGTCCACGACCGGCTCCTCCGCCGTCGCGGGCTCCTCGTCCACGACCGGCTCCTCCGCCGTCGCGGGCGTCTCCGGGACGGGCGCGGGTTCCTCCGCCGTCGCGGGCTCCTCCGTGGCAGGCGCGGGCGTCTCCGCCGCCGCCTCCGCGGAAGCCGATGGCGCCGCCTCCGCCGAAGCCGACGGAGTCGGCTCCGCGACGGTCGGCTCCGTCGCCGTCTTCCCCTCCGGCTGCACGTCGCGCGGGCCCGCCGGCTTGGGGACCGTGACGTTGTCGAAGGCCGCCGCGACCAGTTCGTGTTCCCCGTCGGCGGTGGCCTGGCGGGGGTCCGGGACGTGCGCGGTGGTGGGGGTGGGTTCCGGGGACGGGCCCGGAACCTTCGGGGCGGCGGAGGCCGCGGCCCGGTCCGGTGTCGGCGTTCCGTCCGTGGCTTCTGCCTGCGAAGGAACCCGTTCCGCACCCTCTGCCTCGGCGGTACGCACCTTGCGTGACCGGCCGAACGCGTTCCGCAGGAGAGTGAGAATGCCCATGTGCGCAACCCTTCGCTGAGTTGAAGCCCGTCAATCCCTGGCCAGGACGGACACGTAAGGTTAGCGGCCCCGGGTGGCGATCTTCGGTAGGGGTGAGCGGGCGGACGGGCGAGTGTCAACAGCGCCTCGGGCCGCACCGGGCCCGCCCTCCGACTCGACTCCCAACCCCCTTGTGGCTGCCGGGGATTCACTCCGCGTTCATCCAGCGTCCGCGCTTCCGCACATACGTGCCCCTACCGTCACGCTCACACCATGGGCACGCAAGGGGAGATTAAAGGTGCGCAAGCTGCTGCCGCTGATCGGAACGCCGTCCACGTCACATCCCGGCGGACGTTCCGCCCTGACCTGTCGTTTCCGGTGTGGTGACGCCTGCTTCCACGAGGTGCCCAACACCAGCGACAACGAGTACGTCGGCGATGTCATCGCGGGGGCGATCGGCCGCCGTTCGATGATGCGTGCCGCCGCCGTCGTCACCGTCGCGGCCGCCGCCGGCACGGCAGGTGTGGGCGGGGCCCGTCCGGCGCAGGCCGCACCCGCCACGGGGACCGGGGCCGGGTCCGCGCCCGCGTCGGTGGCCGGGAAACCGTCCTCGGGCGCGCGCGGCCTGCGCTTCGCGCCCGTCGCGCCGAACACCGCCGACGCAGTGACCGTCCCGGACGGCTACCGGCAGAACGTCGTCATCCGCTGGGGCGAGCCGATCCTGCGCGGTGCGCCGGCCTTCGACCCGGAGAAGCAGACCGCCGCCGCCCAGGCCGGGCAGTTCGGCTACAACAACGACTTCCTCGCGCTGCTGCCCCTGCCGGGCGAGCGGAACCGGCAGCTCCTCGTCGCGAACCACGAGTACACCGACGAGGTGCTGATGTTCCGCGGCTACGACGCCGCGAACCCGACCCGGGAGCAGGTGGAGATCGCCTGGGCCGCGCACGGGCTCTCCGCCGTCGTGGTGGAGGGGGAGCGCAGGACCGGCCGGCTGGTCGCGGTGCCGCGGCATCCGCTGAACCGGCGCGTCACCGCCACCACCGAGTTCCGTCTGACCGGACCCGCCGCCGGCTCCGACCTGCTGAAGACCTCCGCCGACCCGACCGGCACGAAGGTGCTCGGCACCCTCAACAACTGCTCCGGCGGGACGACGCCGTGGGGCACGACGCTGCACGGCGAGGAGAACTTCAACCAGTACTTCGCCAACGCGGGCCGCGCCACCGACAAGCGGTACGGGCTCGGGACCGGGGCGACGGAGCGCAAGTGGGAGCGGTTCGACCAGCGCTTCGACGTCGCCCGGGAGCCGAACGAGCCGCACCGCTTCGGTTACGTCGTCGAGCTCGACCCGTACGACCCCGCCTCCACGCCCCGCAAGCACACCGCGCTCGGACGGTTCAAGCACGAGGGCGCGACCGTTCGGCTGACGGAGGACGGCCGTCCGGTCGTCTACTCCGGGGACGACGAGCGGTTCGACTACTTCTACAAGTTCGTCGGCAGCAAGCGGATGCGGAAGGGGTCGTCGCGGGCCGTCCGCGAGCACAACCTGTCGCTGCTCGACGAGGGCACGCTGTACGTCGCCAAGCTCACCGGTGACTCCCCCGCGATCGAGATCGACGGGACCGGCAAGCTGCCCGGCGACGGCGAGTTCGACGGCAGCGGCGAGTGGATCCCGCTGGCGACCGCGACCGCCGACGGCGCCGTGTCGCACGTCGAGGGGATGACGGCGGACGAGGTCTTCGTCTTCACGCGGCTCGCCGGGGACAAGGTCGGCGCGACGAAGATGGACCGGCCCGAGGACATCGAGCCCAGCCCCCACACCGGCAAGGTGTACGTCGCCCTCACCAACAACTCCAACCGCGGTGTCGGGACGAACGCCAGGGCCGACGAGGCCAACCCGCGCAACGCCAACAAGCACGGCCACGTGCTGGAGCTGACCGAGCGCTGGAACCGGGCCGACAGCAGGAGGTTCGCGTGGACGCTGTTCCTCGTCGCCGGCGACCCGGACGACCCGGCGACGTACTTCGCGGGCTTCCCCAAGGACGACGTCAGTCCGATCTCCTGCCCGGACAACGTGGCCTTTGACCCGCACGGCAACCTGTGGATCTCCACGGACGGCAACCAGCTCGGCTCGCACGACGGACTGTTCGGCGTCGCCACGCGCGGGCCGCGGCGCGGTGAACTCAAGCAGTTCCTGACCGTGCCGGTGGGCGCGGAGACCTGCGGTCCGCTGGTGCAGGACCGGCGGGTGCTGGTGGCCGTGCAGCACCCGGGCGAGGTCAACGGGGCGAGCGTGGAGAAGCCGGCGAGCGTCTGGCCCGACGGCCCCGGCACCATCGTGCGGCCGGCGGTCGTGGCGGTGTGGCGGGCGGACGGGTGTGACGTCGGCGTGTGAGGGACGGCGACCGCCCGCGACCATCCGACCCCGGCGGTCCGGGTGGCTCGGGTGGTCCGGGTGGTCCGGGCGGTCCGGGCGGTCCCTCAGATCTCGCGGAGCGTGAGGGCGACGAGCAGCGACCGGCGGTCGGTGTCGGGGAGGTCCAGGAAGTGGGCGCGGCACGCGGAGACCTCCTCCGGGACCAGGACGTGGTGCCGGGCCCGGGGTGACGGGCCCGGGGCGGTGGGAGGGGATCAGGGCCGCTCCGCGTCCACCCGGTCCAGGAACTCCCCCAGCACCCGGTTGAACTCCTCGGCCCGCTCCAAATTCGGCATGTGGGCCGCGCCCTCGATCACCGCGAGACGGGCTTCGGGCAGCGCCGCGTGCAGGGCCCGCGCGTCCGACACCGGGGTGTACTCGTCGTCCTCGCCGACGACCACCAGGGCGGGAGCCGTGACGCGGGGGAGGAGGGGGCGGTAGTCGGGGCGCTCGGCGCGGCCGCGCAGGGCCGCCGCGGCGCCCTCGGGGGGCGTGGACGTCATCATCCGGTGCACATGGGCCTTGACGGCCTCGTCCGCGGAGGGGGCCACCATCTTCTCCAGGACCTCGTCGGCGTACCCGCGCATGCCCTCGCGCAGCAGGCGGTCCGCCGTCGCGTTGCGTGCCGCCCTGCCTTCGGCGGTCTCGGCCGCCGGGAAGGTGTCGGCGAGGACCAGCCCGCGGACGCGGTCGCCGAACCGCCCGTAGCAGTCCATCGCGATCTGGCCGCCCATCGACAGACCGGCGAGCACGAAGCTCTCCACCTTCAGGTCGTCCAGGAGCGCCGCGATGTCCTGCGTGAAGTCGGAGAGGAGCGTGACGCCGGGGACGACCGGGGAGGCGCCGTAGCCGCGCAGGTCGGGGGCGATCACACGCCGTCCGGAACTGAACGCCTCGATCTGCGGACGCCACATCGTGCGGTCGAAGGGGTGGCCGTGGACGAGGACGAGAGGCGTACGGGCGCGGGAGACATCCGCGCCTTTGTCCTCGTATGCGAGGAAAGAGGTCATGTGGTCGACCCTAGAGCGGCCCAACTCCTCGGTGCAATAAGATCTTTGCCCTCGGTGCAATCGCGGAGTTGTCCGACCGGGCGCCCGCGCGGTCACCGCGACGGCGCAGCTGGGGGCCTCATGGACGACTACCGGCGCATCGCCGACCGCATCGCCGCCGACATCGCCGAAGGGCGGCTCGCACCCGGTCAACAGCTGCCCCCGCAACGGCGTTTCGCCCGCCGGCACCGCGTCGCCGCCTCCACGGCGGGCCGCGTGTACGGCGAACTCGCGCGGCGTGGGCTGGTGGTGGGCGAGGTCGGACGCGGCACGTTCGTGCGGGCGGCGCCGGACGTGCCGCCGGGGCGGGCGCTCACCGAGCGGGCGACGGCCGCGCCGGTGAACCTGGAACTCAACTACCCCTCGGCGCCCGGCCAGTCGGAACTGCTCGCCCCCTCCCTCGCCCCGCTCCTGCGGCCCGACGTGCTGACCGAGGCGCTGCGGCCGGCCGCCGCCACGGGCACCGAGGCCGCACGGCAGGCCGCGGCCGGCCTGCTCGCCGTGCGCGGGTGGCGTCCCGATCCCGGGCAGTTCCTGTTCACCGGCAACGTCCGGCAGGCCATCGCCGCCGCGCTCGCCTCCCTGGTCCGCGCGGGCGGCCGGGTGGGAGTGGAGGAACTGACGTATCCGCTGGTCAAGGAGATCGCCGCCCGCCTGGGGATCACCCTGGTCCCGATCGCCGGTGACGAGGAGGGCCTCCGCCCGGACGCCCTCACCGCGACCCACCGCACGGCACCCCTGTCCGCGCTGTACCTCCAGCCGGCACTGCACAACCCGACCTCGGCGCGGACGGGCGAACGCCGTCTGCGGGAACTGGCCGAGACGGTCGCCCGTGCGCGGCTCCCGGTCGTCGAGGACCGCGTCTGGTCCTTCCTCCGCCCCGACGAGACCCCGCTCGCCGCGTACGTCCCCGGTCTCGCCCATGTCGTGGACGGGCTGTCCAAACGGGTGGCACCGGGGCTGGGCGTGGGGTTCCTCGTCGTACCGGGGGAACGGGTCGAGGCCGTGGGTGCCGCGGTGCGGTCCGGGGGGTGGGGCGCGGGGCGCTTCGCGCTGGAGGCGGCGGTGCGGTGGGCCGGCGACGGCACGGTGGGGCGGCTGGTCGCCGCGAAACGGGAGGACGCCGCGCGCCGCCAGCGGATCCTCGCGGAACACCTGCGGGGCTTCGCGGTACGGACCGACCCGCACGCCTACTTCGCCTGGTGGGAACTGCCCCGGCCCTGGAGGGCGGACACCTTCACCGCGGCGGCGGCCGCCCACGGCATCGCCGTCACCCCCGGCACGGCGTTCGCCGTCGCCCCCCACCGCACCCCGGACGCGGTGAGACTGGGGCTCGCGTCGACGGGTGAGGAGGAGTTGGCGCGGGCGTTGGGGACGCTGGTGACGGTGGTGCGAGGGGCGACCCCCTAGGGGGTGGGCGGCCGCGTGAGCGGGGTGGGGGGTTCCGGTGCGGTCCGGCGGACGCGGCGCGTGGCCCACAGGGCTCCCGCCACGGTCAGTCCCAGGGCAAGCAGCAGCCAGGACGCGGTGCGCAGCGTGGCGGTGAGGGCGTCGTAGACGGCCGCCGCCGCCGGCCGGTGGGTCCGGTGGGGGACGTCGGTGAGGGTGAGGTGGCGGCCGACCGCCACCGCGACGCCCAGCAGCGCGCCGCCGAGGGCCGTTCCGAGGGCCGTCGCGGTGAGGGCGTGGCGGCGGCAGACGGCCACGGCGATGCCGGCGACGGCCAGGCCGACGGCGGCGAGGGGGAGCCAGAAGGCGGCGACGTCGAGCACGTGGTAGCCCTTCCGCAGCGTGGCGAGGTCGGCCGCCGGGAGCAGCGCGACGTGGGTGTGGGTGACCGGCACGCGGTCGGCGAAGGGCACGTTGTCGGCGGCCATCTGGTCCTTCATGCGGGTGGTGACGGTCGCGAGGTCCACGGTGACCGCCCGGTCTCGGCCGTCGTGAAGTGCCGTCATGACGGCGGTGTGGGCGGCCTCGTTGCCCGCGTCCCAGGCCGTGCGGTAGGCGCGGGTCGCGGTGAAGGAGCGCACCGCGTCCCGCACGTACGGGTCCATCCCGCGCAGCCCGGGCGTGGTGCGCACGAGGCCGTCCCCCACCGTCCGCGCCACCGCGTCCCGGACGGCCGGGTCGGCGGCGAGCGGCGCCATGGTGGTGACGTAGCGTCCGGTGTCGGTCAGCCCGTACGCCGCCCAGGCCGCCAGCGTGCCGAAGGGCAGCGCGAGACAGGCCAGGGCGATGAGGACGGCCGAGCAGGCGGTCCGCAGACGTCGGAACGGGGACACGTCTCCAGGCAAGGGGCCGGGGCCGCCGGGCGCGAGCGGGGGACGGCCACCCGGGTGGCTACCCGCTGCGGCGGTCCGGCCGACCCCGGCCCGGAGCTGGGGTTTCCGCTCTCCGGTGGAGGCTTCACCCGAACGGGTGTCTCATGGATTCCGAGGAGCTGTGGATCCGAGGAGCTGTGGATCCGAGGAGCTGTAAATCGAGGAGCTGCGGATTCCGAGGAGATCGGATCAGGGCACGAGCGGCGGAACTCGGACATCGGATGCCGGATATCGGATATCGGGGCAGCCGTGGGTCCGGAGGGCTTCAGGGACCTCGTCGGACGCCGGGGAGCGGAATCCCGGCAGCCCGGTGAGTGGAGGGATGAGGGAAGGCGTGGGCCCCGGCGGTACAGCCGGGGCCCACGCGCACGTCCGGCGGCCTCGGGGTCCTTGCACTGTGCCCGCCCGACCAGGCGCTCATGGGGCGAGGACCCCTCAGCCGATGCGGTCCCCCTGGGCGTCCTCGTGCGTGTAGTAGCGGTAGAAGACGACGGCGAACATCCCCGCCCCCACGGCCACGCCGATGCCCGTGGAGTACAGCACGCTCGCCCCGGACTGCTCGACCAGGAACCCGATGGCGCAGCCGGTGAAGGCCGCCCACAGCCCGGCGTGGAGTTCGCGCTTCAGCCGTGGCGCGACGGCACGCACGGCGACGTACAGCACGACGAACGCGAGCGCGGTCAGGAAGCCGAACAGGATGTTCCAGCCGGTGACGGGACCGCCGGAACGCCGGTTGGCCGCGGCCCAGTAGCCGTAGACGAGCCCGACCACGACGGGAAGCGCCCACCTCGCGATGAGGTGGGTGCGCGCGCCGAACACGTCCGGTGCCGGGGAAGGGGTGCGCGGTTCGGGTGCCGGTGACGGTGTTGCGGGTGCCGCGTGAGCCATGGGAGCACTCCTCTCTCCTCGCCTACCAGGGCACACCTGGCCCGCCTCCGCGGCAAGTCGACTGCCCGGATGCGCGGCGCGGCACCCCGTGTTCCGCTGAAGCGGTGAGCGACCGAGGGGTCAGGGGCTGACCGAGGGGTCAGGGGCTGCTCGGCCGCTACCCGCGCGCGGCGCGGCGTGGCGTCCTGCAACGCCAGGAGCCGCTGACGCTCCGCGGTCGCAGCGTCACCCGGCCGGTGCCGCTGGTGATGCTCGTGGTCATCGCCTTCGCCGACTTCGAGGGGGAGAACGGCGGGGGCGCGGTCGGGGCCGGGGGCGACGAAGCCCCCGTACGGGGACGTTTGCGTTCCTGGGACGTCTCTGCGCAGCGCCAGCGGTTACGGTGCTGAGGTACGTGATCGACAGGGGAGGGGACGATGCCCGGAACCGTGCTGCTGCTCGCGGCCTCACCGGTGGGCAAGGGGTGCCTGGTGGACGCGGCCTCCGTGCTCCCCGTGCTCGCGGCCGTGCCGCCCGCCGTGCTGGCCGGCACCGACACCGCGAACGTCGTCGAACTCGCCGACCCGCTGGAGCCGCAGGCCGTCCTCACCCGGTTGCGGGCCGCCGCGGCCACCCCCGGGCCGCTGACCCTGTTCGTCACCGGCCAGCTCCAGCTCGACCGCCGCCAGCGGCTGCCGCACCTCGCGCTGGCCCGTACGACGCCGGCGACCGTCCGCTACACCGCGTTCCCCTGGCACTGGTTCCGCGAGGAGCTGCGGCTGCGGCCCGTCGGCTCGACGACGGTGCTGCTCGATCTGCACGCGGACGCGGAGACGTGGGCGTGGCTGCGGGGGCAGGCCCTGGACTGCGGTCCCTCGGTCGCCCTGCACGGGCGGATCGCACCCCCGCCGGGGCGACGCAGGGTGGCCGCGCCGACGTACATGCGGGCGGTCGCGACGATACTGCGCAGCGGCGGACGCCCCGGGCTGGAGCAGCTCCACCAGATGGCGCTGGCCCGGATCACGGGGGAGGGCGAGGTGGGCGACCTGGTCCTGTCCGGCAACACCCCCGCCCCCACGGCCGCGTCGGTTCCGTTCCCCAGGGAACCCGCCCCCGGTGCAGCCGCCCTGCTGACGGCCCCTCCGGCGGGCTCGGGGCCGGGGGGCTGGGGGCCGGGGCAGCCGGGACCCGCAGGTCTGGGTCCCGCAGGACCCGGTCCCGGGGGACTCGCTCCCGGAGAGGCCGCCGCCGCAGGTCTTGGGCTCCAGGTGCACGCACCCAGCGCTCCGGACCCCGACGGCCCGGGCCCGCAGGGATCCGCCGGTGGGGGATCCGCCTTCGAAGGATCCGGTCCGGAGGGGCGCGCCGCCGTGGATGTCACCCCCGGGTCTCCGTACCCGTCCGGGCACCCTCACGCGCCGGCGACGTCCGACGACCCCCATGCCGACGACCCCCACGCGGGTGTCGCGGCCGCCGTGCGGGCCGGGGACCACGGGGCAGCCGACGAGCTGGCCGCCCGCTGGGAGCAGGCGGCCGTCGACGCGCACGGCGGCGGCTCGGAGGAGGCGCTGCACTGGTCGGAGGTGCGGGCGGACCTGGCGATGTTCGCGGGGGACGCCGAGCGCAGCTGCCGTACCTGGATGGCGGTGGCCATCGCTCGGCTGGCCGCCGGGCAGCCGGCGGACGCCCCGGCCGTGGAGGCGGCCGTGGACCGGGCGCACCACCAGTGGGGGCAGATCGCGGACCCCACCCGGGCCCGTGAGCTGGGCCCCGCCCTGGCCGACCTGCGCGGCCGGGTCCCCGGCCGCCGCGAGGGGGCCCTGGACCACGTCCGCCGGCAGCTGCGGCAGCTCCAGACGCAGGGCTGAGGGGTCCTCGCCCTCGCCCCCCGGCCGGCGATCCCGCCCTCGTCGCCCGGATGCACCGCTCGGTGGCCCGCACCCTCCTCGCCGAGGGCCGCCTCGCCGAGGCCGACGCCTCCCTCGCCGACCTGTGCCGCCTCCTCGGTGACCTGCTGCGCCGCACGGGCCGCGTGGAGGCCGCCCTCGACGCCCTCCGCACCGGGCTCGGCCACCGCACGGCCCCCGGCACCACGACCCTCGGCCCGTCACCGGCCCAGCCGCCGCTGTAGGGCCCGACAGGCCCGTCCGTCACCGGCACCCGACGGCCGGAGGGCGCCCTCGGGTCCACGGCGGCCCGGCCCCGGTGCCGGACGCGGGGACGGTCAGACCGGGTGAAGCAGCCGGCGGACCCGTACGGGTAGCGCTGACGTTCCGGGGAAGTCCCTGGCAGTGCCGGTTCTGCCGACGGCGCGGGGGTACCCGGCCGACGACGAAGAGGCGGGAGAGCCGAGGCCGGCGCGGAGGTGGTCGCCGTGGCCCATGGGGACCCGGACCGGGTCGCCGACGTGATCGCCCAGGAGGTCCGGGGGGTCGAGCCCGGGGACGTGCCGGAGCGGCTGTGCGCGGCGGCCGTGCGGTTGTTGCCGGTGAGCGGCGCGAGCGTGTCGCTGTGCGGCGACGGGATGCCCGTACCGCTGAGCGCGAGCAGCGCGCGGGCCGCGTATCTCATGGAGCTGCAGGCCACCCTGGGCGACGGGCCGTGCCTGCGGGCCGCGGAGACGGGTGTGCCGGTGTTCGCCAGCGACCTCACGGCGGGCCGGGACGCCTCGCGCTGGCCGGTGTTCGCGCAGGAGGCGGCGGCCGCCGGGGTGGGGGCGGTGTACGCCCTGCCGCTCGGCGACCGGGCGATGTGCGTGGGCACCCTCGACCTCTACCGGGACGCCCCCGGCGAGCTCGCCGACGACGAACTGCGGACGGCGCACCAGGTGGCCGACGTCCTCACGGCGGCCCTGGTCGCCCTGCCGCGCGGCGAGGAGGCCGGCCGGCGCGGCGACGGGCTCTGGCTCAGCCCGTTGGCCACCGACCACGACGAGGTCTACCAGGCGATCGGCATGGTCATGGCCCAGCGCGGGGTGGCCTCCGACGAGGCCCTGTCCCTGCTGCGCGCCCACGCCTTCGCCCACGGCCGCACGGTTCTGGACGCGGCCCACGAGGTGGTCGCCCGCAGAACCCGCTTCGACGCCGACTGACCCTCCCCCGACCGCCTTCGCGGGACCGGCCTCCGGCCTTCGTACCGGTCGGCTTCGAGGGCCGGTCGCGGCCCGACCGGCGGTCGCGGCCCGGCTGTCGCCCGACCGGTTGGCGCCCGACCGGCGATCGACGGCCCCGCCCTCGAAGGCCGGCCTGCCGACCGGCCTTCGTCGCCCTTCCGCCCGGGATCTCAGACCTGTACCCGCCCCTGCTTCCGCACCTCCGCCAGGCGCTGTGCGCCCAGCTGGACCGCCGCCTGGGTGGCCTCGTTGGGGACGTCGTTGATGCCGCCGTTGACCAGGGCGAACGTGTCCCGGCCGGCGCGGACGACGGCGACGTCGAGCGCCAGAGCGAGGGGCTCGTCCTCGGCGGACCAGTCGGTCAGGGTGATCCGCAGGCCCTGGCGGGCGTCACCCACCTCCGGCAGTGCCTGATCGGTGACCTGCACGTCCAGCACGGTGTCGCCGGGCGCCTTCGCCGTGAACCGGGCGCACTTCTCGGGCAGCGTCCGCAGCCAGGCCAGGTCGCGGTCCACCTCGGCCGGGCGCCGGTCGGTGAGCTGGTAGCGCAGCTGGGCGCCGGTGTCCGCGTCGTCGAGGGCGACGACCGCGCGGGCGGGGGCGCCGAGCGGCTCGTCGGCGTACACCCGGTCGAGGAGTTTCTGGCAGTCGGCGGTCGGGGTGCTCGCCTTCAGCATGCCGTCCCGCCAGGTGGCGGTGCCGCGCGTCGGGGTCCAGGGGCCGCCGAGGTCGGTGTCGGTGATGAGCGCGGCCTGCGCCTGCGCGTCCGTGAGGTCGGGCGTCGCGGCGGGCGCGGCGGACCGGGCCGACGACGACTGCTGCACCGTCGGCAGGGCCGGCCGGGCGTTCGGCGGGTGCTCCAGTCCGAGGGTGGCGCAGGCGGTGACGCCGAGCAGCCCGGTGACGGAGAGGGCGGTGGAGGCGAGGAGGGTACGGCGGGTCATTCGGAGTGCCTCCTGGAGTGGCCGGTGCGGGTGCCTCCCCTTCACGGCACCATCGCCGCCGTGGGCCGACCAGCGCGGCGGGGCCGTCCGGGTTACGGCCGCTGGTGCGCCCGGGTGGCCGCGCCGAAAAACGCTCGCCGCCGTCCCGCCGGGGTTGCTACGGTCACCGCATGAAGCGCGCCCGCATGTCTTTCACGACGACGCCGGAGAGTGTCCCGGCGCGCTGACCACTGGACTGGATGTCCGAAGCCCCGGGGCGAGTGCCCCGGGGCTTCGTCGTTCCCGCAGGTCCCTCGCCCCCGAATCGAGGGAGTCCTCCATGCCCGAGCCCGTGCCCCACCCCTCCGAGCGCCCTTCCGAGCCCCTGCCCCACCCCTCCGAGGACCGGTCCCAGCCCCTGTCCGAGCCCCCGGCCGACAGCCCGCCCGTGGCCTCGTCCGGGATCCCGCCCGTACTCCCGGCCGACAGCCCGCCCGTGGCCTCGTCCGGGATCCCGCCCGTACCCCCGGCCGACAGCCCGCCCGCGGCCCCGGTCGAGCCGTTGTCCGACCATCGCCGTCTCGGCCGCGAGCTCGGTCTGTTCGACACCGACCCGCTGATGGGCGCCGGCCTGCCCTACTGGCTGCCCGACGGCGCCGTCGTGCGCCACGCCCTGGAGGAGTACGTCCGCGAGGCCGAGCGCGCCGCGGGCTACCGGCACGTGTACTCGCCCGTCCTCGGCAAACGCGACCTGTACGAGCTCTCGGGTCACTGGGACCACTACCGCGACGACATGTTCCCGCCGATGAAACTGGGCGCGGAGGAGGTCGTCCTGCGCCCCAGCCTCTGCCCCCACCACGCCCTGATCTACCGCTCCCGCTCCCACAGCTACCGCGAACTGCCCCTGAGAATGGCCGAGTTGGGCGGAATGTACCGCTCGGAGGCGTCCGGGGTGCTGGGCGGGCTGACCCGGGTGCGGGCCATCCAGCTCAACGACGCGCACATCTTCTGCACCCTGGAGCAGGCGGTGGAGGAGGCCCGCGCCGCCCTGGCCCTGATCGCCCGCGCCTACGCGGACCTCGGCATCCGCGCCTCCCGGCACCGTCTGTCCCTGCCCGGCGAGGGCGGCAAGTACGTCGCCGACCCGCGGCTGTGGCGGCGGGCCACCGCGCTGCTCCGGGAGGTCCTCGACGGCTCCGGCGTCGACTACGAGGCGGTCGAGGGCGAGGCCGCCTTCTACGGCCCCAAGATCGACGTGCAGATCACCGACCCGGCCGGGCGCGAGGCCACCCTGTCCACCGTGCAGATCGACCTCCACCAGCCCGAACGCTTCGACCTGCACTACATCGGCGCCGACGGCGCCAAACACCGGCCCGTCATGGTGCACCGCAGTGTCATCGGCAGCGTGGAACGCGCCGTCGCCCACCTGATCGAGGTCCACGGCGGGGCCTTCCCGGCCTGGCTCGCGCCCGTGCAGCTGGTGGTGCTCCCGGTGTCCGAGGCGCAGGAGGAGCAGGCCCACGCGGTCGCGCGGCAGGCGCTGGCACGCGGTCTGCGGGCGCGGGTCGACGGCCCCGGCGAGGGAACTCTCGGCGCCCGCGTCCGGGCGGCGCGTCTGGTGCCGTACCAGGCGGTGATCGGAGAGCGGGAGGCCGCCGACGGCGCACTGGTCGCCGTACGCCTGCGGGACGGCCGGCGTCCGGGGCCGGTGCCGGTCGCCGGACTCCTCGACCGGATCGCCGCGCGGGTCGCGGAACGCGGCACCGGACTGTGGGCGGTGCGTAAGGTCGCTGACGTACCCGGTGGCGGTTCCGCCGCCCGTGACGAGTGAGAGGAGCGCCGTCGTGAACGGTCGGCCCATCCCGGTGATCATCGACTGCGACACGGGTGTCGACGACGCCCTGGCCCTGCTGTTCGCCGTACGGCACCCCGCTCTCGACGTGCGGGCGGTGACCTGTGTGGCCGGGAACACCGACGTGGACGGGGTCGTGCGCAACACCCTGACCGTGCTGGAGCACGCCGGCGCCGGTGACATCCCGGTCGCCCGGGGTGCCGAACGCCCGCTGATCGAGCCGGTGCGGGTGGCCCGGCACGTGCACGGCGCGGACGGGATGGGCGACCTCGGGCTGCCCGCGCCGACCCGCGTCCCGGTCGACGTGGACGCGGTGACGCTGCTGCGGCGCGAGATCCTCGCCTCGCCGCAGCCGGTGACCCTGATCCCCACCGCGCCCCTGACCAACATCGCCCTGCTGCTGCGGACGCATCCCGAGGTCGTCGGGAACATCGAGCGGATCGTGTTCATGGGCGGCGCGGTGGCGACGGGGAACGCCACGCCGGTCGCCGAGTTCAACGTCTGGCACGACCCGGAGGCCGCCGCGATCCTGCTCACCGCGGGCGTCCCGATCACGATGTACGGCCTGGACGTCTTCCAGCGGGTGCTGGTGCCCGCCGGCGACGTCCAGCGGCTGCGCGCCAGTTCCGAGCCCCGGCTGCGGCTGGCCGGTGATCTGCTCGCCCACCGCGACCCGGCGACCTTGGGCGACCC
Organism: Streptomyces sp. NPDC030143; assembly: GCF_055573695.1. Classification (NCBI taxonomy): domain Bacteria; kingdom Bacillati; phylum Actinomycetota; class Actinomycetes; order Kitasatosporales; family Streptomycetaceae; genus Streptomyces; species Streptomyces sp. NPDC030143. The sequence goes on from NZ_JBVIAY010000004.1 coordinate 407,779, forward strand.
CACGCCCACGGGGGGCCTCGGCGACGCGGGCGCGGTCTGCGCGGTCGTCGACCCGGCGGGCATCACCACCGAGCGCCTCCCGGTCGAGGTCTCCCTCGCCCCGGGCCCCACCCGCGGGCAGACGATCGTCGACCGCCGCCCCCGCCCCGGCGAGGCGGAGGTGCACCACGGCTTGCGCGAACAGCCGCTGGTGGACGTGGCGTTGGGGGTGGACGTGGAGCGCTACGTCAACCTGTGGCTGACGACGGTCGAGAAGCCGTAGCCCCGAGGGGCCCTCGCACCCTGAGCGCCCGATCGGGTCGCGCGGCCCGGACGGGCATGGTGCAAGGACCCCTGGGCCACGACGGTGCCGCGGCCGCCGCGCAGGCCTTTCGGAACACCCCCTAGCGCGCCGTCTTCCTCCGGCGCGTCGCCACCACGATCGCCGCACCGCCGGCCAGCAGCGCCGCCGCGCCCGCGGCGATCACGCCGGTGTTGCCGTCGGCGCCGGTCTCGGCGAGGTCGCCGCCACCGCCCTGGGGGGTGGGCGCCGCCACGGGCGTGGACTGCGACGCGCTCGGCGTCGGCGCGGACGTCGACGGGGACTGGGACGGCGTCGCGGAGGGGCTCGCCGGCGGCACGGAGGCCGACGTCGACGCGGACGGCGACGGCGGGGTGTCGACCGGCGGCGCGGACGGCGAGGACGGCACGGACGGTGACGGCGCCGGAGGCTTCTCGGTGACCGTGCAGTCCTTCGTGCCGCCGTTCCAGGCCGCGATCAGCTTGTCCTTGATGACGGGGCGGTCCGGGCCCTTGGGCAGCTCGCCGTGCTCGAAGCCGTCCTTCTCGCCGAGCTTGCCGTCGAACTTCACCGCGCCCCGGTACAGGTCGATCTGCGCGTAGCAGCCCGCGTCCGGCACGGCGATGTCGAGGGTGTCGGTCTGTCCGGGCTTGACCGTCACGGTGTCGAAGTCGACGAAGACCTGCTCGCCGGAGGTCTCGAAGTCAGCGCCGTGGGCCAGGTAGGAGGCCAGGGAGGCGGTGCAGGTGGTGGCCTTGTCGGCCGTGCGGACGGTGACGTGGACCTTGCCGTCGTCGGTCGGCTTCAGGTTCTGGTCGTCGACCCGGACGGAGTCGAAGAAGTTCTTGCCGTCGAGCGAGAACTGGCAGCGGTCGGTCCCCGTCTCGGTGCCCGCGCCCGTCCCCGGCTGGTACTGGCCGCCGGAGTTCCAGCCGTCGCCGCCGGGCGTCCCGGTGGAGGCCAGGGCACCGGTGGCGGCACCGACGGAGGCCGTGCACAGGGCGAGTGACGCGGCGCCCGCCCCCAGCAGGCGGCGCACGGTGACACGTCTCGCTATGGACATGCGAATCCCATCTTTGGCGAATGCCGGAGCTGATTGGTCAGATCAGGTGAGAAGCGGAGACGCCGAACCCGTTCAGCACACGGGCGGCGGCGTGGGCCCATCGTGATCGGCCTGCATGATCGCTGTCAACTTGCTCCAAACCTCTGGGAGTTCAAGATTCCGCCATGAGATCCCCATGTGCGGAATGATTCACTCCGAGGGGTGCGCATGTTGCCCTTCCCGGCAAAGTGGACAGTCTTCTGTCCGTGACCGATTTCTCTCCGCACCGCCCCGACTGGTGGCGCCAGTCCGTCGTCTACCAGGTGTACCCGCGCAGCTTCGCCGACGCCGACGGCGACGGGCTCGGTGACCTGCGCGGCGTCACCGAACGCCTCGACCACCTGGCCGGACTCGGCGTCGACGCCCTGTGGCTGAGCCCGTTCTATCCGTCGGAACTCGCCGACGGAGGCTACGACGTCATCGACCACCGGGACGTCGACCCGCGCCTGGGCACGCTGGACGACTTCGACGCGCTGGTCGCCGAGGCCCACCGGCTCGGCCTGAAGGTCATCGTCGACATCGTCCCGAACCACACCTCGCACCGCCATGCGTGGTTCCGGGAGGCGCTCGCCGCCGGCCCCGGATCCCCCGCCCGCGCCCGCTACGTCTTCCGCGACGGACGCGGCGCGCACGGCGAACTCCCGCCCACCGACTGGCAGTCGGTCTTCGGCGGCAGTGCCTGGGAGCGCGTCCCGGACGGCCAGTGGTACCTCCACCTCTTCGCCCGCGAGCAGCCCGACCTCGACTGGGGCCACGAGGAGGTTCGCGAGGACCTCCGCACCACCCTGCGCTTCTGGTCCGACCGGGGCGTCGTCGGCTTCCGCGTGGACGTGGCCCACGCCCTCACCAAGGACCTGCGCGAACCCCTGCGCGACCTCGGGGCACCGGGACTGAGCGCCGAGGAGGCCCTGGTGACGATGGCCCCCGGCACCCACCCCTTCTACGACCGCGACGACGTCCACGACGTCTACCGCGACTGGCGCCGCGTCCTCGACTCCTACACCCCGCCCCGCACGGCGGTCGCCGAGGCCTGGGTGCCGGGTGCCCGGCGTGCCCTGTACGCCCGTCCCGACGAGCTCGACCAGGCCTTCAACTTCGAGTACCTCCAGGCCCCGTGGGACGCCGCCGCCCTCCGCGCGATCATCACCGACTCCCTCGCCGAGGCGCGGGCGGTGGGCGCCTCCGCCACCTGGGTGCTGTCCAACCACGACGTCGTCCGGCACGCCTCCCGTCTGATGCTGCCGCCCGGCACCGACCAGAACACCTGGCTGCTGTCGGGCGGTCACGCCCCGCCCGTCGACGAGGAGGCGGGCCTGCGCCGTGCCCGAGCGGCCACCCTGCTGATGCTGGCGCTGCCGGGATCGTCGTACCTCTACCAGGGTGAGGAACTCGGCCTGCCCGAGGTCGCCGACCTGTCCGTGGAGGTGCTCCAGGATCCCCTGTGGGAACAGTCGGGCCGCGTCCGCAAGGGCCGCGACGGCTGCCGGGTGCCGCTGCCCTGGACGCCCACGGGACCGTCGTACGGCTTCGGCGCGGGCGGGGCGTGGCTGCCGCAGCCGACGTCCTTCGCGCGGTACGCCGTCCAGGCGCAGGACGGCGCGGACGGCTCCACCCTGGAGTTCTACCGCACGGCCCTGCGCCTGCGCCGCAAGCTGCTCGTCGGCGAGGACCTGGTCTGGGCGGACGACACCCCGACCGGTGTCCTGGCCTTCACCCGGGGCGAGGGGTGGCGCTGCGTGGCGAACCTGTCGGACGACGCGGTGCCGCTGCCGCCCGGTGAGGTGCTGCTGAGCAGCGCTCCTCTGGCGGACGACGGCCGCATCGGCCCCGACACGGCGGTGTGGCTGGCTTAGGGGTCCTTACAGCGGTGTGGCGGGCTCAGGGGTCCGTGCAGAAGGGGACGCCGCGAGCCGGGCTCCCCTTCTGTTCGGACCCCTTGAGGAGTGCGCGTCGCTCGGTTCAGCCCGCCGGCGCCGGCGCGGGCGTCACCCCGCCGCCGCCCACCACGGACGCGGCGTCGATGTCCACCGGCGTGGCGGTGGCGGTCGGGGGCGGGGTGAGGACGACCATCGGCTGGCCCGCGAGGGGAGGCGGCGGGGTCATCTCCGACTGCGGCAGCTTGGGCGGCGTGGTCTGCTTGAAGAGGGTCTGGTCGTAGTCGACCAGGTTGGTCTTCTCCATGACCGTGATGTGGTCGAGGACGGTGTCGTTGGCCTGGTCGGCCAGGGCCCGCACCAGGCCGTTCTTCGTCGTCGACCGGACCTTCGCCACCGTGTTGAAGATCGAACCGTGCGTCTGGCGCAGGATGTTGGCGAACTCGATGTCGAACTGCTGCCCCTGGGCCGCCTGAAGGGTGTTGACGAACCCGATCTGCTGCGGGCTGGCCACGTTGGGCAGCGTGATGTTCAGCATCGGTGCGATCTTGCGGCAGGTGGTGTCGAGCGCCGCGTGCCCGTCGATGAGGTGCTCGCTGGCCGTCTTGACCGCGGGGCTCTGCCCCTTCTGCAGGCCGATGAAGCCCACCGGGTACTCCCACAGGCCGGCCGCCCGCACCGCCACCACGAAGGCCCGGTCGGACTCGGTCAGCGGCCCCCACTGTGTGGTGGCGATGATCCGGTCACCCGAGGTGGAGACCTTCTCCAGGCCCAGCATGCCCGGATAGGCCAGGGCCGCGAGCGTCAAGCTCAGGGCGCCGCCCACGAAGGCCGTACCCATGACGTTCCGCGAAAAGCGCACCGTTCCTCCTGCCCGGTCGGGGGTCATCCGCCAGTCGTGCGTGGTGCTCGGCGGGATCGGACGCACAGGAGTACGTACGCGGGACGCGTAGTACTCACCGGTCCCGGCAGAACTTCCCCGACGTGCCGCACCCGAGGGCGACGGTCGGGCGCGGTTCCCTCCCGCTCCTTCGTCAACTCCGCCCCGCGCGAGCCGACTTCGGGATCGTTCCGGGTCGGCCCGGCTCGCCTGCGCTCCTGATGCGACGCGAAGCCCGTCGTCGTACCGTCGACAGGGGACGCCCCGTCCCTCCCGGACGCCGATGTGCGGAGCCTGTCGGCCGGGGGTGGGCGAACGACGCCTCAGATCCGCACCGGGGTGTCCGTGGGCCCGAAGACGCCCCGCCCGCCGGTCCCGATCGTGCGCAGCGTTCACACCCGTCCCCTCCGGAAAGGGGAAGTGCCATGCCCTGGGGGCCAGCGATAGATTCGGAGATCCTCGCCATCCACGCGGCGCTCGTGGCCACCGAGGACGGCGGAGAGATTCTGTACTTCGGGGGCAACCAGCACTTCCGCGACAACAACATCGGCCACCAGCAGGAGCCGAGCAAGGTCGACGCGACCAGACGCTTCGCCTGCCGGGCCGACGCCGACGGCCTGCACCAGCGCGCGAAGGTCAAGTCCCCCAGCCACGACGTCTTCTGTTCGGGGCACGCCTTTCTGCCCGACGGACGGCTGATGGTCTGCGGGGGGACGGAGCTGTTCTCCGCCGACGCCGTCGGCGGAGGCCACGGCCACGGTGAGGCGAACCACTTCCCGGGCCACCGGCACTGCTGGACGTACGACCCGCGCACCGGGCGGTTCACCGAGGTCGCGCAGCTCAACCCCTCGGCCCCCGGCGGCGCGGGAGGCGGACGCTGGTACCCGACCCTGGTCACGCTGGCATCCGGCGAACTCTTCGCCTACGCGGGCCATCCGCGCAACGACGCTCCCCAGCACAACCCGGGATTCGCCGAGCGCTACCGCCCCGCCGACGACAGCTGGGTGGCGCTGCCCCCGACCGACGGGGCCCGGGGCGCCGACCCCGACCTCTACCCCCGTCTCTTCCTGTTGCCCCGGGGCGACGTCTTCTGCGCGTCCCGGCTGATCGGGTACCAGCGGTGCGTGCGGATGGACCCCTGCACCGGGGCGGTGACGGAGAGCGTCGCGCTCCCGGACGACTTCTACCGGGGATTCGGCGCCGGCGCCGCCGACTGGAAGCCGATCCCGCGACGCAACGGCTCCGCCGCCGGCAAGCAGCGCCGGCACACCTGCGCCGTCCTCCTCCCGACCGGGCAGGTGCTCATGACCGGAGGCGTGCAACCGCCCGACACCCAGAGCCCGGAGAGGGGCGTCGACGAGCCCGAGATCTACACGCCCGCCATCGACTGGGCGTCCGGTACCTACCGTGACGTCGCCGACCCGGACGACGCGTCCGACCGGTGGGACACGATCGAGGAGCCCTCCCCGGTGGTGCGCAACTACCATTCCACCGCGTTGCTGATGCCCGACGGCCGGGTGTGGACGGCCGGGTCGAGCATCAGCGCGCAGCCGGGTGATCCGGCGACCGCGGGCCGACTGAAGATCCACATCTTCTCACCGCCCTATCCGGCGGGACGACGGCCGCTCATCACCGACGCCCCGCGCTCCCTCGGCTACGGCGACCGGTTCACCGTGGAGACGCCGGACGCGTGACCCTCGTACCCTCGGCGGACTACGGCGTGCAGCCCGGGTCGGGCATCACCGCCGACTTCCGGTTCACGGTGACCACGGACGGCGGGGTGGCCGTCGACGACCGGTATGCCGGCTTCGCCGAGGCCGGGGGACGGACGCTGACCCTGCACGGCTACCGCATCGACGTCGACGGACGCGGGCTGTCGCACGGGCTGGCGCTGATAGACCTGCTCGACGGTCCGGGCCACCTGGCGCGGGACCGGATCAACAGCGTCACGCTCGTTCCGGCGCCGGGCTACGGCTTCCACCCGGGATCGGGTGTCAATGCCGACTTCCGGTTCACGGTGACCACGGACGGCGGGGTGGCCGTCGACGACCGGTATGCCGGCTTCGCCGAGGCCGGGGGCGGACGCTGACCCTGCACGGCTACCGGATCGCCTTCGACGGGCGCGGTCTGCCTCACGACCTGGTGCCGGTGTCCCTGCTGGAACAGGGCGGCGTCCTGCCCCGGGACCGGGTCGGCGAGCTGACCCTCCTCCCGGCGGCGACCTATGTCCTGAGGGCCGACGGGGAGCCGTTCACCGAGTTCCGCTTCGACGTCGCCACGACGGGAGCGGTCAGCCCGGGGTGACGGGCGGAGACTGCACAGCAGGAGCCGTGAGACGGCGAAAGGCGGTGCGTGAGGTGGCGTCCCACCTCACGCACCGCCTCCCCGGCCGTACGGCGGGGACCGCGATCAGTCCGTGCCGGACTCCATCGCGGCGCGGTCCAGCATCGTCTCCTCGTCGGTGGCCTCGCCGCGCGAGGCGATCGCCTCGGCGCCGCCCGCGTCCATGGCGCCGATCAGGCCGGTCGAGGCCGCCTGCGCGGCGCCGATCAGCTGCGGGTGCCCGGCGCCGACGATGCCCAGACCGGCGTACTGCTCGAGCCGGGCCCGCGAGTCGGCGATGTCCAGGTTGCGCATGGTGAGCTGGCCGATGCGGTCCACCGGGCCGAACGCCGAGTCCTCGGTCCGCTCCATGGAGAGCTTGTCGGGGTGGTAGCTGAACGCCGGGCCGCGGGTGTCGAGGATCGAGTAGTCCTCGCCGCGCCGCAGCCGCAGGGTGACCTCGCCGGTGACGGCGGCGCCGACCCAGCGCTGGAGCGACTCGCGCACCATCAGCGCCTGCGGGTCCAGCCAGCGGCCCTCGTAGAGGAGCCGGCCGAGACGCCGGCCCTCGCCGTGGTACGCGGCGACGACGTCCTCGTTGTGGATCGCGTTGACCAGGCGCTCGTAGACGATGTGCAGCAGGGCCATGCCGGGCGCCTCGTAGATGCCGCGGCTCTTCGCCTCGATGATCCGGTTCTCGATCTGGTCGGACATGCCGAGTCCGTGCCGGCCGCCGATGGCGTTCGCCTCCATGACGAGGTCGACCGGGGTGGCGAACTCCTTGCCGTTGATGGTGACCGGACGTCCCTGGTCGAACCCGACCGTCACGTCCTCGGTGTCGATCTCCACCGACGGGTCCCAGAACCGCACGCCCATGATCGGCTCGACGGTCTCGATGCCGGTGTCGAGGTGCTCCAGCGTCTTGGCCTCGTGGGTGGCGCCCCAGATGTTGGCGTCCGTGGAGTACGCCTTCTCGGTGGAGTCCCGGTAGGGCAGCCCGTGGGCGAGCAGCCACTCCGACATCTCCTTGCGGCCGCCGAGCTCGCTCACGAAGTCGGCGTCCAGCCACGGCTTGTAGATCCGCAGGTGGGGGTTGGCGAGCAGACCGTAGCGGTAGAACCGCTCGATGTCGTTGCCCTTGAAGGTGGAGCCGTCGCCCCAGATCTGCACGCCGTCCTCGAGCATCGCCCGGACCAGCAGTGTGCCGGTCACGGCGCGGCCGAGCGGCGTGGTGTTGAAGTAGGGCCGTCCGCCCGACCGGATGTGGAAGGCGCCGCACGCGAGCGCGGCGAGCCCTTCCTCGACCAGCGCGGCTCGGCAGTCGACGAGCCGCGTGATCTCGGCGCCGTACGCGGAGGCACGGCCGGGGACGGAGGCGATGTCGGGCTCGTCGTACTGCCCGATGTGGGCGGTGTACGTGCACGGGACGGCGCCCTTGTCGCGCATCCAGGCGACGGCGACGGAGGTGTCGAGCCCGCCGGAGAAGGCGATGCCGACGCGCTCGCCGGTGGGGAGGGAGGTGAGGACCTTAGACACAGAAATATTATGCACTGCTTCGCATGGTCATGCAACACCGGTGGCTGACGCCCGGTTGTCGGTGGGCGGGACTACCGTTCGTCGGCATGACCACACTGGAGAACCGGCCGAACACCGCACTTCTCGTCGTCGACGTGCAGAAGGGTGTCGTCCAGGAGGCGTACGAGCGGGACGCGGTCGTCGCGAACGTGGCCGCCCTGGTCGACAGGGCGCGGCGGGAGAACGTGCCCGTCGTCTGGGTGCAGCACTCCGACGAGGACCTGCCGCAGGGCGGCGACGACTGGGCGATCGTCCCCGAACTGGCTCCCGGCGACGGCGAACCGCTCGTCCACAAGAACCACGGCGACTCCTTCGAGGCCACCACCCTCGAGAAGGTGCTGTCGGATCTCGGGGTCGGCCGGCTGCTCGTGGCCGGTGCCGAGACCGACGTGTGCATCCGCTCGACACTGCACGGAGCGTTCACGAGGGGATACGACGTGATCCTGGTCAGCGACGCCCACACCACGGGGGACAAGTCGCAGTGGGGTGCCCCGCCGCCGGGGCAGGTCATCGCGCACACGAACCTGTACTGGAGCTGGCAGACGGCCCCGGGCCGCACGGCGGGGACCGTGACGACCGACGCGGTGGACTTCGTCCCCTCCTGACGGCGGCGCCGGCCCGTCCGGAGGGCCTCAGTACCGCACCGCCCGTGCCACCTTCGCCCTCACCTCGCCCGTGAGGCCGCGGGTGCTGCGGGCGGTCGCCGTGCCGGCCCTGCCGGGCGGGACGTCCGCGACGGTGACCACGACCGTGTCCTGCCACTGGTCGTCGGCGTTCGTGAAGTCGACCTGCACCGCGAAGGACCTCACCGTGTCGGTGGTGTTCGTCGCCGTCACCCGGGCCGTGCTGCGGCCGTCGGACGCGGTGGTCACGGACCCCGCCTTCACGTCCCCCCCGGCCTCCACGCCGCCCTTGATGCCGTCCAGTCTGCGGCCCGCCTCCGCCGTCGCCGACGCGAACTCCTCCCCGGCCCGCGAGGCGAGCGAGGCGGCCTTGCTGGCCACGGACGCCGGGGTGTCCTCGTCCGAACAGCCGCAGAGGAGCAGGGGCAGCGCGGCGAGCGCGGCCAGCGGGGCCAGGCGGGTGGGGTGAGCGGGCATCTCGCCTCCGGCGTGCGGACTCGTGGTCGGCGTCCTGTGCGTCCTCTCCGTCCAGTGAAGGGCCCGCCGTCCGCCTCCGCACGCCGCGCTCACCCGGACGGCTCACCTCCCGTGGTGGCGCGCCACGCCCCGGCGGATGGTCGACACGACGAGGACACCCACGCAGGACACGGAGAAACGGGTACCGCCATGAGTGACCACGCGCAGCCCCGGCCGGACCGCACACCCCCGATCTGGGACCCCTCCCACCAGGGCACCGGATCGGCGCCCGGCGGACACGGCTCCCCCGGGGCGCACGGCGGGCCGGCCACCGGCGGCGTCACCTTCGCGGGCGTGCTGATGCTGATGAACGGCATCCTGGCGATCTTCCAGGGCATCGCCGCCATCGCCGAGGACGACGTCTACGCCCGCGTCGGCGACTACGTCTACGAGATCAACCTCACCGGCTGGGGCTGGATCCTGCTCATCCTCGGCATCGTCGCCGTCGGGACCGGCTGGGGCATCCTCACGGGTGCCGCCTGGGCCCGGATCGCCGGCATCGCCATGGCCTCGCTGAGCCTGCTCCTCCAGTTCCTGTTCCTGCCCTACGCCCCGGTCTGGTCGATCATCCTGATCGCCATCGACGTGTTCGTCATCTGGGCGCTGGCGGTGTACCGGCCGGACGCGCCCCGGACGCGGGCGGCCTGAACAGCCTCACCGCCGCGACTTCTTGTACCTCCGCATCAGTTCGACGATCCGTTGCTGATCCGCGCCGCCGTTCAGCTCGGTCAGCAGCTCGTCGGGGCACAGCTCGTAGAAGTCGCCCCAGTAGCCGCGCCGCCGGTTGTCCCAGATGCGGTAGCCGCCGGGCACACCCCGGGCGACGTAACGCCGCCTGCCCACAGCCCGTCCCCCCGGTCTCCGTCCTCCGGCCGCCCCCCGCAGCCGTCGACAGTGTGCCCGGAGGCCGCCGCGCCCCGCGCGGTCTTTTTTCACACCGGTGACCGGCCGGGGCGGCGTGCCCTCACTCCCGCGCGGGCTTCGCGCCCGTCACCCGGACCGACTTCCGCCCCAGCCAGGGCAGCGGCGGCACCGCCGAGCCCATGTACGGCGTGACGCGCACCTCGAAGTGGAGATGCGGCCCGGTGACGTTGCCGGTCGCCCCGGACAGGCCGATCCGCCGGCCCGCGTCGACCTCCTGGCCGTTGCGGACGTCGATGCGGGAGAGGTGGGCGTACTGCGTGAAGTAGCCGTCGGCGTGGCGGACGACGACCTGGTTGCCGAAGCCGTCGCCGCAGGTCGTCACGAGGACGGTGCCCGGGCCGACGGCGTACACCGGGGTCCCCGTGGGCACGGCGAAGTCCTGGCCGGTGTGCCGGTGGGCCCAGTGGGAACCCTCGGCGGCGTAGCCGGCGGAGAGCCAGTAGCCGACGGTCGGAGCCCGCCAGCCGTCGGGACGCGGGCCCTTGACCGGTGTGGCGCCGGCCCGGTCCCGGCCGGCGCACCGGCCGGCCCGCCCGGTCGGGTCGACGGCCACCGGGTCGCCGTGGCGGGCCACCGACCACAGCCGGCCCCACAACGCGGCGCGCAGTGCCTTGCGACGGCGCTCGGCGGACCGGATGCGCGCGGGGGCGGCGCCCGCCGCCCGCAGCCGGTCGGCCTGCGCCCGCGCCTGCTCGTGCGCCCGCACCACACGGGCGGTCTCCTTGCGGAACGCCTCCCGCGCGGCCTGCCGGGCCTTCTCGTCCGTGGCGGCCCGGGCGGCGTCGGCGGCCTTCGCGGCATCGGCGGCCGGGGCGGCCCCGGCGTCGGCGGCCCGGGTGGCGACGGTGGCCCGGGTGGCGTCGGCGGCCGCACGGCCCCCGGCGGTCCCGGCGGTCCCGGCAGCCCCACCGGGCCCGGCGGACCCGCGGGCCCCACCCGCCCCCGCCCCGGCCGCACCGCCCGCCGGGGCGATCAGCAGCAGGGAGAGGAGGGCGGTGAGGGGGAGGGAGGCCAGGCGTACGGCACGGAGGGCGGGACGGGGAACGGCGTGCAGATCGGGGCCCGTCGCAGCGCTCCTCCGGCGCGGGCGACGCGCGGAGTCATCTCGTCGCATCAGTCGCATCTTGGGATCATCGGACCGGCGATCGGGCAGCGGGCGGTACGCGCCCCGGTGACGCGCCGCCGGTTCAGCCGAACGGCTGCGTGACCAGCTTCCGGTAGACCGCCGAGGACCGGGGGTTGTCCCGGCACCCCCACACCCCGTGCGGGCAGTAGTCGCTGATGGTCTGGTAGAGCGGACGATGACGGGCGAACCAGGTCAGCATGCCGCGCATGTACGCCGGGTTGTCACCGTTGCGGTAGAGCCCCCACTCCGGGTAGGCGATCGGCTTGCCGTGCGCCCGGGCGAACCGCACGTGGGCGGCCAGCCCGTACGGCTCGCGCACCTGCTCCTCGAAGGACAGCCCCCGGGGATGGTCGTAGGCGTCCATGCCGATGACGTCGACGACGGCGTCCCCGGGGTAGCAGTCGGGCCACGGGACGGCGTCCCGCCCCCGGTTCGGGGCGAACTCGAACCGGAACCGCTGCCCGGCCACCGACCGCATCGCCGTCACGATCCGCGTCCAGTACCGCTTCCAGGCGGCCGGGTCGGGACCGCAGCGGTGGGTGTAGGTGATGCCGTTCATCTCCCAGCCGATGACGAGCACCGTGTCGGGCACGCCGAGGGCGACCAGCCGCCGGGCCAGCGTCCGGAAGTGGCCGTCGTACCTGCCGGCCGCACCCTTGCGCAGCTCGTCGCGCACGACAAAGTCGGGCAGATGAGCCTCGGTGCGTTCCAGCATCGGGACGTTGAGCGCGAACAGCCGGTCCGCGCGGGCCGTGCGCCAGCGCGCCCAGTGGTGCAGGAACGTCGGCGCGCCCTCGATGTTGCCCCACCGGTCACCGGGCAGGAAGGCGCGCCCGACGCGGGGGGTGGCCGGGCCCAGCCAGGCGTCCAGCTCGGGGATCCGCCGGACGCGGTCGGCGTCGTTCCCGACGTACGCGCCGAACGCGGGCGGCCGGGCGGTCGGCGGGCCGCCGGGTCCGCCACCGCCGGGTCTGGCGTCGCCGGGCCCCGCGTCGCCGCCGAGGCGGCTGCAGGCGGGACCGAGGAGGAGAACGAGGGTGACGAGGAGCGGACCCAGGAGCCGCCGGCGGCCGGACAGGGGTGAAGGGCGCATCGCCTCAGCATGCGGACCCCCCGCCCGCCCCCGCCCCCGAATCGCCCGCGGACCACCCGGACGGAGGCGGCAACCGGGCGCGGGCGGGCGGCGGCCACTCCGCACAGGTACCGCGTCTCGTCCCCCGCACAAGGAGTTCCCCATGAGATCACCGCTCCGCAGGCGGCTCGCCCGTCCGTTCACCGTGCCGGCCGCCCCGGCGGCCCTGCTCCACACCACCGGGGTGGCGGCCCCGCGCGCCGAGGCCGCCGACGAGCGGAACCCGCCCGCCCACCTCGTCCAGCCGGTCAACGAGGTCTGGAATGACGTCTCGACCGCCCTACCCGGACCTCCACGGCTTCCGCAACCACGGCTGGGGCCGGGTGAGGGCCAAGCCGGGGCCCCCTCGACCACTGCGTGCGCTGGGAGTCCGACGCCCACGGTCGTGGTCCACCGGGAGCCGTCGGTCCCGCGGGCGGCGCCTCCGGAGCGAGCGACGACCGCCGTCCGAGGAGCGGCGGCATCACGTCCCGGCCCGAACCCGGATGAAATTCTCGGTCAACAGGCAACCCCCACCGGCCTTTTACCTGTCTCACAGGGTGCTCACAGTCGCGGCCGGGGCGCGTGGGGTGCGTCCGTGCGGGTGTCCGCAGGTGGCCGGGTCGTGGGCTGCCCAGTCCGATGCCACTGACCATGGCACTCGCAGACGAGGAACCGATGACCAGTCAGTCACACAGCAAGGGCCTGAAGCGGGCGGCGTTCGCCGCGGGGGCCGCTCTCACCGTCGTCGCCGTCGCCGGGGCCGCACCCGGCGCCGGCGCGGCCCCGAAGAGCAAGCCGGGTGTGCCGCAGCTCAAGTTGATCGCCGCGTCGGACTCCGTGACGCTCAACCGGTGGGAGGGGGAGCCCGGCGTCTACCTGGACCTGGGTACGTACCTCTCGGTCGACAACGCGCCGCTGGAGTTCAAGGTGACGCGCAAGTCGTACAAGGACCCCGTCGTCGCCCAGCAGATCCTGCGCGACGGGACGAAGACCACGACCAAGAACCTGCCCGCCGGGCTGGTGAAGGACTTCCGCGGGCTGCCGGGCTTCCTGGAGGTGTCCCTGAAGGACGCGTCCGGGAAGCAGGTCGCCACCAGCAAGGGCACCTTCTGCCCGAACAACGCCTCCGGTCGCATCCGGCCGGACGCCCCGGCGACCTCGCACTACCCGGAGAGCTGCCCCACCAACCCGTGGACCCTGGGCTCGGTGTGGGGCGTGGAGAAGGGCTGGGCGTCCAACTCCAGCACCGTCGACTACGACAAGCCCGTCGACCTGCCGGCCGGCGAGTACACGGCCAAGGTGTCGGTGGCGAAGAAGTACCGCGACCTGTTCGCCATCCCCGACAACCAGCCCACCATCAAGGTGACCGTCCGCGAGATCAAGGACGAGGAGGGCGGCGGCGAGGGTGTCGGGCGCCGGTCCGCCGTCGCGCACGGTGACCACGGCGCCCACGCGGCGCACGCCCCGTCGGCCGCGTCCGGCCACGCGGGCCACCACTACGGCCCGCGCGGCGCCGACGCCCCCACGCCGGGTGCCCTCTCCCACGCCCTTGCGGACCGTGGCCGCGCCCACCACCTGGGCGACGGCAAGGACCACACCGACGGCTCCCGCATCGCGCCCGCGCTGAAGGCCAACGCCCAGCGGCCGACCGGCCGCGCGAGCGTCCCGGCCGACGTGCCCAAGCCCGACCTGCGGTCCCTGCCGGCCTGGGACATCTCCATCACCGACGGCGAGGACGGCGACGTCCCCGGCAAGGACTACCTCGCCTTCAGCGCCAACGTCTGGAACGCGGGCCCCGCGCCCCTCGTCGTGGACGGCTTCCGCAGCCCCGGCAAGGACCTGATGGACGCCTACCAGTACTTCTACGACGCCAAGGGCAAGCAGATCGGCTACACGCCCACCGGCACCATGGAGTGGGACCCGCGCATCGGCCACGAGCACTGGCACTTCACCGACTTCGCCAGCTACCGGCTGCTGAGCGCCGACAAGACGAAGGAGGTGCGCAGCGGCAAGGAGGCGTTCTGCCTGGCCAACACCGACGCGGTCGACTACACGGTGAAGAACGCCAACTGGCACCCGTACAACACCGACCTGTCGACGGCCTGCGGCGAGCAGAACTCGATCTCCGTGCGTGAGGTCCTCGACGTCGGTTCCGGCGACACCTACACGCAGTACCGCCCGGGCCAGTCCTTCGACATCACGGACCTGCCCAACGGCACGTACTACATCGAGGTCCTCGCCAACCCGGCCAAGCGCCTGAAGGAGACGAACCTGAACAACAACGTCTCCCTGCGCAAGGTCGTCCTCGGCGGCACCCCCGGCGCCCGTACGGTGTCGGTCCCGCCGTACGAGCTGATCAACGCTCGCTGATCCAACCCGTGCCCGGCCGGCCCGCCGCGGGCCGGCCGGGCACGGGTCCGAGCGGAGCGAGAGTGAGTCGTCCGTGTTCTCGGGACGTATTCCTACCTGCGTGTAGGGTTCCGTCGTCCGGCCGTGACCTGCGTCGGGCGATCCGAGCACGGTGTACGGGGTGGGAACGGCCGAGGCGGAGGGGGCGAGCGCAGGTGAGCGGAACGGGAAGGCGTCGCCGTACACCGGCGGGCAGCGCCGGCGGGGGCGGCGGCAGGGCGGCCGGCGGGGCCGGCCGCGGCGGCGGGGCGCGACTGACCCGGCGGGGGCGGATCCTCGTCTGGGGCGGCGGGGTGACCGCGGTGGCCGTCCTCGCGGTCGGCGGCGTCGGCGCGTGGATCTACCAGGACCTGAACGGCAGCATCGGCTCCGCCGACGTGGACGGCAAACTCGGCGGCGACCGGCCCGAGAACCTCAGCCCCGGGTCGAAGAACATCATGCTGGTCGGTTCCGACACCCGGAAGGGCGCCAACGCCAAGTACGGCGGCAAGGACCTGACCACCATGCAGTCGGACACGCTGATGGTGCTGCACATCCCCGCGAACCGTCAGTGGGCCGCGGTGGTGTCGTTCCCGCGTGACTCGTGGGTGGAGATATCGGCCTGCGACCGGGGCGACGGCAGCACGTCCTCCCCGCACCGCGCGAAGATCAACGAGGCGTTCGCGATCGGCGGCAGCACCGGCAAGGTCGCCGAGGCCGCCGCGTGCAGCATCAAGACCGTCGAGGCCAACACCGGTCTGCGCATCGACCACTTCATGTCCATAGACTTCTCCGGCTTCAAGGGCATGGTCGACGCCCTCGACGGCATAGAGGTCTGCCCGCAGCAGGACATCCGCGACAAGAAGTCCCTCCTGAACATGAAGGCCGGCTGCCAGACGGTCGACGGCGAGACCGCCCTCGGGTACGTCCGGGTGCGCTACGGCGTCGGCGACAACTCCGACATCGGGCGCATCGGCCGCCAGCAGGAGTTCATGAACGCGCTCGTCGCGAAGGCCAAGGACAAGCTGACGAGCCCCAACTCCCTCTACGGCTTCCTGAAGTCCGCGACCAAGTCGCTCACGACCGACCCCGACATGGCCGGGATCAAGCAGATCTACTCCCTCGCCGACGAGCTCAAGGGCATCCCCAAGGACCGGCTGGCCTTCCTGACGGTCCCCAACTACCCGCGTCAGGCGGACGTGCCCAGCGATGTGGCGAACGTCGTGTGGCAGTACCCGCAGGCCGCCGACCTGTTCACCTCCCTGGCCAAGGACCGGGAGACGACCAAGGCGCAGTTGCAGACGGCGGTGAAGGACCTGGTGTACGCCTCCACCGTGCACGTCCGGGTGCTCAACGGCACCGGTGTCCCGGGCCGCGCGGCGGCCGTCGCCGAGAAGCTGCGTCGGGCGGGCTACACCGTCGACAGCACGGGCAACGCCCCGGAGACGGTGCAGAAGACGACGGTCACCTACCCGGCGGGCCAGCAGAAGCAGGCCTCGGTCCTCGCCTCCCGCCTGCCCGGCGGGACGACACCCGCACAGTCCGCGGACGCGGCGGCCGCAGCGGTCACTCTGGTCGTCGGACCGGACCTGGACGTGGACGAACTCGCGTGACCGCCGCGGGCGGTGTACTATTGATCTTGAGCCGGTCGCCACAACGGTGGTGAAACGGTTCTGCGTTGGTGGTCCAAGGAAAGACGTCCCGCTTCCTGCGGGGAGATGCAGGTGCAAGGCCTGCCCGGCGCTCTCATCACGAGGCCCATCCCGTGTCAGACGGGGTGGGCCTCGTCGCGTTCCGGGTGAGCCGGTGGGAGTCGGGCGGGCAGGACGGCCGCTCTCCCCCGGGAGGCGTCCGCCCTGCCTGCCGTCGCTCACGTCGTGTTCGCCGACGACCTGCCGAAGAACTCGATCTCCGCTATCGCCACCTGCTTGCTCGCGGACGCGGCGTACGACGACTCGACGGTGAAGCGGACCTTGGTGACCTCGCCGACGCGGAAGGCACGGCGCTGGCCGCCGGCGCTCTGGTCGAGGGTGAGGGTGCGGGTCGTCGTCGTGCCGTCCTTCAGGGTGATCGCGGCCTTGAGACGGTGGGGCAGCGCCGACTGCGAGAGCTGGTCGGGGCGGACCGAGACACCCGGGGTGATGATCAGGTCCAGCAGGCGGGTCGGCTCGGCGAAGCGGGCCTCGATCCACTCGCCCTCACCCGACTGGGAGACACCCGGACCCCACCAGCTGTTGTTGACCTTGTCGAAGGCCAGCTCCGGCTTGTGTCCCGGATAGGAGCGGGACGCCACCACCTGGTTCGGGGCGACCGGGGCGCGCTTGGCGAAGTGGTCCCGGGTGGCCTGGACCGCGTCCGGGGCGTTGACGCCCGCCACGATCAGCAGGGTGAGGACGGCCGCGGCCACCACCCACGTCATGACGCGGTCGAACGTCCGTCGCAGCCGCGGCCGGTCACCGGCCCACGGCGTCTCCCGGTCGCGGTCGAACAGACGGCGCCACCAGGGGCGGTGCCGCGCGGCACGCTCCTCCCGGGTCATCGGCATCGCGCAGCGTCCGCAGAAGTGCCGGTCGGGGCGGTTGGGGGTGGAGCACCACGGGCACGGTACGCCGTTCTCGTCGCCCAGCTCCGGGCCGGGCGCCCGCACCTGAGGCCGGTCCGCGACCGGACGGCCCGGCAGGACCGGGGCGACCGCGGGGGCCGGCGCGGGGCGGGCCTCCGGTTCGGACACGGGGACCAGGAGGGAACGGGCTCTGGCCGTGACCGTGTCGTCCGGGGCGGGGGAAGGGGTGGGTGCGGGCGCGGGGGAGGTGGCCGTCGTCGTGGGGAGGGGGGTGGTGGGGGCCGTGCCGTCCGGGTCCGGGTGCGGGGTCGTCTCCGCCGTGCCCGCGGGGGGTGTGCGGGGTGTCGCGGGGGGGGGGGGGGGGGGGGGGGGGGAGGGGGTGGGGGGGGGGGGGGGAGAGGAGGGGGGGGGGGGGGGGGGGGGGGGGGGGGAGGGGGGGGGGTGGGGGGGAGGGGGGGGGGGAGGGG
>NZ_JBVIAY010000004.1:425541-434248 GCF_055573695.1 Streptomyces sp. NPDC030143
TATCTTGTCTTTCAGTTTGGGGGTGGTGTGTGTCCCTAGATTGTTTTGGGGGGGGTGGTGGTGGTTTCGTGTTGCCAGTTTCCAACAGGGGGGTCCCTCCCCCCCCCCCCCCACGCCGGGGCGGAGGAAGGAGCGGGGCTTTCCGGGGCGGCGGGTGCGCTCACTGCCGTGCCGGTGCCTGATCCGGTGCCGGTGCCGGTGCCGGTGCCGGTGCGGGTGCCGGTCGGAGTGTGGGGTGTGCCCGCCGGCGTCGCGCCGTCGTGATCGGCGGACGTCCTCGACGCGCCGGCCGCCCTGGACCCGCCGTCCGGCGTCCCGCCGTCACCGTCCGCCCGCGACAGGGCGGACGCCGTGGACCCGGCGCCCGCACCGGCCGCGCCGTTCGCCGTCACGGCACCGGCGGACGCCCCGGCCTCCGCGCGGCCCCGCGTGTTCCAGCTCAGGACCGCCCCGCAGGCGTCGCAGAAGGACTGGCCCGGTTCTGCCCGGGTGCCGCAGTCGGTGCAGTTCTGGGTGGTCATCGCTGCGGGGTCCTTTCGGTGGCGGTCACCTTGACCGTGTACGGCATGTGGGCGGGGCGGGCGGCGGCCACGAGGGTGGTCAGGCGGTGTTCGTCCGCGGGGGTGGGGTCGGGCAGGCGGAGGGTGACGTGGAGGTGGGGGCGCGGGTCGCCGGGGAACGGGCCGAGGGGGCGGGCGCTCCACTCGGCGCCGCCGCTCTCGGAGATCTCCGGCTCCACGCCGAACGCCAGCCGGATCGTCTCCGCGAGACCGCGCCGGGTGCCGCGCACCCGGTGCAGATACGCGGCGGCGGCGACGGCGGCCCGCAGTCTCGGCTCCGGTTCCGTGCCGTCGGTCTCGGCGCCGACCCAGCCGGCCAGCCAGCGGGTGAAGTCGACGGGCGCGAGGGCCGGGTCGAAATAGGAGGGGAGACAGTCGAGGACGTTGAGGATCGGCGCGAGCACCTCGTCCAGCCCGGCGACGAAGCGCTGGGCGAGGTCGTCGTCGGCGAAGACGGCGGGCAGCATGGCGCCGAGCGGCGCGGACGAGCCCAGGCCGTCGACCGAGCCCCTCACGAACCGTCCCCGATCACTCGGACCCGGTGGTCGTAGGAGAAGACCAGGGCGGGCGGGGACAGGTCGATGCGGTCCGTCGCCTCGCCGCGCTTCCCGGTCAGCGGGTCGGCCGGGTGCAACGCGACCTGGTCGACCAGCTCGACGCCGGGGACACGCTGGAGGACCGCGAAGACCTCGCCGGACTGCACGGGACGGCCGAAGGGCCAGCCCCTGCCGTCCGCGCCACCGGTGAGCGGGTCGAGGTGGCGGTAGAGGGCGTCGTGGGCCTGGCGGCGGACACGGTCGGTGTCCACCCCCCGGAAGGCGTGCACCGTCGCGACGACCGTCACCCCCTGGTAGTACGGCGGGCCGACCGCCAGCCGCGTGCCGATCAGGCGGCGCTCGTCGAGGTGGCGGGTGATGCGGTCCAACAGGGTGTCCCCGGGCACGAGTTGCTCGAAGCGCAGGCGGCCACCGGGGTCGGGGACCGCCTGCGGGACGACCAGGACCCGGACGGCGTAGGCGCCGTGGGCGTCCGGTTCGCCCTCCAGGCAGGTGATGCGGGCCGTCTCGGGGGCGGCGCGGCGGGCCAGCTCCTCGTAGTCGCGCAGGGTGACCGCCCGCTCCTGGGCGCGCAGGGTGACCGGGGCGCGTACCTTCGCCTCGTCCACCGTCTCGCCGTCTACCCCGCCGCGCGCGGCCTCGCGGTTGACGACCTCCGAGACGTACGGGACGGAGGTGCGCAGGACCTGCACGGCACCCCGGGCGACGTTGCCGGCGCGGCCGCCGCCGGTGCGGTAGCGGCGGGCGCGGATCACGGCGCCCTTGGGGGCGACGGCGCCGTACTGGCGCAGCGTGCCGTCGGGTTCGCGCACGGACGGGCCGAAGGCGATCTCGCCGGTGGTGGCGTCGAGGGTGACATGGCGGTCGTCCGGGCCGGAGGCGGCGAAGTGCGGGACGACCAGCCAGTCCACCCAGCCGTCGTGCCCGGCGGTCTGCAGCAGCAGGGGCGGGTCGTCGCCGACGACCGGGGCGTGGGCCAGGCGCAGCCGCTGGCCGGGCAGGCCGGTCGACTCGCCGAGCGCCTCGTCGAGGACCGTCTCGGCGTGGACGGTGGGGGCGGTCCCGCCGACCGTGAAGGCCTCCGCCGAACGGACCGTGGGGGAGGTGGTGTAGAAGGGCTGGCCGGGGAGGGGCTCGGTGACGCGGCAGCGCAGCCAGCCGGCCTCCTGGCCGCCGGAACGCGACAGGACGTGCCCGCCGGGGACGTGCAGGACGATTTCGCCGGGGCGGTTGAGACCGCCGGTGCCGTCCCGGTCGACCTCGCACTCCTGCCAGCCGTCCTCCGTCCACGCCTCCCACACCAGCGGAGGCTGGCGCGGGTCGACTCCGACGCCGTCCACCCGGCTGTCCAGTTCGAGGGCGACCGCACAGTGCGGGACGGCCGCGGACAGGCCGAGCAGCATGCAGTCGCCGGGCTGCGGGGCCTCCGCGAAGCACAGCAGGTCCTTGCCCTCGGCGAGGTCGGTGCTCCGGTCGGCGACCGGCTCGCCCCGGTGCTGCACGACGAGATGGCGCAACCGGCTCGGTACGACGGCCAGTTCGCGTTCCGTCGCGAAGACGACGGCCTCCTCGCTCTCCGTCCGCACGGTCGCCACCTCGGTGCCCGTCGGCAGCAGCACCGTCTCCTCCTGCGGCGCCGACAGCCAGAACGTGACGTCCGTGCGGGCCGCCGACGGCGGGAACAGGCGGATGCCGACCAGGTCCAGGAACGCGAGGTGGTTCTTGTCCGGGACGCGGTTGAGGCGGTAGACGATCTGGTCCGCCATGTGGGCGACCGTCTCGACGAGCGTCACACCCGGGTCGGAGACGTTGTGGTCGGTCCACTCCGGCGCGCGCTGCTGGATGTAGCGCTTGGCGTCGTCGACGAACTGCTGGAAGCGGCGGTCGTCCAGGTGGGGGGAGGGCAGGGCCATCAGCGGTCGCTTTCGGGAGCCGTACCGGAGGAGCCGGCGGAGTCCGGCTCGTCGTGGGACGGGATGACGTAGAACGGGAAGACGAGGCTGCGCGGGTTGTTCGTGCCGCGGATCGCGTAGCGGACGTCGATGAACAGGACGCCCTGCTCGGCGCCGGCGGTGACCTCGACGTCGTGGACCTCGATCCGCGGCTCCCAGCGGTCCAGGCTGGTGTGCACCTCGTGCTGGATGCGGCCGGCGGTGGCCTCGTTGACCGGGGCGAACACCAGGTCGTGGATGGCGCAGCCGAACTCCGGGCGCATCGGGCGCTCGCCCGGCGCGGTCGCGAGGACCAGTCGGATCGCCTCCTCGATCTCGCGTTCGCCGCTGACCAGGGCGATGCCTCCGGTGGGGCCGATGCGCAGGGGGAACGCCCAGCCGGATCCCACGAACTGTTCGGCCATCAGGGGACCACCTGCCTTCTCCTTCTCCTGGGTGTGCGGGGGAACCGCTCGGCCGTCACGGCAGCGGATACGGCTTGTTGTTGACCATCACCACGCCCTGGAGCAGGAGCGTGGCGGCCCGGATGCCCACGTTCGCGACGGAGTTGACCTGGAGGGTGCCGCCCGCGGTGATCATGGCGGCGCCCACGGCCTTGAGGTTGAGGGCGCCCATCGCGTCGACCGTCACCGCGCCGCCGAGCGACTTGAGGTTGACCAGGCCGCGGCCCTGGATGTCGAGGGGCCCGCCGCTCTTGATGGTCAGCCGGCGGCCCGCGCTGAGCGTGAGGTCCGTGCCGGCCTCCACCGACACCGACCGGCTGCCCGTGATGCTGACCGTGCCCTTGCTGTCCACGGTGATCTCGGTCCTCGTCCGGTCGAGGGTGATGACGAGTTTGTCGTCGCCGCTGGTCACGCGGACGCCCTGCTTGCCGCCGCCGGTCTTCTGACTGAGCAGGTCGACCCGGTTGCCGTCCCGGTCGGACAGGGTGTGCCGGGCGGCCCGGCGCCGCGCCCCGTCGTGCAGCGGGACGTCCTTCACGGGGGTCGGCAGGTCCCTGCCGTTGTACAGGCCGCCGATGACGTACGGGTGGTCCAGGGCGCCCCGGTCGAAGGCGACCAGGACCTCGTCGCCGACGTCGAGCGGGAAGATCGAGCCGCCGTCCTTGCCGCCCCACTGCACCACGCGCGTCCAGTCGCTGACGTAGGCGTCGTCCAGCCAGGGGAACTGGAGCTTGACCCTGCCCTGCCTGAGGGGGTCCTGCACGTCGGTGACCAGGGCGTTGGCGGTGCCGGGCAGACGCAGGCCGTTCTGCGGGCCCCCGCCGCCCGACGCCAGCCCGTACAGCGAGCGCCACTGCCGGCCGCTGACGGTGACCTGGGCCTCGTAGTGCCGGCCGTCGCCGAAGACGTGCCGTACGGAGGTCGCCGTGTACTTGCCCTCGAAGGGGGCGCCGACGTCGGCGAGGGTCACGGGCAGGCCGGGCCGCAGCTTGGGTGTGCCGCGCGCGACGACCTCCAGTTCGGCGAAGGAGCCGGTGACCTCGTCGGCGAGCGCCTCGGCGGCGAACTTCACCTCGGACTGCCGGTCGTAGGGCACCTGCGCGTCGACCAGTCTGGCCGGTTTGAACCGGGCGGCGGCCTCGCCGGGCGTCGTACCGATGCTGATGCCGGGGTTGGTGCGGGCGGGCGCGGTGGCGGTGAGCTTCTTCTTGGTCGTCACGTCCCAGCCGCGGGCCTCGACCGTGGCGACCTGCTCGGCGGCGGTGACGGCGGCCCGCAGACGCAGGATGTCGGTGCCGGCCTCGAGGACGAACGGGCTCTTCTCGCCGGGGGTGGAGACGGGCGGCGCGCCGGAGGCCGGGTCGGGCCTGAGGAACTGGAACCGGCCCTTGGCGTCGACGGACATGACCATCTCGTTCTCGTCGGCGAGACGGGCGAGGAAGTCCCAGTCGGTGGTGTTGGCCTGGCTGATGAACTCGTAGACCGTCCGGGTCGCCTCGATGCGGCCGACGGGCACGCCGTCCTGGGCGGCGATCCGGCGGGCGATGTCGGAGGCGCTCTGGTTGCGGTACGCGGCGACGCGGCGCTGGCGCATCAGACGGTGGCCGTGGTCGTAGCCGCGGACGACGGTGAAGCTGCCGGTGCCGTCGTAGTCGGCCTCCAGACCGCACACCTCGCCGGTGAGGAGGGGGTCGCCGGCTCCCTTGCCGTCGGCGACGGGCGTGATGACGACGGGCGTGCCGAACCGCACGCCCAGCTTGCCGAGGACCTGCCGGTAGGGGTCACGGAAGGTGAGCCGGAACGCGGCGGGCACCCCGAGGCCCTGGTCCACCCAGCCCTCGACGAGGAGGGGCGCGAAGTCGGGAGGGAGGGGGCTGCCGCCGAGGGTGACCTGGACGACGCTGGAGTAGGCGGACTGCACCATCAGAAGCGCACCTCCTCGGCGGCGGGCAGGACGAGTTCGGTGCCGGTGGGCAGGCGGGCGGGGTCGTCGATGTCGTTGGCCTCGGCGATGGACCGCCAGGCGGCGGCGTCGCCGTACTCGCGCCAGGCCAGGGACTGGAGGGAGTCCCCGGCGACGACACGGTGCACGCGCCGCGCGGTGAGCGCGCCGGAGGTGGGGTTCTGGCCCTTCGTCCGGCTGGGGATCTCGTGCAGACGGACCTGGCAGGTGGCGCGGATGGGCACGCCCGTCGTCCCGAAGAGGGAGTAGGTCACGTCGACGCTGCTGACGTAGGCGGTGAAGCGGGCGGTCGAGAACGAACCCCACTGGAAGACGACCCACGGCGGCGAGGGCTGCTTGGCGGCGATGCTCTTCGAGGTGACCTCGCAGCACTCGAGCAGGGACTCCACCTTCTTGAGCACGGTGTTGCTGCCGGGCTCGTCGGAGGAGTCCAGGAAGATCTCGACGGTCATCTCCCGGGGTTCCGGGCCCATGAACTCCGGCACGGAGCCGTCGCGGACGGCGGCGGTCGGGGTGACCTTCCACTGGGCGCGGCGGCCGAGTTGCAGTTGCGCCGGGTTGAAGTCGAACCCGAAGGATTTGATCAGGCCGCCCGGAGTGGTGCTGGTGCCGACGGGCGGTTCGTGGATGGCGAGCGTGGCACGGACGAGGCTCTTGCCGGCGCCCCCCTTGCTTCCCTTGGCCATGGTGGTGAGCGCTCCCCTCAGTCCGTGAAGCCGTGGTGGGTGATCTCCAGGACCTCCGTGGCGACACCCGGGTTAGCGGGGTCCAGGGACGGGCCCTGCCAGCTGACCGGCAACACGTCGATCAGGCCCCAGCGGGCGACCTCCGACCCGTCGGCGCGCAGCGCGGCGATCTGGGCGGTGGGGCGGGTCACGCCCGTGGTGACCGACGAGATCCACTTGGCGACCTTCGTCGTGTCGGGGGTGAGGGGGCGGGTGAGGCGGATGGTGGAGAAGGTGACGCGGGAGGGGAGCTGCCAGACGAAGCCGTTGTTCCCGCCCTCCTGGCGGTGCTCGATCTCCACCTGGGAGGACAGGCCCTCGCACCCGTTGAAGTACCCGAGGCTTTCGCCGTCGATGGTGAGGGTGAAGAAGACGGTGGAGCCCGGGTCGAGATCGCGGGGCATCGGGGGCGGGCCTTTCTGGCTGAACGGGGATCGGGCGGGGCGGTCGGCGGTCGGCGGTGGGCGGTCGGGACGGGGTGGGGTGGTGCGGCGGTCGGGCGGTCAGTGGCGGGGGTCGCGGAGCCTGCCGATGCGCTCGCGGTCCAGGCGCAGTTCGGTGCGGAGGAGCCGCGTGATGCGACCGGTGAGGCGATGGGTGAGCTCGTCGAGCTGGAAGTCGGTCAGGGCGCGCGGGTCGAAGGGGGGCGGGGTGGCTTTGGGGGGAGCGGGGGTGGGGGTGGGGATCGGCGTGGGCGTGGAGGGAGGTGGCTTGGGGGTGGTGGTGTTGGCGGTGGCCGTGGGGGCGGCCGTGGCGCGGGGAGCGGGGGCGCGCTGGATCATCGGGGGCGGGGGCGGGGATGTGAGTGACGGGACGGCGGCGAGGGGGGTCGGTGCGGTGGTGGCGGGGCCTCGGGGGATCGGCGCGGCGGGGGTGCCGGGGCTTTGGGGGGTGGGCGCGGTGGTGGTCGGAGGGGTCGCCGTGCGGCGGGGCTGGACGACGGGGCGGGGGCCGGCGCCGGGGGCGGTGCGGCGCAGGGGAACGGCCGGGGGAGGTGCAAGGCGCTGGAGGGCGGGAGGAGTCGCGGAGGTGGGGGTGGCAGGGCCGGTGGGGGGCTTGGGGGCCGGCTGGGGTGTGTCGGGGCGGACGGGGCTTGCCGCGGAGCGGAGAGGGACGGCGGTGGAGGGTGTGCGGCGCTGGAGGGTGGAGGGCGCCACGGGGGTGGAAAGGCGGGTGGGCGTGGGGGTGCTGACGGTGCGTGGGACGGGCGTGGGACGCGCGGGGGCATTGCGGGTCGGCTGGGAAGCGGTGGCCGTGTGGGGGAGCGAGGGCGGCGTCGCGGGGGTGGAAAGGGGGGTGGGCGTGGGACGCACGGGGGTCTTGCGGGTCGGCTGGGGGGCGGTGGCCGTGTGGTGGGGCGGGAGTGGCGTCGCGGGGGTGGAAGGCGGGGTGGGCGTGGGGGTGCTGACGGTGCGTGGGACGGGTGTGGGGCTCGGCGTCGATGTGCTCTCCGGAGTCGCGCGGTGTCTCGGGTGGCTCGCAGCACGCTGTACGGCGGGTGCGACCGCCGGCACGGTGTGCGGCACCGCGTCCGAGGGACGGGAGGGCAGAGGAGCGCCGAGGAGCGGACGCGGGCGCCCTGCGGACGCGCCGGTCGGACGGGTCGGCGCATCGGTGGTGCTCGCGGCCGGCGAGATCGCGCGTTGCACCGCGGGCGACGGCGGTACCGGACGGGAACGCGGAGCGGGCGCGGCGGGAGGGGGCGGGGGTGTGGCGGCGCCGCCCGTGTGACCTCGGGTGGGCGCGCCCAGGCCGGAACGGCGTGCGGGAACGGGCCCGGGTGGGACGCTCCCCCCGAGGGACGGGACGGAACCGGACCGGCGGCCCTTCGGCTCGGGGACGGCACCCGCTGCCCGCGGAGTCGTCACCGAGGCGCGCTCCGCCGAGCCCGACCGCTGCACGTCGGTGCGGGCCGTTGGGGTCGCGGGTGCGTTCGCCGTGGGGGTTCGTGGGGTTTCGGCGGGCGGGGTGGTCGGGGGCTCGGGCGCGGGTGGTGCGGTCGTGGGGGTGCTGGTGGGCGTGTGCGTGCGCTGGATGTCGACGCCGGGGTGCGGCGTGCGGGCCGTTGGGGTCGCGGGTGTGATCGCCGTGGGGGTTCGTGGGGTTGCGGCGGGCGGGGTGGTCGAGAACTTGGGCGCGGGTGGTGCGGTCGTGGGGGTGCTGGTGGGCGTGTGCGACCGTCGCACGTCGACGCCGGGCAGCGGGGTGGCGTCTGCGGCGGGCCGGGTGGACTCGGGGGCCGACACCTCGTCAGCGGGCTGGGGTGTGGGGCGGCCGGCCGGGGTTCCCTCGCCCGGTGGGGAACTCGACGCCGTACGGGTGGGCGCGGGTGAGCGCTGGATGTCGGTGCCGGGCTGTGGTGTCGGGGTTGCCGGGGGTGTGGGGGCGTCGCTCGGCCGGGTCTGCGGGGTGGTCGACGGTCCGTTCGTGGGTGTTGCGGTCGGTGTGGGGCGTGCGGGTGAGCGCTGGACGTCGGTGTCTGTCTGCGGGCTCGGGGCCGCTTCCGT
>NZ_JBVIAY010000004.1:434341-496863 GCF_055573695.1 Streptomyces sp. NPDC030143
CGGTCGGTGTGGGGCGTGCGGGTGAGCGCTGGACGTCGGTGTCTGTCTGCGGGCTCGGGGCCGCTTCCGTGGCCCGGTCCGGGGTGGTGGTCGACGGTCCGTTCGTGGGTGTTGCGGTCGGTGTGGGGCGTGCGGGTGAGCGCTGGACGTCGGTGTCTGTCTGCGGGCTCGGGGCCGCTTCCGTGGCCCGGTCCGGGGTGGTGGTCGACGGCCTGTCCTGGGGCCGTGGCGCGGGGCGGTCGGCCGGGGGCTTGTGAACCGGCGGCTGGGTCGGCGTGGGGGCGGGGAGCGGGTGCGCCCTCCGCACCTCGGTGCCGGGCCGCAGGGCCGGAGGTGCTGCGGGCCGGGCGGGTGCCGTGGGGGACGGTGACGCCGTACGGTCCCTGGGCGCTCGCCGGACGGCGGGGCCGCTGTCCGGCGCCGACGGGCGCGAGGGCGCGGAGTGACGGTCGTCCGCCGTATCCGGAACGTCGATCTGCCCTGGACCGGGGGCCGTACCGGTGGGCGGGGCCATGGCGGGGTCTTGGCCGCGTACCGGGAGCTCAGCTTGCGAGACGCGCGGCACGGGATCCGTCTGCGCCCGCTGCACGACCGGTGCGACCTCGCCGGACGCCGGAGCGGCCGGGGCCGCGGCCGACGCAGGGCGGGCAGCGGGCGTCGTCCCGGCGGTCGCCGGCTCTCCGTGCGGCTCCTCGTGGGCCGGCTCCTCGCGGGCCGGCTCCGCGCGCTCGCCGGTGGCCGCGGGGGTCTGAGTCCGCGTCGCCGGGACCCGGGCGGGCAGGCTGCGTCGTTGCACCGGGGCGGTGGACGACTTCGTCAGGGCAGTCGGAGCCGTCGCCGGGCGCGGCGGCGCCGGGTGCACACGGACGCCCCGCGTCGACGGCTGCCGCACCACGGGGGCGGGCTCGACGGACGAGACGGGGACGACGGGCAGGGCGTGGACGGCGGGTGCGGCGGACGGCGCGGGTACGACGGGCCCGGCGGCCCCGGCCCCTGTTGCCGGCGGTGCCGCCACCCCCGGCCCCGGCGCCTCCCCCACCGGCACCCGCTGGACCGGCACCGCCGCTGCCGGGTGTTCCGTCCGGGCCCCCGGCGTGAGCCCCAGGTGTCCCAGCAGGGCGCCCGACGCGCCGTTCAGGACCGCGGGCGAGGCGGTGACCGTGAAGGACGGGTTCTGCCAGGTGGCCAGACGGTCGCCGAATCCGGGATCGGCGACGCCCGCGGGGCCCCGGTCCGCCGCAGCCCGCTGGAGCGGCGGCAACGCGGGCCAGGCGGCGGCCCTTCGCGGACGCACCGCCTCGGCGCCACCGGCCGGCTCCCCGGCCGGCCCGCCGGCCCTGCCTCCACCGGCCGACGCCACCACCATGTCGGCACCCGCCGAAACCGCCGTGTCGCCACTCGTCGGCGTCACCGCCGTGCCCGCGCCCGCCGCGCCCTCCGGCCCCGTCCGGCGTCGCAGACGATCCAGGAACCCCATGTCTCAGCCCTCCGCCCCTGAAGCGCGCGTCACCAGGTGGGTGATCCGGTCCGTGTAGCGGCGGCGGTCGTGGTGTTCCAGGTCCAGGATCTCCTCCTGGCTCCAGTGGAAGTGGAAGGCGACGTACGCGATCTCCTCGTGCAGCCGGTCGGTCGCGTACGTCACGATTCCCCCAGGCGGCTCCCGCCGAGTTCGACCTCGAAGGGCTCCGCGCAGTGGGGGCACTCCACGGTCGCCCGGGTGTGTCCCTCCGCGTTGACCTGCCGGTAGAAGTCCTGGAGGAACGCCAGGTCGGAGGCGAACATGTTCTCCACGATCCCGTCGTGGACGAGCGGCAGCGTGCCCAGCCGGGTGATGACCCGGCCCAGCAGGACCACCGACAGGTACGCCGGGTTCTCCTGGACGCGGATGTCGCGCAGGGGGACGAGTTCGTCCCGCGCCGTCGCCAGCCGCATCACGCCGTCGCGGTGGACGGTGCCCGCCTCGTCGACGTAACCGCGCGGCAGTTCGAAGGGGAACTCCGTCTGCAACCGTCGCTGGACGGGCGCGGGCGCCGGGGCCGTGGGCGCGAGCGGGGCGTGGCCCTGCTCCTCGCCCGTCGGCGCCGGCACCCGCACGGCCGTACGCCGCATTACTCGATGACCAGTTCTTCGAACGTGATCGTCACCGTCTCGGTCAGCGCGGACGCTTCGCCCGCCTTCACCGTGCTGGTGTCGATCTTGCTGCACCAGGCGTTGCGCATGTTGTACCGCTTGACCGGGTTGTTCTGGTAGTCCATCACCATGATCGTGGCGTTCTTGCGGGCGCTGCCCATGACGCCGTTGATCGACTCGGTGATCCACTGGTTGAAGGCCGCGGACTGCGTCATGCCGCGGACGACCGTGCAGGTGCCGGCCTTCTTCACGCCCGGCAGCTTCTTCGTGACCGGCTTGCCCTGCGCGGAGACCTGCTGGTACTCGATGACGTCCTGTTCGAGGCTGAGGCCGCTGACCTCGGCGAGGTACTCGACCATCACGCCGTCGATCTGGAGCCCGAAGTTGTGCGAAGTGAGGGCGTCACCCGGCTGGAGACTCATCTGGCTTTCCTTCTGAGGATGTTGACGACAGGGGTACGGGAGCAGGCGTGGCTACTCCTCCAGCTCCCCGCTGCCGCTGGAGAACTGCGCCAGTCGGAAGATCACGAACTCGGCGGGCTTGACCGGTGCGATGCCGATCTCGCAGACGACCCGGCCGACGTCGACCGACTCCGCGGGGTTGGTCTCCTCGTCGCACTTGACGTAGTAGGCGTCCTCGGGCCGGGCGCCGAACAGGGCGCCGCTGCGCCACTCGTTGACGAGGAACGCCGAGACGTTGCGCCGGATGCGCGCCCACAGCGCGTGGTCGTTCGGCTCGAACACCACCCACTGGGTGCCGATCAGGATCGACTCCTCCAGGTAGTTGAAGTACCGGCGGACGTTGAGGTAGCGCCACGCCGGGTCCGACGACAGCGTGCGGGCGCCCCAGACGCGGATGCCGCGGCCGGGGAACGCCCGGATGCAGTTCACGCCGATCGGGTTGAGCAGGTCCTGCTCCCCGCGGGTGATCTGGATCTCCAGGTCCACCGCGCCGCGCACGACCTCGTTGGCCGGGGCCTTGTGCACGCCGCGCTCGGCGTCGTTGCGGGCCCAGACGCCGGCGACGTGACCGCTCGGCGGGACCAGCCGGGCCTGGCCGGTCGCCGGGTCGAAGGACTTGATCCACGGGTAGTAGAGCGCCGCGTACTTGGAGTCGTAGCCGGCCGTCTCCTGCCGCCAGACGCGGATCTGGCGGGCGTTCAGGCCGGGCGGCGGGTCGATGATCGCGACGCGGTCGCCCATCAGCTCGCAGTGCGCGATCAGCCCGAGCTGGACCGCCTTCACGGCCTCCAGGTCGATCGCGCCGCGCTGGTAGGCGGCCATCAGGTCGGGCACGGCGACCATGGAGATCTCGTCGACCGCTTCCAGGCCGCCGAAACCGGTGCGGTCGGCGCTGTCGCCGAGGTACTGCGCCGGACCGGCCTGCCCGGACCGCTCCTCGGCCGCGGGGGCGGCGGGGGCGGCGGGCGGCGCGGCCAGCGCCACCGTCTGGTTGTCGGGGCGGGCCAGCTGCGCGGACGGCGCGGCCTCCGCGACCGTGACGAGCTTCGAGCGCTCCTTGACCTGGGTGACGACGTAGGAGCGGTTGCCCTTCTTCGCGGTCACGTCGAACGTCTCGACGGCCCGGTCGCCGTCCTTGACGATCAGCCGGAAGCGTTCGGCGGGGCCCTCGCCCTCCGCGTCGGCGACCTCCACGCTCAGCGCGCCGCCGTGGGGCCCGGGCGCGGTGGCCGTGACGGTGAACGTGCCGAGCTGCGCGGGCTCGCCGGCCGGCAGCGCGGCGGGCGCCGCGCCGGAACCGGTCACGGCCGCCGGGGAGCCCGCGGGTGCGCCCTCGCCCGCCTCGCCGGCCGCACCCGCCGGGGAGCCGCCCACCCGGACGACGTACGCCGCCGAACCGCCGTTGTTGAAGAAGCCGTAGACCGAGTGCGCCAGGTAGTACCCGTCGGTGAAGTCACCGAACGCCGCCACGTACTGGGTCCAGTTGGTCACCAGCGTCGGCTCGTTCAGCGGGCCGGTGGGCGCGAGCCCGACGAAGGCCGCGACCGAGGTGCCCACCCCCTCGATCGGGCGCGAGCCGCTGGCCACCTCCTCGACGTATACGCCGGGCGACAGGTAGGACGGCATGCTGTGCTCTCCTCGGGGTACGCGTCAGGACGTCTCTCACCGTCACGCGCGCAGCGCGTCCGCCGAAACGGCCCCCGGTGCCATACCGGGGGCAACGTTCCTGCCCGCAGGGGCAAGCACGCGGAGCGGGACGGGCCGCGCGCCCGAAGGCCGGTGCGGGGGACACGGCCGGGGCAGCGCGGGAGGGGACGTTCGGGCAGCGGCCCTGCCCCGGCGCCTCTGACCCGGGCCGCCGCCCTCGCCCTAGCGTGGGCGCGTGAGCCTGTGGACCTCCCTCGAACCCTCCTCCGCCACCGTGGACCCCGGTGCCCGCACCCGGGTGCGGCTGCGGGTGCGCAACACCGGTGACGTCGTCGACGAGTACCGCTTCGAGCCGGTGGGGAGTGTGGCGCCGTGGACGACGGTGGAGCCGCCGACCCTGCGGTTGTATCCCGGTACGACGGGCACGGTGGAGCTGTCGTTCGCGCCGCCGCGTACGCCGGACGCGACGGCGGGCCCGAACCCGTACGCGGTCCGTGTCACGCCGACGGAGCATCCCGACGCGGTGACGGTGCCGGAGGGCAATGTGACGGTGACGCCGTTCACCGAGGTGCGGGCCGAGCTGGTGCCGCCCACGGTGAAGGGGCGTTTCCGCGGCAGGCCCCGGCTCGCCGTCGACAACCTCGGCAACACCCCGGTGACGGCCTCCCTGAGCGGAAGCGACACCGGTGACCGGCTGTCGTACGAGATCCAGCCGGGGAGTGTGCGGATCGAGCCGGGGCGGGCGGTGTTCGTCGACGCGACGCTGCGGCCCCGGCAGATCATCTGGTTCGGGTCGAAGGAGGAGCAGCCCTACAGCCTGGCGGTGCGGCGGTCGGGGGCGGTGCCGCTGGAGGTGGAGGGGACGTTCGTGCAGCGCGGGTTACTGCCGCGCTGGCTGGCGACCGCCCTGAGTGTGACGGTGGCGCTGGCGATCGCGTTCGTGATGATCTGGCTGGCCTACCGGCCGCAGGTGCGCAGCCTGGCCTCGGAGAAGGCGGCGGACGCGAACGTCTCCACGCTGCCTCCGCCGACCCCGTCCGCGGCGCCGAGCGCTCCGCCGCCGCCGAGCCGGGAGGCGGCCGCCGAGCCGGAGGTCCCCCTCCCGGCCGAGACGGAGAAGGCCCCCGGCGGGGGCGGTGGCGGCGGAGGCGGTGGGGCGAGCAAGGAGCCGCAGCCGCGGGAGGAGACCGCCGCGACGGCCGTGCAGCAACTGGCCGCCCGCAGCGCGGGCCGCCACATCTGCTATCGCGCCTATGTCGCCGACCGCGGCTGGCAGAAGCCGGTGTGCGACGGCGCCGAGGCCGGCACGGTCGGCAAGGACCTGCCCATCAAAGCCCTCAACATCGCCGTGGCGGGGACGAAGGGCGTGGCGGGCAACGCGGCCCACGTGGTCGAGGGCTGGAAGACCGGGGACCGGTGGTCCTCGGCGGCGGACGGCATCGACATGTACATCGGATCCTCCAAGGAGGCCGTCTCGCCGCTCCAGGGCTACACGATCCAGGTGCGGGACGGCTCCGTCTGCCAGAACCCGAACGTCGCGACCAAGGGCTGGATGGGTCTCGGGTGCACCGAGCCGGGCGCCTGGATGTACGGCGGGAGCCCGATGGAGGAGCGGCACCAACTGGAGGCCGTCCGCTTCACGGTGTGAGCCGCCCGCGCCCGCGGGGAAAGGGCACGCCGGGACTACCCCTTCGGGCACCGGTCGTGCCCCGCGGCTTCCTGACGGGCCGCCGCCCGCCGTCTTAGCGTCGACAGGTGACTCTGTGGACTTCCCTGGAACCGGCATCCGCGACGGTGGACCCCGGCGGCAGCACGACCGTGCGGCTGCGGGTGCGCAACACCGGTGACGTCGTCGACGAGTACCGCTTCGAGCCGGTGGGGAGTGTGGCGCCGTGGACGACGGTGGAGCCGCCGACCCTGCGGTTGTATCCCGGTACGACGGGCACGGTGGAGCTGTCGTTCGCGCCGCCGCGTACGCCGGACGCGACGGCGGGCCCGAACCCGTACGCGGTCCGTGTCACGCCGACGGAGCATCCCGACGCGGTGACGGTGCCGGAGGGCAATGTGACGGTGACGCCGTTCACCGAGGTGCGGGCGGAGCTGGTGCCGCCCACGGTGAAGGGGCGTTTCCGCGGCAGGCCCCGGCTCGCCGTCGACAACCTCGGCAACACCCCGGTGACCGCGTCCGTCGCGGGCTCCGACACCGGTGACCACCTGGCGTACGAGATCCGGCCGGGGAGTGTGCGGATCGAGCCGGGGCGGGCGGCGTTCATCGACGCGACGCTGCGGCCCCGGCAGATCATCTGGTTCGGGTCGAAGGAACAGCGGCCCTACGCGCTGACCGTGCAGCGCTCGGGCGTGGTGCCGCTGACCGTGGACGGGACGTTCGTGCAGCGCGGGTTCCTGCCGCGCTGGCTGGCGACCGCCCTGAGTGTGACGGTGGCGCTGGCGATCGCGTTCGTGATGATCTGGATCGCATACAAACCGCAGGTCAACAGTGGTGCCTCCGAGAAGCTGGCGGAGGCCGGCAGCACCGCGCTGCCCCGTCCCGTCGTCTCCGCGCCGTCCGCCCCGAAGACCGACGCCTCCGCCGAGGCGCTGCCCGAACAGCCGGTACCCGCCCCGCCCCCGCCAAAGGAGGACAGCGGCGGCTCCGGTACCACCGGGGCGGCGACGTCGGGCGGCGGCGGGGAACCGGACGAGGACGACGGCGGGGGCGCGGCGCCCGAGGCCGAGCCGCGACCGGTACCCGGCGTGCTGATCATCGGCCGGGGCTCCGACCGGTGCGTCGACGTCACCGACTCCCAGGACGGCAAGGGCCGCGACGGCACCCCCCTCCAGATCCGGGACTGCACCGGCACCGCCAACCAGAAGTGGGACTTCCGGGGCGACGGCACGGTCCGCTCGCTCGGCATGTGCATGGACGTCGCCTGGGGATCACGCGAGGACGGCGCCGTCATCCAGCTCGCGCGGTGCAGCGGCAACCCCGCCCAGCAGTTCGTGCTGAGCGGTGAGGGCGACCTGGTCAACCCGCAGGCCGACAAGTGCGTCGACGTCAAGGACAACGGCACCGGCAACGGCGCCAGGCTCCAGCTGTGGACCTGCGCGGGGACCCCGAATCAGAAGTGGCGCGTGGAGTAGCGGCGGGCGGAGCGGGTCCCGGCGAGGCCGCTACCAGGTGGCCTCTCCGGGTACCAGACGGCCCGCCTTGCGGTACTCGCGGCGGGCCCCCTCCAGCAGGTCCCGGTCGCCGACCGGTTCGCCCCGCCCGGCGGCGAGGTAGGCGGCGGTGACCACCGCGCTGCGGATGGACCCGCCGGCCAGCTCGAACTCCCCGGCGAGCGGCGCCGGGTCGACGCCGTCGGCGCACGGCAGGTGCGTCAGCCCGTGCCGCCACAGCGCCAGACGCTGTTCGGCGTCCGGGAAGGGGAAGTCGACCACCAGGTCCAGACGGCGGGTGAACGCCTCGTCGATGTTGGCGCGCAGGTTGGTGGTGAGCAGCGCGATGCCGTCGAAGGACTCCAGCCGCTGGAGCAGATAGGCGCTCTCCATGTTGGCGTAGCGGTCGTGGGAGTCCTTGACCTCGGAGCGCTTGCCGAACACGGCGTCGGCCTCGTCGAAGAGCAGGACGGCGTCGGTGCGGTCGGCCTCGGTGAAGATGCGCTCGAGGTTCTTCTCGGTCTCGCCGACGTACTTGTCGACGACCGACGACAACTGCACGACGTACAGGTCCAGGCCGAGTTCGGCGGCGACGACCTCCGCGGACAGGGTCTTGCCGGTGCCGGACTCGCCCGCGAACAGGCCGAGCACGCCCCGGCCCCGGCCGCCGCCGGCGCTCAGCCGCCAGTCGCCGAGGACGCGGTCGCGGTGGCGGGCGCGCAGGGCCAGCTCCCGCAGCTGGGTGAGGGGCCGTTCGGGCAGGACCAGGTCGTCCCAGGTGACGTCGGGCCGGATACGGCGGGCGTGCCGTTCCAGGCCGGACGCCGACTGCTGGCGGGCGGCCAGCCGGACGTGGTGCGCGGTGAGCGGGCCGCCCTCGAAGGCGGCGAGGCCGAGGGCGGCCCGCGCGGCCCGGGCCACCCGGTCGCCGCCGAGCCGGTACGGCGCCACGGCGCCGGCCAGGTCGAAGCCGGCGGCCGGTGCGCCCAGCGCCGCCGACCAGGCATCCGTCCCGCCCGCCCGGCGGCGCGGCGCGTCCAGGACGAGGGGGTCGCGGGGGCACCAGTCGGGATCGTAGGGGCGCGGGTCGGTCAGCAGCACCGTCAGGTCCGTCGCCGCGGTCAGCGCCCGCACCAGCGGGCCGGGCCGCTCGGGCAGCCCGGACAGCACGACGGCCCGTCCGGTGAGGCGGGCCTCGCGCAGCAGGTGGGGGACGTGGTCCTCGGGGCCGGTGAACCGCAGCGCGCCGAGCCCGGCCGTGTCCAGGGCGGCGGCGAGCGCGGCCGGCCCGTCACCCTCGCGGTGTTCGCGCAGGTACGCGGTGCACGGCCCGGCGGTGAGCCGGGCGGCGAGCCGGTCGGTGAAGCGGGCGTCGTCACCGGGGAGGGGGTCCGGCATGGGGAGCAGCCCGCCGTGCAGGGCGGCGTCCGGGGTGTCGTCGCCGAGGAGGTGCGCGAGCACCCGGTCCGGCACCCGCAACGAACGCGACAGGAACGGCCGTTCCGGCTCCTCCACCTCCAGCAGGCCGAGGGCTTGCAGGGGCGCGGCGGCGTGGAGGCGGGAGCGGGCCCGCACGTCGTGCGCGGGGACGCCGCACAGGTCGAGGGCGAGCCCGACGGTGGCCCGGCGTCGGCTCACGTCGTCGTTGAGGTAGCCGTAGAGCGGTTCGAAGGCGCGGTCCAGGTCGGGGGCGAGGGCGACGAGGAGGATCGCGCTGTCGAGGTCGGTGAGCGGGAGGCGGGGCAGGAGCGGGGCGGTGACCGGGAGACCTGCGGACGCCGTGTCCGGCGCCCGGTCCAGCAGATGCCGTACCGCCGTCTCGGACAGGTAGAGGCCGCGCAGCGGGTCGGTGGCCGTCGGGTCGGCGGCGCCGCGGTGGTCGACGAGGGCGGCGACGTGCTCGCGCAGGGCGGCGAGATGCCCCAGCAGGGCGGTGAGGCGGGTCTGCGCGGGCGTGACGGCCGGGGCGGTCACCGGCGCTCCCGGGCCTCGCGGGCCGCCGCGACCTGGTGGGGGCGGTGGGCGCGTCCGGCGGAGGCCGGCGGGTCGTCGTCCAGGCCGTGGACGCGGACCACCGCGCCCTCGGTGACGGGCGGCCCGGCGTCGTACTCGGGGTAGGCCGGAAAGGGCGCGGTCACCACCAGGTCCAGGGACGGCTTGAGTTCACCGCCGAGCGCCGACCAGATCTCGGCGAGGGAGCGCGACTCGGTGTGCAGTCCCGCCACGGTCAGCGGCACCGCCAGGCCCAGGGCGCCGAGGGACCCCGGGAATTCGTCGGCGGGCAGCAGCTCGCGCGGCAGCAGGGTCGCCAACACGGCCGACAGCAGCCGGTGTTCGTCCTGCGGGGTCCGGGTCCACGCCGTCACCAGGTACGACAGCCGGAACCAGCGCGGGGGCTGGCGCCGCCGTACGACGACGTCCCGGGCGTCACGCACCGCCATCTGGCCGCGCTGGCGCCGGCTGACGTCCTCGCGGATGTCGTACAGGTAGGCGTTGACGACGGGGGCGTTGCGGCGGGCGGCCCAGTCGCGGGTCGGGGCCTCGAAGGAGACGTCGATGCCGGAGCCCGTGAGGGCGCCCCCGCCGAGCAGGCCCTTGAGGACCTCGTCCACCTCGTGGATCACCGTCGTGCCGCTCCTCGGTCGCCTCGACCGTCGTGTCCCGTACGGCCCTTGTCCGGTTCTGATCGTGCCGTGCGGTGGGCGGGGGCAGCGAGCGCGCCGGGGTCGGTGGCCGGGCAGGAACGCTGCCCGCGTGTCCGCCTTCGATTGCCCGTTCGGTCAGATGTAGCCTTCCCGGAGGGCATATGCCACGGCGTGCGCCCGGTTGCGCAGATGCAGGCGTGTCGTGAGTCCGTGCATCACGTTCTTGACGGTTCGTTCGGAGTAGGACAGCTTGCTGGCGATCTCTCCGGTGTCGAGGCCCTCGGCGACCAGCCGCAGGACGTCCACCTCACGGGGCGCGAGTCCCAGCGAGGGGGCGCCGGGCCGGCTCGCCGCGCCCCGGTGCAGCGTGCCCACCTGGCTGATGAGCCGGCCGAGCAGGTCGGAGGGCAGGTCGCCGTCCCCCCGCGCGGCCGCCAGCACGGCCTGCACCAGCCGGTGCGCGGTCGCCTCGCGGCGCCAGACGATCGCCCCGACCCCGCACTCGATGACGTCCAGCAGTTCGTTCTCGCGGATCGTGCCCACCACCAGCACCGCCCGCACGCCCTCACCGCGCACGATCCGGCGCAGCCGGGCCAGCGCCGCCTCGTCCAGTGTGTCCTCGATCAGCAGGGCCACCGTGCCCGGGCCGGACTCCTCGCGCAGCTCGACCTCGGGGCGTGAGCGCAGCTGTCCGACCGCGCCCTCGCGGGAGATGGGATCGCCGGCCTGCACGGCCACCGGCGTGCGGCGGGCCGTTCCAGCGGCGCTGTTCGGTGTGCGGGATGCGCTGAGCAACCGTCTCTCCCCTGTTCACGGGCCCGCCGACCGACGCAGGCCGGTGACGGAAGGGCGGCTTCCACACTTCTGTGGCCGCTGCGGCCGGCGCAATCGTGGAGCACCACGAGGCGTACCACGAGACCAGGGCCGCGGGTACCACGAGAAGCCGCTGCGGCGGGCGTTGTCGCAGGTCAGGAAGGGTTCCGTGGGCCGGCTGGCACGTCGGCCGCGCGCAGTGAGCCTCGCCACAGCGGGCAGCGGGTCCGCGCTGCCCCGCATCTCCCCTCCCGCCGACGCCGTGCGCGTCGACGCCGGAGCGCGCCCCCCGTCGCCACCGCACGCCCCGTCTCCACCGCGGGTTCCGGCCATACCGCGTGCCCCTTCGCCACGGCGGGTTCCGGCCATACCGCGTGCCCCGTCACCACCGTGGATCCCGTCCGCACCGACGACCCCGTCGACACCTCGGACGACGTTCACACCGCGCACCCCGTCGACACCGCCGACGTTGACACCGGACCCGTGACACCGAGGACCCCGTCGACACCGCTGACCCGGCGGACACCGCAGAGACCCGACCGGCACCAGGACCCGTGCACCCCCCAGGACCCGACACACCCCAGGAACCGCCACGTCCCAGGACCCGTGCACACCGCAGACCCGACCGACACCACAGGACCCGTGGACACCCGCAGACCCGACGCACACCACCACCCCGTCCACACCCATCATCACCGGAGGCACGGATGACCGGACCGCTGCTGGAACGCGCCGACGCGCTCGCGCTGCTCGCGTCCGAGACCGAACGCGCCCGCGCGGGGAGCGGACGGCTGGTCCTGCTGCGCGGCGCCACCGGCACGGGCCGCTCCGCCGTCCTGGAGGCCGCCGCCGCGCGCGCCGCCGCCGGCGGACTGCGGGTCCTGCGCGCCCGCTGCTCCCCCGAGGACACCGCCGTGCCGTTCTCCGCGGTCCTCCATCTCCTCGGTCCCGTCCCGGAGTTCGCGGACGTTGCACCCGGCGGCGACGACCGCGGCAGCGCGGCCCGGCTGTGGCGGCTGCTGCGCTCCTACGCCGCCGAGACCCCGCTGCTGGTGGCGGTCGACGACGTCCACCTCGCCGACGACGCCTCCCGCCGCTGGCTCGTCGAGTCCGCCCGCCGCGTCGACCGATTACCGGTGCTCGTGGTGGTCACCGAACGCAGTCAGTACGACATCGCGCCCCAGCCGGCCGGTCTCACCCAGGCCCTGTCCCCGTCCCTCGTCCGCACCCACACCCTCGCCCCGCTCACCGACGACGCCGCGGCCGCGCTGGTCCGCGCCGCGTTCCCCACGGCGATGCCCGACTGGATCGCGGACTGCGTCCGCGCCGGCGCGGGCAGTCCGCTGCTGCTGCACGCGCTCCTGGAGGACCTCCACGGCACCCCGCCCCCGAGCCCCGTACCGCACACCTGCGCCGCCCTGTACCCGGGCGCCTACCCGGCGAAGCTCTCATGGTGGCTGGACACGACGGGCCCGGCGACGGCCCAGGTCGCACGGATGCTGGCGGCACTGGAGGAGACGGACCGGCACGACCCGGGCCCGCCACCGGCCACCCCCGTCACCGTGCCCATCACTCCGGCCCCCGTGGCCCCGCTCCTGGCCGACGCCTCCGGTGCCGACCCCGCGCGGGTGGCGGGGTGGCTGACCGCGATGGGGCGGCTCGGACTGGTGCGGCCGGACGCGGACGGCCGGCCCCGGTTCGCGCACCCGCTGCTGCGGGACGCCGTGCTCAGCGGCTGGCCGGCCGGGGAGCGGCAGGCGGCGCACCGGGCGGTCGCGGAGGCCATGCTGCGACGCGGCGACCGGGTCGAGGCGGTGGCCCGGCAGTTGCTGGGCAGTACGGCCGTCGGCCGGCCGTGGGCGCAGCGCGTCCTGCGCGACGCCGTCACCGTCGCCGTCCGCGCCGGCCGCCCCGACGACGCCGTCGCCTACCTGCGGCGCGCCCTGAACGAGCCCCTCGTCGACGACGCGCGGCAACGCCTGCTGACCGAGCTGGGATCGCTGGAGTACGCCTCCGCCGACGCCCTCGCGGGCATCCCCCGGCTCGCCGAGGCGCTGAACCTGCCCGCCGAGCCCCGCGACCAGGTCCGTACCGCCATCGCGCTCGGCACGGCCCTCGCCGGCCGCGGTGAGGTCCGTACGGCCGTGGAGGTGCTGCGCCGGCTGGAGGTGCGGCTGGCCGGCCACCCCGAGCTGGCCGGCACCGTGCAGACGGCGTCCGCGCTGCTGTCCGACCAGGACCAGACCGTGCGCGGGGAGGCCTACCGGTGGCTGACCGACACCGCCGAACGCTCGCCGGAACTCGTCGGCGCCACCGGCCGGGCACTGCTCGTGCGGTACGCGGCGACCGCCGGCGCCACGTCCGCCGAGGCGGCGATGGCCCGGCTGCGGACCCTGCTGACCGAACCCGCCGACCCGCTCGCCGAGCCCTTCCTGCTGGGCACGGCCGCCGCCGTCGCCCAGTGGGCCGACGCGCTCGACGAGGCGGAACGGCTCGTCGAACGCGGCCTTGCCGGCCAGCGCCCGTCCCTGCTGCACCCGATGGCCCGGGCCCTGCGCGACGTCCGCACCGACATCGCCGCCGCCCGCGACGACTACGCGGCCCTCCTCGCACCGCGCCGGGACGGCACCCGCCCGGGCCGCCCCACCAACGCCGACGCCCACGCCGTGCTCGCCCTCGTCGAGACCGGCCGCAACGACGAGGCGCGGCGGCTCGCGGCCGGGTTCGACCTGCGCGAGGCGCCGGACTCCTGGGAGCTGAACCGTTTCCTCTATGCGCGGGGCGTGTTGCGCCGCGCCGAGGGTGACGCCACCGGCGCCCTCCACGACTTCCTGGAGTGCGGCCGGCGTCAGACGGCCCGGGCCGTGGCCAGCCCGGTCGTCACGCCGTGGCGGACGGCCGCCGCGCAGGCCCGGCTCGCCCTGGGCAGCCCCCGGGAGGCGCTGGCCCTCGCCGAGGAGGAACTGCGGCTGGCCCGCGTGTGGAACACCCCGCGGACGGTCGGACGGGCCCTGCGGGTGCTCGCCCGGGCGACGGGCGGCCGGCGCGGCCTCGAACTGGCCGGAGAGGCGGTGGACGTGCTGCGCGCCTCCCCGGCCGCCGCCGAACTGGCCGCCGCCCTCCTCACCCACGGCCGTCTGCTGACGCTCGCCGGGGAGCGGGCCCGCGGCCGGGACCGTCTGCGGGAGGCCGCCGAACGGGCGGCGCGCCTGGGCGCGGTACGCCTGCGCACCCGCGCCGAGGACGCCCTGCGCGCGGGGGGCGCCCGCCGGACCACCACCGGTACCGCCGCTCTGACCGACAGCGAACGCCGCATCGCCGAACTCGCCGCCGACGGACGCACCAACACGGAGATAGCCGACCTCCTCCACCTGGCCCGCCGCACCGTGGAGACCCATCTGACCAGCACCTACCGCAAGCTGGGGATACGGCGGCGGGGGGAGCTGCGGCAGACGTTGGACGGTGGGGTCTGAGGGGTCCTCGCACCATGAGCGCCTGATCGGGCCGCGCGGCCCGGGCGGCCCCCCTTGTGTGCGCAGTGGCGAGCCGGCCGGGTGTGACAGGGCTGTGACCGGGGGAGTGGCTCCCGTCACAGCCCGCCCGGCCGGGGCCTGATGGGGTGACCGGATGTCCACCGTCCTCACCGTCGTCCGCCGGTACACGCCGCCGCTGCTGGCGCATCTGCTGATCGGTCTCCCGACGACCGTCGCCCTGTGGTCCGCGCGCTGGTACGCCGAACACGGCCACTGCGGCGGCGTCGACGACATCGAGCGGATGGAGGGCTGCACCTACGACGACATCGAGAACAGCCCCCTGATCGGGGTGGCGCTCGTCGTGACGGGGCTGCTGGTGCTGCTGCTGATCCTCGTCTACGACGTCCTGGGGCCCCGCTCCGGCGGCCGCTCCGCGAAGCCCCGGCTGGTGACCCTCCCGGCGGTCCTCCTGCCGTACGCCGTCCTGAGCTGGATGGCCGCGCGGGGCATCTGACCCCCGGGGCGTCGGGTAGGACAGGAGGATGATCTACCACATCGTGCCGAAGGCGGAGTGGGACGCCCGTCCCGACGCCCCCTACGCGCCCGCCTCCCTCCGGACGGACGGCTTCGTCCACTGCTCCCCCGACGAGAGCACCACCCTCGCCGTCGCCAACGCCTTCTACCGCGACGCCCCGAGGCCCCTGCTCGTGCTGGCCCTCGACGAGGACCGCCTCACCGCCCGCTGCGTCCGGGAGGCCGCCGACCCCGTCCCGCCGCCCGGCGTGGCCGGATCCACCCTGTTCCCGCACGTCTTCGGCCCCCTCGACCGCGACGCCGTCACCCGCGTCCTGGAGGTCCGCTGGGACGAACGGAACCGGGCGACGGCCCTGGCGGCGACGGGCCCCTGAAACCGCCCGTCCGCGCCCGCGCACCCCACCGCGGTCAGCGGCCGAGGGGTTCGTCGCGCGGCACCAGCGTCACCCGGCGGAAGTTGCAGGCGACGGGCGAGGGGCCGGTCCCCGGTGCCTGAGCGAGGTGGGCCTTGAGGGCGACGCTGACCAGACTCATCAGCAGGTCGACGTCCGTGTCGCAGTCCAGCCGGATGGTCACCCACCGCGAGCCGGGCACCAGCCGGACGGCGGTCGAGGCGCGCAGGTCGCTGCGGATGCGCTGGATGGCGGGGACGGTCAGGTGCAGATCCACCTCCCGGCCGGAGTGGAAGTGGACGATCTCGCTGTGGACGGAGCGAAGGGCCCGCCCCGTGCCGCAACTGGCCCGGCCCGCAGTGAGGTCGGGCCAGTTCTCCAGTCGCTCGAGGGCACGCTCGGCCAGGGTCATGCGCCCATGGTCGCTCGATCACCGCGGCGCAACCAGTAGTTGAGCGAAATGTAACCGTGGCGTGAACCGTCGCTCCGGTCGGTGATCAGCCCTCGGGCCTGGTCAGCACCTCGATCAGGCTCGCGTAGCTGTCGGACCCGTGGCCCGCCGCCCGCGCCCGCTCCATCATGTCCTTCAGCAGCTCGGGCAGGGCGTTGTCGACGCCCCGCGCCTGCGCGGCGTGCAGGAGGTGGCCGATGGCCGCGATCTGCACGTCGACGGTGGCGTCGTCGCCCGGGTAGCGGCCGGCGTCCACCTGCGGCGCGTACGTGGTCAGGAACCCCGCGACGGCGGTCAGCCAGCGGACCGCGACGGGTGTGAACGCCGTGGCCGGGGTCTTCTCCGCGCCGACCAGCGCGGTGCCGTGCAGCCAGCCGGTCATGGTGGCCCACATCAGCCCGAGCAGCGCGGCGTCGTACAGCGAGGCCAGCCCCGGCTCGGCGCCCAGGTACAGGGGGTCGCCGAGGGCCGTCAGGGTCGCCCGGTGGGCGTCGAGGACCGCGGACGAACCGCTGTACAGGAACATCATCTCGGGGTTGCCGACACCCGGCGGGGTGGTCATGATCGCGCCGTCGAGGTACTCGGCGCCGTGCGAGTGGGCCCACGCGACGGCTTCCTGCGCCTGCTCGGGGGCGCTGGAGGTGAGGTTGACCAGGGACTTACCGGCCAGGGCGCCGGCGGCGGCGACGGGGTCGAGGACGGTGTGCAGCGCCTGGTGGTCCAGGACGCAGACGATGGTCAGCGGGCTCGCCGCGACCGCCTCCCCGGGGGTCGCGGCCGAGCGGGCGCCCCGCTCGACGAGCGGTCGCGCCCGCTCCGGGGACCGGTTCCACACGGTCGTCGGATGGCCCCGGTCCAGCAGCGCGGCGGCCAGGGCCGAGCCCATCGAGCCCAGTCCGAGCACGGTGACGGCCTGACGGTCGGCGTTCATGCAGCAACTCCTCGGAAAACAGATCACAGGTGGTGAAAGGTGGGACAAGTGACGAACGGCCACGTACATCCCGTACGGATCACCCTCGCAGCGCCCGGTGGACGGAACCAGTGACACCGGTGACGGCCGCCACCAAATTCCTGCCATAGCCTTCGGGGCATGAGCGCCGGGTCTGTCGCCGTTGTCGTGACCGAGGAGATCGGGGTCCCCTCCTGGGACCTGTACGAACTGAGCATCCCCTGCACGGTGTTCGGCAAGCCGCAACCCGATCTGGCCGACCCCTGGTACGACTTACGGCTCTGCGGAACCGGAACGGACGCCGATCCGCCCGCGGACACCGCCGCGGACACCACCGGGCACAGCGGTGCGGCCGGACTCGCGCTGCGCACCCGCCACGGCCTCGACGACCTGGTCGGCGCGGACACGGTCATCGTCCCGTCGGTCCCCGACGCCTGCGTGGAGGAGGGCAGACCGCTGTCGCGGGAGCTGATCACGGCCCTGCGCCGCGCCCACGCCGCCGGTGCCCGCATGGTCTCCCTGTGCACCGGCGCCTTCGCGCTCGCCGAGGCGGGGCTCCTCGACGGACGCCGGGCCACCGCCCACTGGATGCACACCGCCCAACTGGCCGCGCGCTACCCGAAGGTGCGCGTCGACCCGTCGGTGCTCTACGTCGACGAGGGCGACGTCCTCACCAGCGCGGGCCTGACCGCCGGCCTCGACCTGTGCCTGCACCTGGTGCGCCGCGACCTCGGCGCGCACGTCGCCAACCAGCTGGCCCGCCGCATGGTGGTGCCCGCCCACCGGCCCGGCGGACAGGCCCAGTTCATCGAGCTGCCCGTGCCGAGCAGCGACGACCGGGGACTGGCGCCCGTGCTCGACTGGGCCAGGGCGCGCCTGGACCGGCCGCTCACCGTCGAGGACCTGGCGCGGCGGGCCACGATGAGCCCCCGCACGTTCTACCGGCGGCTGCACGCGGCCACGGGGACGACTCCCCTGCGCTGGCTCCTCGACCAGCGTCTGGCACGGGCCCGGACGCTGCTGGAGTCGACGGACCTGCCGATCGACAGGATCGCGGAGCTGAGCGGCCTCGGCACGGCGAACAACCTGCGCCACCACTTCCTCAGACACCTCGGGGTGCCACCGGGCGACTACCGGCGGGCGTTCCCCCGCAGCGGTGCCGGCGCCTGACCCCGGCGGGCGGCGCGGTCCGGCGGCCCGGCGGTCACTGGTCGGAGTAGCCGATGTCCCCGATCGTCCAGGCGCTGACGTCGGCGAGGGCGACGCGGTACATGCCGCCCGAGTCGGGGATGCCGAAGCTGCCCTGGAGGATGCGGGCGAGATGGAAGTGGAGGTGCGTGGGAGGGGAGTCGCGCAGGGAGGCAGGCCCGGGCAGCGGCTGCTGCCGGGAGGCCCGCTGCGCGGCGAAGACGGGAGCGAAGTCCTTCAACTGACTGG
The DNA here is from genome assembly GCF_055573695.1 of Streptomyces sp. NPDC030143. Classification (NCBI taxonomy): domain Bacteria; kingdom Bacillati; phylum Actinomycetota; class Actinomycetes; order Kitasatosporales; family Streptomycetaceae; genus Streptomyces; species Streptomyces sp. NPDC030143. Next base: position 452,433 of record NZ_JBVIAY010000004.1, read on the forward strand.
ACCCCCGCAGCACCTCCGCCACGCGCTGCTTCCACATGGCCTCGGGAGCCAGCCGTCCGGTGATGACGGCTCCGGGAACCACCACGGTGAGAGACATCTGACTGTGCTGCTCCGTCTCCACCATCGCGGCGATGTCGACGAGCAGATCATCAGGGTGCGCCATGGTGGAGGAGCCTACTCGCCGGAGCCGTGACGCGAGGGGAGGAAGCAGACCTCGACCGGATCGCGTCGGGTCGGCGGCGGGCCGCGCGGAACTCCTCCCGGCCTCCCGCACGCCGGTGGCGTCCTGGCCGGCGACCGCGCCCCCGTCCGGCGAGAACCGTGCCGTGACCGCGCCGGCCGGCCGACGGTCACGGCACGGGGGCCGCGGCACGGGGGCCGCGGCCCGGCCCTCAACGGGTGGCGGCCGGTTCGTCGGCCTCCGTGGCCGCGCGGGCGGGCGCGGTCCCGTCCGCCTCCCCCGCGTCGACGGGCTCGTCGGCCTCGGCGGGGGCTTCGGCGTCCGTCTCCCTGCCGTCCGTCTCCCTGCCGTCCGTGCCGCTGCCGCCTGTGTCCTCGCCGTCCGTGCCGTTGCCGTCCGTGTTCTTGCCGTCCGCTCCCGTGCCGTCCGTGTCCTGGTCGGCGGGGGCGGATGCGCCGGGGGCCGTGGCGCTGTCGGCGGGGGCGGGCTCGCCGGTCGCCCGCGCCGGCAGCTTCGCCCCCTCGATGTCCACGTCCGGGGTGATCCGGTCCAGGAGCCGCGGCAGGCCCCAGGCGCGACGGCCCAGCAGGGCCATGGCCGCCGGGACGAGGGTCATGCGGACGACGAACGCGTCGATGAGGACGCCGAACGCCAGGGCGAACCCGATGGACTTGATGATCGGGTCGTGGTTGAACACGAAGCCGCCGAAGACGGCCGCCATGATGAACGCGGCGGCGCTGACCACACGGCCGCTGCTCGCCATTCCCCGCGTGACGGCCCCGGCGGCGTCGCCGGTGTGCTCGTAGTGCTCGCGCATGCGGCTGACCAGGAACACCTCGTAGTCCATGGCGAGGCCGAACAGCACGCCGATCAGGAGCACGGGCAGGAAGCTGGTCACCGGGCCCGCGGAGGGGATGTCCAGGAGGCCGTTGAGGTGGCCCTGCTGGAAGACCCAGACCGTCGCGCCGAGCGACGCGGCGATCGACAGCAGGAAGCCGAGCGCCGCCTTGACCGGGACCAGCAGCGAACGGAACGCCACGGTCAGCAGGAGCAGCGCGAGCACGACGATGATCGCCACGAACAGGGGCAGCGCGTCGGACAGCTTGTTCGACACGTCGATGCCGGCGGCGGTGGCGCCCGCGATGTAGAGGGTGCCACCGGCCTTCTCCACGTCGGGGGCGTGCGCGCGCAGGCGGTGGACGAGATCGGTGGTGGCCCGGGCGTCGGGCCCGGTCCTCGGCACCACGGCCAGCAGGGAGAGGGTGCCGTCGGCGTTCGCGACCGGCTGGGAGACGGCGGCCACACCACGGTCCGCGGACAGTGCCGCCCGCAGGCCGGTGAGGGTGGCGGCGCGCTCGGCCGCCGGGACCCCACCGGTGTCGATTACGGCGGTGAGCGTGGCGTTGAAGCCGGGGCCGAAGCCCTCGGTGAGCAGGTCGTAGCTCTTGTGCTGCGTGCTGTCGGCCGGCTGGGAGGCGAAGCTCGGCAGGCCGAGGCGCAGGTCACGGGCCGGGACGGCGAGGGCGAGCATACCGACGACGCCGGCGAGGAGGACGAGCAGGGGCTTGCGGGTGACCGCGCGCGCCCAGGCCAGGCCCCAGGCGCCGGGGGCGCGCCCCTCGCCCCGCGAGTTGGTCGGCCTCCCCTTTCGTTCGGAGCTCTCCGGGCGCAGCCGCTCGCCGAACAACGCCAGCGCCGCCGGTACGAGGCTGACGGCGATCAGCACCGCCAGCAGGACCGTGACCGCCGCCGCCAGACCCATCACCGTCAGGAACGGGATGCCGGTGACGACGAGCGCCGCCAGCGCGATGATCACGGTAGCCCCGGCGAAGACGACCGCCCCGCCGGCGGTGGCCACCGCCCGGGCGATGGAGTCCTCGACGTCCTGCTCGGGGTCGGCGAGCTGCTCGCGGTGCCGGGAGATGATGAACAGGGCGTAGTCGATGCCGACGGCGAGGCCGATCATCAGGGCCAGCACGGTCGCGGTGTTCGTCATCTCCATGAAGCGTGAGGCGAACTGCACACCGAGCACGCCGATCGCCACGCCCACGAGCGCGGTCAGCAGCGGCAGGCCGGCCGCCACCAGCGAGCCCAGCGCGAGCGCGAGGACGACGAAGGCGAGGACCACCCCGACGACCTCCGCGGGGCCGCCGACCTCGGTCTTCGGCTGCATCGCGGAGCCGCCGAACTCCACCTCGAGACCGGCCGCGCGGGCCGGGTCCATGGCGGCGGACAGCGCGTCCTTGGAACTCTCGGGAACCTCGGCGGCCTCGTCGCGGAACTGGACGTCCGCGTAGCCGATGCGCTGGTCGGGCGCGATCGTGCGGCTCCGCACCGGGTCGGTGACGCGCAGGACGCCGGATATGGCGGCCGCCTTCTCCAGGCTCGCCGCCATGGCCGCCCGGGCCGCGGTCCCGGTGAGCGTCGCGCCCTTCGGCGCGGCGAAGACGACCCTGGCCGTGCCGCCGGCGGCCTGCGGGAACTCCTTCTTCAGCAGCTCCTGCGCCCGCTGCGACTCGATGCCCGGCACCGTGAACTGCGTGGTGGGCTTGCCGTGCAGTGCGATGCCCAGGCCGCCGACCGCCGCGAGCAACAGCAGCCAGACCGCGATGACCCGACCGCGGCGGCGCACCGCCCACCGCCCCCAGGTGTACAGGCGTGACGCCATGACCGTCCCCGTCTTCCTCGTCTCGTACGAACGAACCACTCCGGCGACCGCAGCACTGGAGCCTGCGTAGGCCCGCGGTGCCCGCAGGGCCCGCAAGGCGCGCACGGACCCGAGGACTGCGATGACCGGCAAGTGTGCAGCCTAGGGCATTTTTGCAGTCCAATGTAAATTCACAGTCGGTGGCAAGTGCGGTGATAAAATGCCGCGCATGACGAGCGACGGTCTGCGGGAGCGGAGCAAGGCGCGGCGCAGGGAGGCGATCCTGCGGGCCGCGTACGAGCTGTTCGCGGAGCGTGGGTTCGAGACGACGACCATCGCCGACATCGCCGAACGCGCCGAGGTCTCGGCCCGCACCGTCACGCTGTACTTCCCGTCGAAGCTGGACCTCGCGCTGGCGCGGTCGACCGCTATGGCGGACCGGCTCGCGGCGGCCCTGCGGGAGCGGCGGCCGGGTCGGCGGACGGTGGACGCGCTGGAGGACTGGGTCCGCGCCGACCTCACCGACCCGTCGGAGCTCGACGACCTCTCGGAGCGGATGTTCGCGCTGAACCCGCAGCTCAAGGCCGTCGCCAACGCCCGTCTCGCGGAGGTCGTGGAGGAGGGGACCCGGTTGCTCGCCGAGGAACACGGCGTCGACCCGGGCGACTTCGGGCCCCGCATGGCGGCGGCAGCGGCGGCGGCCGTCATGAGCGAGCTGTGCCACCGCCCGGAGGCGGGCGACATCGACGCGGCGATGGCCTTTCTGCGGGCCGGCCTGGCCACCCTGCCGACGGCGCGGCGCACCGGGAACTGACCGCCGTCGAGCGATCGGGCAGGCGCTCGCCCGCGGTCGGGCAGGCGCTCGCCCGCGCGGTCGGGCACGCCCTCGCCCGCGGTCGGGCACGCGCTCGGCCCGCCCGGGGGGCCGGACGGGCCGAGGGGATGAGCTCCGAAGGTCTGCAGGGCCGGTTCTGCCGCGACGACGCCGAGCGTCACCCGCCGGAGGTCACCCGCCCAGCGTCGGCCGCCGGAGGTCACCCGCCCAGCGTCATCCGCCGAACGTCACGACCAGCCGCCCGTCGCTCGCGAACGACCAGCGCAGGGCGCCCGCGTAGGCGGAGCAGCGGGAGCCGTTCGACCCCGCCCACCACTGGTTGGAGCTGTCCGAGCTGCCGATGATCCGGTCGTTGGACCCGCTGTCGCACGAGGTGTTGTTCTTGAACACCGACGTGCTGCCCGCGTCGAAGTTGAAGTTGCGCTGGTCGTTGCCGACGCTCACGTTGTCCGAGATCTGCATCGCGCCGGTGTTGCTGTTGTAGGTGAACCCGTGCTTGCCGTTCCGGTAGGCGATGCTGCGACGGACGACGTGGTTGACCCCGATGTCGTCGCCGCCGAGCTTGTAACCGTTGCGGTCGCCGTTGCCGGCCTGGGAACCGTCGCTGAGGGTGCCGTTGTCGTAGGCGAGGGAGTCCTCGATGGTCACTGCGCCGATGGGACCCGTGTCCGGCTTGGTGTAGAGGTCGTAGCCGTCGTCGATGTTGTGGTGGGCGACGGTGTACCGGAAGACGTTGCCGGACCCGACGGTGAGCTTGGGGGCGAAGCCGTCGGCGTCCTCGCCGTCGGAGTCGACGTTGTCGTGCGACTCCGCGCTCAGGATCAGGTTGTGGGACGGCCACTGGTCCTTGGGGGTGCTGGAGAGCGCCCGCGAGAGCTGGAGCCCCGAGTCGCGGTTGAAGCGCGTCACCGTGCGCTCGATGACGTTGTTGCTGCCGCTGAGGAAGATGCCGTTGTCACCGGCCCGTTCCACGACCAGGCCCTTCACGTGCCAGTACGACGCGTTGACGGCGAGCCCGCGGTTCGCCGGGTCCTCGGTCTGGGCCGAGAAGTTCAGCACCGGCGTCTCGCCCGGATACGCGAACAGTTCCGTGCGGTCGGCCGCGGTGCCGTTCCTGCCCGCCGGGATGGTGACCGTCTGCGTGGGGCGGTAGGTCCCGCCGCGCAGGTAGATGGTGCCGCCGGCGGCGACGCGGCTGATCGCCGAGGCGAGCGTCGTCGGCGCCGACTCCGTACCGGCCGCGCCGTCGGTGCCGTTCGGGGCGACGTGGATCGCGCCGCCGGCGGGCGGGGTGGTGGTGTCACCGGACGTCTCCACGTCGAGGTAGTCGAGGTTGGGCAGGCCGACCGAGGCGGTCGGGTTGAGGCGGACGGTGTTGGCGCCCGCCCGCAGCGTCACGGTCAGCGTCTTGGTCGCCCACGTGTCCCAGGCGCCTGTGCTCTCGAACGACGCCGAGCCGGCCGTCGTGCCGTTCACGACGAGGTCCACGGGGCGGGCGGCGGTCGCGCCGTTGGCGAACCGGACCCTCAGCGTGGCCGCGCCGGCGGCGGGGGCGTTCACCGTGAACTGGGCGTACGCGCCCGAGGCGTTGGTGCCGTTGCAGAACCCGCTGCCGGAGTGGCCGGCCCAGTCGGAGTCGAGGGTGCCGGTGCAGACCGCCGGCGAGCTCTCCGCCTCGTAGCGGGTGGTCGCGGCCTGCGCCGTGGTGCCGGACAGCGCGACGACGGTGCCGGCCAGGAGGCCGACGGACGCGACGACGGGTCTCAGGTACATGTGCGTCTCCTCAGGGGTGCGGGTGCTGGTTCGTGGACGTGAACAGGCCACACGGCCGGAGAGAGGCTCCGGGCTGGAGAAAGCGCTTACCCTCTGGGAAGTTAGGGGGTGGCTGAGGAGGCGTCAATACACTTGTACGTGATTGCTGTTCACCTACATGAACCGTAGGCGTCGGACGGGGCCCCCGGTCCGCGGTGGTGAGGTCGCCCGACGTCCCGCCCGCCGCCCGCCGCCCGGGAAGCGCCCCGAGACGGCGAAGTCGCCCACCGTCAGGAAGTCGGCCCGACACACGAGGTCGCACACCGTCGGGGCGTCGGCCGTGCGCGGCGAAGTCGCCCCGACACGGCGAAGCAGCCGGGAAGCCGCCCACGGTCGGAAAGAAGGGCCGGGCGCGGCGAAGCCGCCCGCCGTCGCGAAGCCGCCCGCCGCTGGGAGGCCGCCCACCGTCGGGAGGCCGCCCACCGTCGGGGCGTCGCCCCGGCACGGCGAAGTCGTCGTGCCCTCCGGGACGACGCCCCGCCCACCGTCGGGGCGTCGTCCCGGCACGGCGAAGCGGGCCGTGCCCTCCGGTGTCCGGTGTCCGGGTGGAGGCGGGAGGCGCGGCCCGCGTGTTCGCGATCAGCCGGGTGGGACGGCCAGGGGCCTCACATGCCCGGCATGCCGCGGGTGCGTTCGGCCGAACCGCGTGAACGGCCACCGCCGCGTCCCTCGCGGGGCGTGCGGGCGGCGGCGCTGGCGGCCAGGCCGAGCAGCAGGGCGACGATTCCGACGATGACGTTGTTGACGATGCTCCTCGTGGTGCTGACGTCCCCCGCGACGACCCAGGGGGAGATGATCGTCCAGGCGCCGAGGGCGCAGGCGGCCCACGCCATGCTGTGCGTGCGCTCGTAGGCCCGTCCGAAGCCGCCGCTCATGAGGAGGGCGTAGGCGATGCCGACGACCAGGTTGGTGACGGCCAGGGTCGTGAGGCCGTTGAACCCCGCGATCCAGGGCGAGGCCGCCAGGTAGAGGCCGGTGAGGAACGCCAGGGTCTCCACGGCCTGCGCCTGGGGCGTGCTGGCCGCCCGTTCCGCCATCTCGTGGCGGGAGCGCATGTCCAGGATGTCGGGGTGGGTTTCCATGGACGAGTGGGGAGAGGTTGCCATACCTGTCACCTCCGAGTGCGAGGTCCCCGAGTGCGCCCCACGGGTACCCACCGCAGGGCGCCGGGACTCAGTTGTCACGCGCGGATCCACCGTCGGCGTGCATGGGCCGCGTGGTCCGCGCGCAGGCCGCCGTTCTGCCGGCGCAGACGGATCTCCACGTGGCCGCCGTCGACGGTGCGGCTCTCGAAGGCGGGCTGGGGTGCGGTCGCGGGACCGCGCACGTTCCAGCCGTCCGAGAGGCGGAAGACGCTGCCGTGCCAGGGGCACTGCACACAGCCGTCGGAGACGGTGCCCTCCGACAGGGGGCCGGCGAGGTGGCTGCACCGTTCCGCGAGGGCGTGGACGGTGCCGCCGGACTCCCGGACCACGAGGACCGGGACGTCGTCGACGACCCGGCGGACGGGCCGGCCGACCGGGAACTCGTCCATGGTGCCGACGCGGTGCCAGCCCTCGGTGACGACGTGCGGGACCTCTTCGGCGTGGTTGGCGCCGGACGCCTGACGGTAGGCGAGGTGACCGCCGAGCGCACCGCCGGCCCCGACCGCCACCAGCCCGAGGAACCCGTACGTCTTGCCGGCCGCCGTGCGTCCCCTGACCCGGCAGGCGAGCGAGGCGGCGTACAGGGCGACGGCCGTCACGTTGGTGAGGGCGTGCAGCAGGCCGACGCGCATCTGCTCCCGGTGCAGTTCCGCCCAGTCGACGGCGCCGGCCAGGGCCGCGGGCGCGGCGGCGGCCAGACCCACGCCGACCAGCAGGCCCGCCTCGCGGGAGCGGCCGGGGCGCAGGTCCAGCACGGCGGCGGAGAGCCAGCTGCCGATCGGCACCTGCACCGCGAGCGGATGGACCGGGTGCCCGATCCACCTGCCGTGCAGGACGTCCCGGCCGCGCCCCAGCGGCAGGGCCCGTACGCCCGCTCCGAGGGCGTCGATCACCGGATCGGCCCGCCGTTCCTCCTCCACCCGGTCCAGCCACCACAGGAACCTGCTCTGCCGCGTCCGCCGACGCCGAGGTCTTCTGGTCATGCGTCACCGGGTCCCCCCGACGACGGAAGGACAAACGGGACATCGGCCGCGGTCGCCGAGTCCGGATCAGGTGCCGACCGGGCCGACGGCCCGTCCGGCCCTCCCGCGGAGCCTGCGCGGCCGTTGCCGGTCCCCCGGTCGTCGGTGGAGCCGCGGTTCGGCTGCCGTGCTGCGCGGTCATGCCGTCGGTTCGTCCATGACCGGGTGTCCACGGGCCAGGACCGGAGGGGAGGCGTCGTCGGGCGGCGGCGGGAAGTCGGCGACGGCCAGGTCGACCAGTTCCTCGCACCCGGGCCGCGCGCACTCGCAGGAGAACGGCAGCACGACGTCCTCGGTGGTCCCGAGGCCCTGTGCCCACGCGCGCGTGAAGAAGGTCCGGTACTGGTCGACGAAGGCGCGGTTGGCGTAGCGCAGGAGTCGCTGTCGTTCCGTCCGGCTCGTGGCCACGGGCCCCTCGGCGAGCAGGTCGGCGAAGTGGTCCTCGACCTTCGCGACGACGTCTTCCACGCCGTGCGAGTCGTCGATCAGCACCATCGGGCCGCCGAACCGTTTCACCTCCGCGGTGATCTCACAGCCCAGCCGCAGGTAGAGATCCCGCACTCCGGGCAGCAGGTCCCTTTCGTCCAGCCGGGCGCGCTGCAGTTCCGGAGTGGGGACGAGCCAGAGTGCCCGGCCGCCGACGGCCACCTTGGGGGTGATCGGCGTGCCCTCGGCGATGGTCAGCGGCGCGGGCGGCAGGGCGCTCAGGTCGTCCAGGACCATGGGGCCGCGCTCGTGGTGCAGGGACATCGCGAGCCGGTCCTCCATGGGGGCCGACCAGCGCTCCGGGATGGGCAGCGTCTCGTACCGGATCGCGTCGGGATGTCCCGCGGCGATCGCCCGGTCACGGTGTTCCCAGGTGTGGGCGTCGGCGTTGTACCAGCGCAGTCCGTGACGTCGGGCGAGCAGTCGGGCGACGGTGGTCTTGCCCGCCCCCGGCGGGCCGCCCAGCCATATGACGGACACCGGGCCATCCATTGCGACTCCTTGGTTCGGCAGGTGAGGTGGTGAGGGGTCACGCCGCCGGCGACCAGCGCCAGCCCGAGGCGTGCAGGGCTTCGGCGCGGTCGATGACGATCTCCTGACGGATCCTCGTCTCCTCCTCGTCGAGGTACGCCGGGGTGACGGTGTGCTGACCGGGGTGCTTGCGGTACAGCTCGCCCGGCTCGGACTGCATCCAGCCGCGGCTGACCGCCTCGCAGAACAGCACGACGGCGGCGTCCTCGAAGGCGGGGAGGGCCGGCCAGGCGCCGGTGAGCCGCACGAGGTCGGTCCGGGCGGTCAGCGTGGTGCCCATGACCGGGAACTCACCGCGCCGGGCTCCGTCCAGGAGTGCCCGCTCCGGCAACGGCCCGGGCGCGGGGTCGTAGGGGCCCGGTACCAGACGGCCGTCGGGGTGCAGGTCCAGGCAGGGGGCGACCGTCCAGCCGTACGAGGGGTTGGCCTCCAGGATCTCGATGTCGCGGGCGAGGGTCTTCTCGTCGGGCAGCAGGTCGTCGGCGTCGACGCAGCGCAGGAGGGTTCCGGTGGCGCGGGCCATCCCCAGCGTGCGGGCCTGGGCGGCTCCGCCCCGGCGGCCGGTGCCCTTCGATATCCAGGGCGCGTCGGGGACGGCCTCCAGCGGCCTGCCCGTCCGTCCGTCCTCCTGCACCACCCACTGGAGCCGCCAGCCGGCGGGCAGCTCCTGGCCCGCGAGGCAGTCGTGCAGTTCGTGCAGGTAGGTGTGCCCGCCCTCGTGCACGGGCGTCAGAACGGTGATCGTCGCCATGGGGGAGTCGCTCCACTTCGGCCAGTCAGTGACATGGTCATGGTGCCTCGAAGATCGTCCGCACGGGGCGGAGGAGTCGTGACTTGTCATCAACATCCCGCGGAGCACGGGCCGTTGCGGCGGCGGCGTCCTCCTGCGGGCCTGCGCGACCCGTGGTGCGCGTAATCCCTGCGGCCGACCCCGCGACCTCTCCGTACTGCGTTGCGAGTACCGGCGATTGTCGGCAGGCGCACGACGACAGGGGGGTTCCCGCCGGGGAGGCTGGGCGGACAGTCGGCACCAGATGCGGAGATCCCCTGTCGTGGCTACTTTCCTTTACCGAGTGGGCCGCCTGGCCTTCCGGCGGCGCTGGTACGTCGCCCTGGTCTGGGCGGCGGTCCTGGCCGCCGTCGGGCTGGGCGCGCTGAAGGCCCCGGGCGCCTCGGACGAGGAGTTCTCGATGCCGGGCATCGAGCCCCAGAAGGCGTTCGACCTGATGGAGCAGCGCTTCCCCGGGGCCACGGCCGACGGCGCGACCGCGCGGGTCGTGTTCGTCGCGCCGGGCGGTGAGAAGGTCACCGCGACCGAGAACAGGCAGGCCGTCGAGAAGGCCGTGACCGCGCTCGGCGACGGCACGCAGGTCGCGAGCGCCGCCGACCCGTTCCGCACGCAGGCGGTCAGCAGGGACGGCACGACGGCGTACTCGACCGTCACCTACAAGGTCGCCGCCAACGACCTCACCGACGCCGGCCGGACCCATCTGGAACAGACCGTCGACCGGGCCAGGGACGCCGGGCTGACGGTCGAGGTCGGCAGCAGCGCGACGAGCGACGGCGGGGGCGCGGGCGGCACGGCCGAGGTGATAGGCATCGCCATCGCGGCCGTCGTCCTGCTCGTCACGTTCGGTTCGCTCGCCGCCGCGGGGCTGCCGCTGCTGACGGCCGTCATCGGTGTCGGGGTCAGCATGGCCGCGATCCTCGCCCTCTCCGACGCCCTCGGCCTGTCCACGACCACCGGCACCCTGGCGATGATGCTGGGCCTCGCCGTCGGCATCGACTACGCCCTGTTCGTCGTCTCCCGCTACCGCGAGGAGCGCGCCGCCGGCCGCACACCGCAGGAGGCGGCCGGGACGGCGGCCGGAACCGCAGGTTCGGCGGTCGTGTTCGCCGGTCTCACCGTCGTCATCGCGCTCGCCGGCCTCATGGTCGTCGGCATCCCGATGCTCACCAAGATGGGCCTGGCCGCCGCCGGCGCGGTCGTCGTCGCCGTACTGATCGCGCTGACGCTGGTCCCGGCGTTCCTCGGCTTCTGGCCGAACGCGGTGCTGCGGCGCCGGGCCCGCAAGAGCGGCACGATCGGGGAGGGCACCGGGAACAACGGCGGCACCCGTTGGGCCCGGTTCGTGCTGCGCCGCCCGCTGCCCGTGCTGCTGCTCGGTGTCGTCGGGCTCGGCGTTCGCTGCTCGTCCCGCTGAAGGCGGCCCTGGGCTTCCTGCTGTCCGTCCTGGCCTCCCTCGGCGCGGTCGTGGTGGTCTTCCAGCAGGGCCACGGCGCCGGGATCCTCGGCGTGGAGCAGGCCCGATCATGAGCCTGATGCCGATCTTCCTGGTGGGCATCGTCTTCGGTCTCGCCATGGACTACGAGGTCTTCCTCGTCTCCCGGATGCGCGAGGCGTACGTCCACGGCGAGCGGCCCGCGCAGGCGGTCGTCTCCGGCTTCCGGCACAGCGCCCGGGTGGTCGTCGCCGCCGCCCTGATCATGATCGCGGTCTTCGCCGGGTTCATCGGCGAGAGCGACTCCATGATCAAGATGATCGGCTTCGGGCTGGCCTCCGCCGTCCTGCTGGACGCCTTCGTCGTCCGGATGGCGATCGTCCCGGCGGTGCTCGCGCTGCTCGGCGACAAGGCGTGGTGGCTGCCCACGTGGCTGGACCGGGTCCTGCCGCGGGTCGACGTGGAGGGCGAGGCGCTCACCCGCCGCTCCGGGACGGACCCGGTGCCGGCCGAGACGGGCGACCTCGAGGTCGCCCGCACCTGACCGGCCGCGAACGCGAGGTCATGGCCCTCGCCGCCGAGGGCAGATCCAACACCGAGATCGCCGAGGACCTCACCCTCAGCCCGCTGACCGTGCGCACCCACATCCACCGGGCCATGACCAAACTGCACGCCCGCGACCGCGCCCAACTCGTCGTCATCGCCTACCAGACGGGTCTCGTCCAGGCCAACCCGCCTCCGTCTTGACCGATAAACACCTCTGATCCCCGGGGGAGTTGGGCATGCTGGGGAGGGGATCACCCGGAGGGGGACGCATGGCGGTGTCGGTCGGCCACGAGGACTTTCCCGCGCTGTACCGTGCGGCCGACGCGAACTCGCTCAGGGGGCAGCGGCGCCATCTGTGGGTGACGCGGTTCCAGCTCGGCGCGCTGGTGGTCGCCGCCGCCTTCGGGGCGACGGCGCTGGCGGTCCGGGGCGCGGACCTGGCCGCTGTGGTGGCCTCGGTGGCCTTCGGGGCGGCGCTGGTGAGCGATGTGTACATGCTGCGGGAGCGCCCCGACCGGCAGTGGTACGCCGGGCGCGCGGTCGCCGAGTCGACCAAGACGCTGGCCTGGCGGTACATGGTGGGCGGCAGCCCGCTGGGGGTCGCCGAGTGCGACGACGAGCGGGCCGCGGACCTGCTGCTCGAACGGTTCACCGAGATCGAGTCCGACGTCGAGCGGGTGCTGCTCATCCCCGACCGCGGCGATCCGGAGCAGGTGACCGAGGGCATGCGGCGGGCCCGGGCGCTGCCGCTGGAGCGGCGCCGCGAGCTGTACATGCGCGAGCGGATCGGCAACCAGCGCGAGTGGTACGGGGCCAAGGCCCGCTGGAACGAGCGCCGGGCCACGCAGTGGTCGGTCGCCCTCGCCCTGCTGGAGCTGTTCGGCCTGGCCGCCGGTGTGCTGAGGGCGGTCGGCGTGGTCGACTTCGACCTCATCGGCCTGGTGGCGGCGCTGGCCGCGGCCGGAGCGGCGTGGGTGCAGACCAAGCAGCACCAGAACCTCGCCACGGCCTACGCGATGGCGCACCACGAGCTGTCCACGATCGGCTCGCGCGGGCGGTTCGCGCGGACCGAGGAGGAGTGGGCGAACTTCGTCGGGGGGTCGGAGGACGCGATCTCGCGTGAGCACACGCTGTGGCGGGCGTCGCACTCATGAACCCGTCCCCCGGGCCGGGCAGCCCCTACGACGCCTTCCTCTCCTACAGCCACGAGGCGGACGGCGCGCTCGCCCCCGCCGTGCAACGCGGCCTGCACCGGCTGGCCAAGCCCTGGAACCGGCCACGCGCCCTGCGGGTCTTCCGCGACCAGGCCAGCCTCGCCGCCAACCCGGATCTGTGGACGACCATCGAGACGGCCCTGGCGAACTCCCGGCACCTGATCCTGCTGGCCTCGCCGAAGTCGGCGCGGTCGCCCTGGGTGGGCCGGGAGACGGCCTTCTGGAGGGAACACCGCAGCACCGACACGCTGCTGATCGTCCTCACCGACGGGGACATCGTGTGGGACCACGAGCGGGGCGACTTCGACTGGGAGCGGACCACCGCCCTGCCGTCGGACCTGCGGGGCTGGTTCGAGGGCGAGCCCCTGTGGGTGGACCTGCGCTGGGCCGCCTCCTCCCCGCAGCCGCTCTCCCTCAGGCACGGCAGGTTCCGGGAGGCGATCGGCATGCTGGCCGCCGCCGTCCACGGGGTGTCCAAGGACGAGCTGGACAGCGAGGAGGTGCGCCAGCACGCCCGCACCGTGCGCCTGCGCCGCGCCGGCGTGGCCGCCCTGACGGCGCTGCTGGTGATCGCGCTGATCATGTCGAACCTCGCCAACGAGCGCCGCAAGGAGGCCGAGGAGCAGCGTCGGCAGGCGGAGGAGCAGCGCCGCCTCGCCACCGTGCGGGCGCTCCAGGCGGAGGCGGAGAACCTGCGGGAGACCGATCCGCTCACCTCCCTGCGGTTCAGCCTGGCCGCGCTGCGCGTCAAGCCGACTCCGGAGGCCCGGGAGGGGCTGGTCGCCACGTTGCGGGACACGCGGCTGGCGGGCAGGTCCGAGAGCGGCGTCGGGAAGGCGGATCCGGCGTCCTACACCGTCGACGGCACGCTGCTGGCCGTCCCCGGCCCCTCCCCGGACGAGGGCGCCGAGCACACGGTCGCCCTGTGGGACACCCGTGACGTCGTCCGCCCGCGCCGCCTGGCCACGCTCTCCGGTCACACCGAGGCGGTGCAGTCCGTCGCCTTCCGGGCCGACGGACGACTGCTGGCGGCCGTCGGCAACGCCGGCCGGGAGGCGCGGTACCGCAGCAGTCTGACGCTGTGGGACCTGACGGACCCGGCCCGGCCGCGCCGGGTGCTGCACCGGACCGGACTGCGCGACACCTCCGGTGCGGCGTTCAGCCCGGACGGCAGGACCATGGCCGTGGTGTCGGGCCGGTCGAACGGCAGCCTCCAGCTGTGGGACGTGAGCAGGCCGTCCGCGCCCCGCGCGCTGACCGGATCGCTGCCCGCGTTCGACGCGGCCGACGTGATGTTCAGCCCCGACGGGCGCACCCTCGTCACCGGCTCGCCCTGGCTGAACGCGTCCGACGACTCCCTCGACCCCGGGAGCATCACCCACACCACCGGCTGGACGGCGTGGGACGTCCGCGACGTGCGCCGCCCCCGGGCCGTCTCCCGCCGGGCGGCCTACGGCGGAGCCGCGTTCAGCCCCACCGCGCCCCTTCTCGCGGTGCACCGCAGCGACACCGTCACGCTGTGGGACGTCCGCCGTCCCGACGCACCCCGGCGCCTGGCGGCGTTCGACCACAAGGAGCAGATCGAGGCGAGCGCGTTCAGTCCGGACGGCCGCCACCTGGCCGTCTCCCTGCTGGACGAAACGGCCTTCCTCCGTGACGTGAGCGACCCCTCCCGTCCCGGCCCGCCGGTCCTGCTGGGCGGGCACGGGGACTGGGTCACCGCCATCGCCTTCAGCCGGGACGGCCGTTCGGTCAGCCTCGCGGACGCGTCCGGTCACCTCTCCCGCTGGGCGGTGGGCAGCCACGCCCCGCACCGGGTCGCCGCGGTGGGCGTGGACACGGTGGGCCTGTTCACGTCGGCGTTCAGTCCGGACGGCCGCAAGCTGGCGGTCGGGGGCTACCGCGGCGAGGTGTGGCTGTGGGACACCTCCGACCCCGCCCGGCCGCGCGGACGGAAGACGCTGACGGGACAGCTCCAGCGGGTGGAAGCACTGTCCTTCAACGCCGACGGCACCGTCCTGGCCGTCGGCAGCCAGGCGGGCGACGGCCATCCGGACGGCAAGATCACACTGTGGGACACGGGCGACCTGGGCGCGCCGCGTCCGCTGGGGGAGATCCCCGCGAGGTCCGGGGTGTCGTCGCTGGCGTTCAGCCCCCGCCGGCCGCTGCTCGTGACCGCCGGCTCCCGGGCGTTCGGCGCGTCCTGGGTCGCCGTCTGGGACGTCCGCGATCCCCGGCACCCGGTGCGCACCTGGCACATGGACCCGTACGAACCGTACGAGAAGCTCACGAAGGTCCCCTACATGCAGAACGCGCCGGTGGTCTTCGGCCCGGACGACACCACGGTGGCGCTCCCCGACGCCCTGTGGAACGTCACCGACCCCGCCGCCCCCGTCCAACTGCCCGCGCGGGGCTCCTCGACGTACCGGTCGCTGCTCGAGGAGAGCTTCCGCCACGCCGGCTACCGCGCCGACGGACGGCAGCTGGTGACCTCCGACGACCTCGGCCTGTCCGTGTGGGCGGTGGACCCGCGCACGGGACGCAGACTCCTCGCCTCGGTGAAGACGGACGACAGGCTCGAGCGGATCGACGCCCACCCGGACGGGCATCTGGCCGTCACGGGCAGCAGGGCCGGCCGGGTGGAGCTGTGGACCGTCGGCGGTGCGACGCCTCCGGCGCGCGCGGCGACGCTGACGGACACGACGGCCGAGGTGGAGGACGTACGGTTCAGCGGCGACCGCAAGACGCTCGCCGTCGTCCTGGGAACCGGCAGGGTGGAGCTGTGGAACCTGGGCGACCTGGTGGCCGTCGCCGCCGACCCGATCGCGCAGGCCTGCGCCATCACCGGCCGCGGGCTGTCCCGCGAGGAGTGGAGGAAACAGGCCCCGGGCCTGCCGTACGAACGGACCTGCCCGGGGCGGTGACGGTCAGCCGAGGCAGACGACGAGGAGACAGAGCTGCGTCGGCGACGTCGTCCCCGTGTCGGTGCCGCCCGTCCCGCTGCCGGTGCCCGTGCCGTTCTCCGGGGCCGACGGTGCGGGGCTCGGCTGCTGGGCCGTGTCCGCGGGAGCGTCGGCGGCGGGCGGCGCGGGGGTCTGCGCGTCCGTCCCGCTGCCGCCGGTGCTGCCGCCGGTGCTGGTGCGGCCGGTGAGTGCTCCGGTGAGGTCGGAGACCGGCGAGGTGGTCCGCTGCCGCGGCACCGTCGGCACCGCCGTGGGCGGGAGGGCCGCGGCGTCCGGCCGGACGTTCGACGGCGTGGCGGGCCGCCGGGCCGGGTCCTGGGTGTCGGCCGCCGGCGTGGGCCGGGTGGGCAGAGACCGGTCGGTGGCCGGCGGGTCCGTCCGCGGACGGCCGTACGGCACCGCCGGTTCCGTCACGCCGCCCATGCCCGAGGTGTCCGACGCCGTGGCGGCCTGCGCGCGGTCGCCGGTCTGCCGGTCCAGGCCGTTCGTGGCGACGGTCAGGCCGCCTCCGACGAAGGCGACGGCCGTGGCGACCAGCGCGCGGCGCTGCGTCTTCTTCCAGCGGGCCAGCCGGCGTCGCCGTGCCGCCCGCCCCATCGGCGCGGTCGTCCCGCCCTGCGGGGTGTCGGCGGACGGCTGCGGCTCCTCGTCCGCGTCGGCCGCGGCGGTGGCCGTCGCCCCAGGCGTCGGCTCCCAGACCGGCGCGGCGCTCATCACGGTGGCGACCCGGTGTGCGACGGCGTGACCGTCGACGACCTCCGGGGCGATGTCCGGTGCGTAGGCACCGCACCCGGGGCACACCAGCGCGCCGTTCAAGTGCCGACGACACGTCGAGCAGTAGTCCATCTGCGGCCTTCCTGAGTTGACCTGCCGACGACCCTCGAGGCCGTGGTGCGGCCGCGTTCGTACGGGAAGAGAAGTCGTCGCAACGCTAACGACACCAAAGCGGGGCTGTGTGCAGCCTGTGTGACACTCCTGCGCGGATTCTCCGAACGGCGCGTGACGGCCGGCGAACGGCACGGCGGGCCCCCGCCGCACGTCACCGGGTGTGTGTCATCGGTGGCCCTCCGTGCCGGACGCCCGGCGCAGCAGCCCCCGCTCCAGCGCCACGACCACCGCCCTGGTCCGGTCGTTCACGTCGAGCTTGGCGAACAGGCGCAGCAGATGGGTCTTCACGGTCGCCTCGGCGATGACCAGACGACGCCCGATCTCGGCGTTGGTCAGACCGTCCGCCACCGCGTCGAGGACGTCCGCCTCGCGGGCCGTGAGCGGCACCCGGGCGGGCTGCCGCATGCGGGCGACCAGTCTCTCGGCCACGCGGGGTGCCAGCACGGTCTCCCCGCGGGCCGCCGCGTGGATGGCGTCGACCAGTTGGTCGCGGGTGGTGTCCTTCAGCAGGTAGCCGATGGCGCCCGCCTCCACCGCGCGCTCGATCTCGGCGTCGGTGTCGTACGTCGTCAGGATCAGCACCCGGGTGCGGGGGAAGCGCGCCACGATCTCGGTCGTCGTGGCCACTCCGTCGAGCACCGGCATCCTGAGGTCGACCAGGGCGACGTCGGGCCCGTACCGCTCGACGAGTTCGAGTGCCGCGCGGCCGTCGCCCGCCTCGCCGACGATGTCGATGCCGGCCGCGGAGGCGAGCAGAGCCACCACTCCGGCCCGCATGACGGTGTGGTCGTCCACGACGACGATGCGGATCGCCCCGCCGCTCACGCCGCGGCCCCGCTCGCACCGGACGCGGGGGAGGCCAGCGGGATCGACGCCAGGACGCGGGTCCCGTCGCCCACCGAACTCGTCACCGTCAGCCTCCCGCCCAGTTCCGCCAGCCGTTTGCGCATCCCGTCCAGTCCGAACCCGGCGGACTCCTCCACCACGAAGCCCGTCCCGTCGTCGGTGATCTCCAGTTCCACCCCGTACTGCTGCCGGGCCAGCACCACGCCCACCGTGGAGGCGCGGGCGTGCTTGCGCACGTTGGCCAGGGACTCCTGGGTGCAGCGCAGCAGCGCGATCCGGGTCTGCTGGTCGCACTCCGGGTCCGCCAGGTCCGCCTCGACGGTCAGGCCGGTGTCCTCCGCGAACCGGTCCAGGGTCCGGCGCAGCGTCTGCGCCACCGAACCGGTGGCGACCTTGCCCGGGCCATGCACCGAGCCGACCAACTCCCGTGCCTCCGCGAGGTTGTCCCGTGCGGTCGACTCGATCGACCGCAGTTGCTGGGCGCTGCGCGCGGTGTCGGCGTCGAGCCCCGCGCGGGCCGCCTCCGCCAGCACGATGATCGAGGCGAAGCCCTGCGCGAGCGTGTCGTGGATCTCCCTGGCCATTCGCTCCCGTTCGTCCGCCGCCCCCTGACGCTGGTGCGCCTCGGACAGCTCCGCCTGGGTCCGCTCCAACTCGTCGATGAGGTGCGCCCGTTCGGTGCTCTGCGCCACCACCGAGTGCGCCCACAGACCGATCAGGACCCCCACGGCGACGACGATCAGCGTGGACACGAGCGTCTCGCTGAAGAACTGAACCGACCAGCCGTCCTGCCGCAGGACGCTCCCGATCAGCGTGCCCGCGGTGGCGAGCCCCAGGAAACGCATCGACGCCCTCGGGGTGCGCCCGAACATCCAGTAGTGCGGCAGCGTCACCATGAACAGCGCCGCGTAGTTGCCGCGCAGGTACGCCAGTCCGCCCACCGCCACCGCCAGCACCGACAGATACCCGTGGGGCCGTACGACGGGGTTGTCCGGGAAGCGGTCCAGGACCGCGTAGCACAGCATCACGCTGCCCAGCAGCGCCAGCGCGGCGTACTTGTCCCCGCCGGGCCGGTCCAGGGCGGCGAGCCCGACGGCCATCACGGCGAACAGCACCCAGCACACCGTGTTCCAGCGGCGCAGCGAGGTGGCCCAGAAGGCGTCGGCGGTCGGCCCGGCGAGAGCGGTCATACCGATCAACGTACGTCGGCCGCCGTACGCAGGGGTTCCCTTTTCCCCGCCCCGGCCGCCGGGGTCCGCGCTCCGCGCGAGGGCCACCAACTCGCCTCGCCGAGCAGGAGCATGGCCGCCGGCAGCACCAGGACCCGCACCACGAACGCGTCGATCAGCACGGCCGCCGCCAGTACGAAGCCGATCTGCTTCATCTCGATGATGTGCAGGAACACGAAGCCGGCGAAGACGGTGGTCATCACGACGGCGGCGCTGGTCACCACGCTCGCCGAGGAGCTGATCCCGTCGAGCACCGCCTGCCGCGTGGGAACGCCCGCGAGCACGGCCTCCCTGATCCGGCTGACCACGAACACCTGGTAGTCCATGGAGAGTCCGAAGAGGATGACGAAGAGGAACAGCGGCACGCGGGAACCGATCGATCCGGTGGAGTCGAAGCCGAGCAGCCCCTCGGCCCAGGTCCCCTGGAAGACCAGCACGAGCAGCCCGAGTGCCGCCGCCGCGGACAGCAGGTTCAGCGCGACGCCGAGCAGGCCCAGGACGACCGACCGGAAGGCGTACACGGTCATCGCGAAGGTCACCAGCAGCAACGCAACGAGAACCAGCGGGAGTCTGCCGTTCTGGTGGGCCGGATAGTCGGTGTAGCGGGCGACGTCGCCGCTCACCCCGAACTTCGCGCCGCCGACGCGGCCCACGGTGGCGGGCAGGAAGTCGTCCCGCAACCGGTCGAGGGAGGCGTACGCCTGCGGGGAGTTGCCGAGGTACGGCACCTTCAGTTCGAGCACGCTGGTGCGGTGGTCGGCCGACGTCCGCGTCCGCGAGGCGCCGGTGAACAGCCGGTCGGCGCCGGCGCGCCGGGCCACCTCGCGCAGGGCCGACGCGACCTCCGGGGCGCGCGAGGCGTCGGCGCGCACCACGACCTGGTGGGTCACCCGCTGCTCGGGGAAGGCCTCGTTGAGCCGGTCGTACACCCGCATCGCGGGGATGTCGCGGGAGTGCGTGTCCCGGCTCATCTCCGTGATGTTCAGCCCGGCCAGCGGCGCGACGAGCGCGAGCAGCCCCACGACCGAGACGCACAGGGTGGCCAGGGGGTGCCGGGCGGCGGGCCGCAGCAGCACGCCCCACACCCGGCCGCCGCCTCCCGCGTCACGGACCCGGCGGGCCGGCTTCCCGCGCCGGGCCCGCCGCCGTTCCCTGCGCTCGGCCCGCTGCCCCAGCTTGACGAGGAGCGCGGGCAGCGCCGTGAGTGAACTGGCCACCGCGACGAGGACGACGACGATGGTGCCGGTCGCGAGCGAGGAGAAGATCACGTCGGAGGCCAGGTACAGCGTCGCGGTGGACGCGACGACCGCCATCCCGGAGACCACGACCGCCCGTCCCGAGGTCGCGGCCGCCAGCTCCACCAGCGCCTCGGGGCCGAGCCGGCCGGCGTGGCGGGCCCGCTCCTCGCGCTCGCGCTTGAGGTGGAAGAGCGTGTAGTCGACGCCGACCGCGAGGCCGATCATCAGGATGACGTTCGTGCCGACCCCGGCGTCGGGGGAGAGGTGCGAGGCGACCATGGCGAGCCCGACCGCCGCCGCGATCGACGACAGCGCCAGCAGCAGCGGCACCCCCGCCATGGTGACCGAGCCGAACACCACCAGCAGCGTCACCAGGGTGACCGGAAGGGTGATCGCCTCGGAGAGCGCCAGGTCGTCGCTGCGCTGCCGGTCGACGCCCTTGCTGATGGAGGGGCTCCCGGTCTCCTGGAGGAGGAGGCCGGGGTGGCCGCGCTGGACCGCCGCGGTCTGCGCGGCGAGCGCGTCGACCTTGTCCTTCGCATCGCGTTCCTCGCCCTTAAGCGCCACCTCGACCATCAGGACCGTGCGGTCGTCGGAGAGCAGCGGGGCGGTCACGGACGCGACGTCGGACAGCCGTTTCATCCGGGCGGTGAGGTCCTGTGCGGCGGCCTGAGCGGCGCGCCGGTCGAGGGGGCCCGAGCGGGCGGAGATCAGCACCTGTTCGGTGGCTCTGCGCTCCAGACCGCCTTCGGCGGCCAGGGCCTCGGCGCGGCCGGCCTCACCGACCCGGTAGTCGGCCGTCCGGGCGCTGTTCGTGCCGACGGCGCTGCCGGCTCCCAGGCACAGCGCCACGAACACCAGCCAGCCGGCGATCGCCCGCCAGGGGTGCCGCGCGCTCCAGCGAGCCGTGCGCACAGTGAGTGAGTTCATGCCCGAAAGCCTGGTCGGCCGGGGCCGTTGTCCGACAGAGGTGCTCGGTTGAACCTGGTGTCCACCGGCCGGTGGACACCAGGGCGGGGGAGAACCCCCGGGTGCCGCCCGCCCCGGGCGGGGGCGGGCGGCGGGTCAGCGCAGGGTTCCGATGCGGTCGAGGCGCTCGTTGACGCCGTGGACGAGCTCGGTGAGCGTCGTGCCGGGCGGCGCCACCGTGGGCGTGGAGGAGGGCGGCTGGGTCTCGTCCGCGCAGGTCGCGCCGCGGTCCGGGACCTTCAGGTCGAGGAGGTAGCCGGTGACGGCGTCGGTCGCGCACGCGCTCCGGCCGAACGCGGTGTGTCCCTCGGCCCGGAACGTGAGCAGCCGGCCGTTGTCGAGCCGCCGGGACAGGGCCACCGCGTCCTGGTACGGGGTGTCCGGGTCGCCGGTGGTGCCGATGACGAGGATCGGCGCGGAGCCCCGGGCGCGGTAGGAGCCGTCGTAGCGGCTGACGTGTCCGCCGGTCCACTGGGCGCAGGCGGTGGCGTGCTGGTGGTCGTAGGTCGGCGGGCCGTAGGCCATGGCCGGACCGAGCAGCGGCGCCAGCTTGGCGTTGGTCGTGACCTGCCACTTCAGCAGCGCCGGGTTGCTCGGGTAGTCCTTGTCGACGCACTCGACGACGACGTTCGGGTTGAGGAAGTCGAAGCTCGCCGGGGACGGCGGCCGCAGCAGGAAGGAGGTGTTGTCGCGGGCCTGTGCCTTGCGCAGGGCCGCGCCGAGCGAGGGCCAGATGACCTTGCCCTCGTTGATGTTGAACATCAGGCGGTAGACGAGGGTGTAGCCGTTGGCGCGGCCGCCGTTCGCGGTGGGCACCGGGTCGGCGTCCAGGTCGGCCTTGAGCTTCTCGAACGCCGCACGCGGGTCGCCGTCGCCGAACCCGCAGGTGGCCTGGTCGCGGGCGCACCAGTCGAGGAAGCGGCTCATCGCCCCGTCCAGGGCGAGGTACTGGGGCCGGTCGTAGGCGTAGGGCCGCTCGGCGTAGTTCACCGGGTCGTAGGCCCCGTCGAGGGCGAGGGCGCGCACCCGGCCGGGGAACAGGGCGGCGTAGACGGTGCCGATGTAGGTTCCGAACGACCGGCCGTAGTAGGTGAGTTGCTCCTCGCCGAGCGCCTGGCGCAGCAGGTCGATGTCCCGGGCGACGTACTCGGTGCCCACGTAGGGCAGCAGGTCGCCGGAGGTGTCCGCGCAGGCCCGGTCGAAGTCGGCGGCCTCGCTCACGGCCCGGTCGAAGGCGCCCGGACCGGGGACGCCCTTGGCGTCGGTGACGGCCTGGGTGTACCGCTGGTCGTCCCAGCACTGGACCTGGGAGCTGCGCCCGACGCCGCGCACGTCGTAGCCGAAGACGTCGAAGGAGTCGCGGAGGGCGGCGGGCAGGCCGGCGTGGTTGTTGCGGACGAAGTCCACACCGGAGTTGCCGGGTCCGCCGGGCTGGAGGAAGAGGGTGCCCTTGCGCTTCTCGGGGTCGGCGGCCTTCTTGCGTATCACCGCCAGGGTGATGGTCCTGCCCTGCGGGTCGCGGTAGTCGAGCGGTACCTGGGCGTTCGCGCACTCGAAGCCGCCCTGGCAGTCGGACCAGGCGAGGGACGGCACGGGCGGTGCGTCCGGCGCGGTCGTCGTCGTGGTGGTGCCGCTCGGTGCGGCCATCACCTGGGTCCCGGTCCCGGCGGCGAGGACCAGGGCGGCCACGGCGGCGCCGGCGAGTCTCAGGCGGCGTCTCCCGCGGCGGGACGGAATGTGCTCTGGCGTGGTCAACGCGAGCTTCCCCTCGTTTGATCGTCAAGTACCCCTTGCATAGAGGGGGGTTCGCGGATTGTCCAGCGAAACGGGAGAGGAAGCAGCCACCGGAGTGACCCGAGGGACGACCTTCCACGAGATCTCTCCCCTGCCCGGCGGAAGTCGTGCCCAGGTCACACGGTGTGTTGGGAGCGGGTGACGCGGGCGCGGAGTGCGTCGGGACCGGGTGACGCGGGCAGGCCGCACGACGGTGACGGCCTCTCAGGCCTTCCTCCCCGTCGCCCCTCGACGGCGCGGGGACGCCGGGCAGCGCACCTCGCCGCACTGCCGGAGAGCCCTGGCAGCTCCGCTGCCAGGGCTCTCCGGCGCCTTGCGATGCACGGCCGGACCACGCGGCCGGTTCAGGCGCTCACAGTGCAAGGACCCCTGAGAGCTCCGAACAAGAAGGGGGCCCGGCTCGCGACGCCCGGCACGCACGCTCGCCGCGTTGCCGAAGGCCCCTGGTCGCTCCGCAATGAGGGGCTTCCGGTGTCGTGCGATCGCCCGCACCGGTCGCCGCGAGCTGATCGCCCTGGGCGGGCTCGCCTTTTGTTCGGGGCTCTCAGGACCGACCTGTCTGCGGCCTCAGCGCGGCGACGCGGAGGATCGGCGCCCCCCGGCGGGCCGCCCGCCGCCCCGGGTGCTCTGTCCGGCTCGGCTGCCCTGGCCGCTGCGAGCGCCCTGGCCGCTGCGGTTGCTCTGGCCGCTGCGGTTGCCCTGGCCGCCCTGCGCTCCCTGGCCGCTGCGGTTGCTCTGGCCGCCCTGCGCTCCCTGGCCGCTGCGGTTGCCCTGGCCTTGCTGTCCGCCCCGGTTGGTCTGTCCGCCCTGTCCGCCCTGCGCGCCGCGTCCGCCCTGGCCACCCCGCCTGCCGCGGCCGCCCCGGGCTCGGGTGGAGGATCCGGTGGGCTCGGGACGTTCGACGTCGGGGACGGGGATGGTGACCGGCACCCCGGAAGGTGCCTGGGCGCCGGTGATGCGGTTCAGTTCGGGCTGGCCGGCGCGGACCCGGGTGGTCTGGGGGGTGATGCCGGCGTCGTCCATGAGGCGGGTCATGGCGCGCCGCTGGTGCGGCAGGACCAGGGTGACGACGGTGCCGGACTCGCCGGCGCGGGCGGTACGGCCGCCGCGGTGCAGGTAGTCCTTGTGGTCGCCGGGCGGGTCGACGTTGACGACGAGGTCGAGGTCGTCGACGTGGATGCCGCGTGCGGCGACGTTGGTGGCGACCAGGACCGTGACCTGGCCGTCCTTGAACTGCGCGAGGGTCCGGGTGCGTTGGGGCTGGGACCTGCCGCCGTGCAGGGCCGCGGCACGCACGCCGACGGCCAGCAGCTGCTTGGTCAGCCGGTTCGCCGCGTGCTTGGTGTCAAGGAACATGATCACGCGTCCGTCGCGGGCGGCGATCTCCGTGACCGTGGCGCTCTTGTCGGCGTCGTCGACGTGCAGGAGGTGGTGGTCCATCGTGGTGACGGCGCCCGCGGACGGGTCGACCGAGTGGACCACGGGATCGTGCAGGTAACGGCGTACGAGGAGGTCGACGTTGCGGTCGAGGGTGGCCGAGAACAGCATGCGCTGACCCTCGGGGCGCACCTGGTCGAGCAGTGCCGTGACCTGCGGCATGAAGCCCATGTCGGCCATCTGGTCGGCTTCGTCCAGGACGGTGATGTCGACCCGGTCCAGAGCGCAGTCGCCCCGGTCGATGAGGTCCTTGAGCCGGCCGGGTGTCGCGACGACGACCTCCGCGCCGCCGCGCAGCACGCTCGCCTGACGGCCGATCGACATGCCGCCGACGACGGTCGCGAGCCGCAGGCGCACCGCGCGGGCGTAGGGGGTGAGCGCGTCGGTGACCTGCTGGGCCAGTTCCCGTGTGGGGACGAGCACGAGGGCCAGCGGCTGCCGGGGCTCGGCCCGTCGTCCGGCGGTGCGGGCCAGCAGGGCGAGGCCGAAGGCGAGCGTCTTGCCGGAACCGGTGCGTCCACGGCCCAGGACGTCCCGCCCCGCCAGCGAGTTCGGAAGGGTCGCCGCCTGGATCGGGAACGGCACGCTCACGCCTTCCCCGTGGAGCGCCGTCAGCAGGGGCGCGGGCATGGCGAGGTCGGCGAAGTCCTCGACCGCCGGCAGTCCCGGCGTGTGGGTGACCGGCAGCGCGAACTCCGTGTTGCCCGCGGCGGGTCGACGTCCCCCACCGCTTCCGCCGGCCCCGGCCGAACGGGAGGGGGTGCGGGAGCGGGAGCGGGAGGAGCGGTTGGTCGTGGAGGCAGTGCGGGCGCGGTACAAGCGGAACCTTCCTCGATGCGGCGCGTGTCGCGAATTCCGGTCGGCGAAGTCGAGCCGCACGGGGATACACAGAGAATGAGCCGAAGAAAAGGCCGGAACGAATCGGCTGGAAGCAGTGTGCCGGTTCACCGGAAAGGGGGAGTGCCGCGACTGCGATGGAGAGGAGGGTGCGGCTTTCCGTCCGGCTGCGGCGGGAGGGCTTTTCTCGGACCCGTACGGCGGCGGTCGGCGGAGCAGGGAAATCGCGGCGGGAACGCAACGAGCCGGGGCCCGCACCCAAGAGTGCGGGCCCCGGTCACGTGTACGCGTCAGCGTCAGGCGGGAACGATGTTCTCGGCCTGCGGGCCCTTCTGGCCCTGCGTGACGTCGAAGGTCACCTTCTGGCCCTCCTGAAGCTCACGGAAGCCGCTGGTGGCGATGTTCGAGTAGTGGGCGAACACATCGGCGCCGCCACCGTCCTGCTCGATGAAGCCGAAGCCCTTTTCCGCGTTGAACCACTTCACGGTGCCAGATGCCATATTCAATCTCCCTTTGGGGCAGTGCCCGGAGCCCGCACCTCGCGGACCCGGAGTCGCCGCGATGATCAACCCCTCCGGAAACATCCGGAAAGCTCCGGAAACAACAAGAGTGCTCATCGACGCAAGGTCAGAAGAGCACTCGAAGTCTCTGGCAACCAAAACTGCAACTGTTATCACGGTAGCACAGGCCGGGACGCGATGGCCGAGCTGTTTCCGGGTATTCACGCGCCGGTCATCACATCTCATGACGTGCGGACGGTATATCTACAGCGGCGGCGAGAGATATTCGGTCGGGGCCGGTGGTGCGGTTCGGAGTCCGCCAGCGGTGCGGTTCGGAGTCCGACGGGGCGGTTCAGTAGCCGGCGGCGGGAGTCCTCAGCGGGAATGGCAGTGCTCCCGGGCCCGGAGGCCGCAACGGAAACCTGGCATTGTCCATGCCGGTTCTCTGCTGCGTCCGAGACAGGTTCGTGCGACGCCGACGCCCGCGCACCTTCTCCGGGGGGCGGAGGCCCAGGCCGGCGGTCAGTGCCTGCCCTCGATGCGGTGCCCCCGACGCGCCGCCCGGCGGCCGGGGCCCGCTTTCCGCCAGGGCCGCCGGGAAGTGGCGCAAACCGGTGTTGCGACCATGAAGTCCGAAGCGCAGCCTGGGCGATGTGGGAGCGCTCCCAATGCGGAGTCCGCGTACCCGTTCACTCGCGCGCCTCCGCACCTCCGTACGTCGCACCCCCCACCTCACGGCTCCCACGCCCCCCACATCCCCACACAGGAAAGAGGGAGACTGTGTTGCGCCGTTCAGATTGTCATGATCACGACAGCAAGCGGTCCCGCTTCCGGTTCCGCCCACCGGCTGTCCTGCTCAGCGTCCTCGCCGCCCTGCTGCTCAGTCTCGTCCCCGGCGGTGGCACGGCCGTGGCCCACGGTTCGGTCGTCGACCCGGCGTCCCGCAACTACGGCTGCTGGCTGCGCTGGGGCAACGACTTCCAGAACCCCGCGATGGCCCAGCAGGACCCCATGTGCTGGCAGGCGTGGCGGGACAACCCCAACGCCATGTGGAACTGGAACGGCTTGTACCGCAACGGGTCCGCCGGCAACTTCCCGGCGGTCGTCCCGGACGGCCAGCTGTGCAGCGGGGGCCGCACGGAGGGCGGCCGTTACAACTCCCTGGACGCCGTCGGTCCCTGGAAGACCACGGACGTCTCGGGCAACTTCACGGTGCGGCTCTACGACCAGGCCAGCCACGGCGCGGACTACTTCCTGGTGTACGTCACCCGTCAGGGATTCGACCCCACCACGCAGCCGCTGCGCTGGAGCGACCTGCAACTCGTCGCCCGCACCGGCAGGTACGCGCCCAGCCAGAACTACGCGATCAACGTGAGCACGTCGGGCCGGAGCGGCCGGCACGTCGTCTACACGGTCTGGCAGGCGTCGCACCTGGACCAGACCTACTTCCTGTGCAGCGACGTCACCTTCCGCTGAGCACCGTGCGGGCGGGAGCCGTGCCCCGGCTCCCGCCCGTGCCCGGTGCGGTCAGCGGACGACGTCGAACACGTTCTTCTGCAGGCCGTTGGCGTAGGCCTCGTGCTCGACGAGCTTCAGCTTCTGGGTGTCCTTGTCCGTCGCGCTGAACAGACGCTTGCCCGCGCCGAGCAGGAGCGGGAAGACGAGCAGGTGGTAGCGGTCGATCAGTCCGGCGTCCGACAGGCCGTGGTTCAGCTCGGCGCTGCCGTGGACGATGATGGGGCCGCCCTCGGTCTCCTTCAGCGCGGCGACGTCGTCGAGGGAGCGCAGGATCGTCGTCTCGCCCCAGTTCGTCACCAGGTCGTCCTCGGTGAGGGTGGTGGAGACGACGTACTTCGGCATCACCTTGTAGTCGGCGAAGTCCTCCATGTCCGGCCACACCGCGCTGAAGGCCTGGTAGCTGACCCGGCCCAGCAGCATCGCGGTGGCCTCCGTCTGCTCCCGGCCCTTGATCTCGAACGCCTCGGGGAGGAACTCGACGTCCTTGAAGGTCCACCCCGAGTTGCGGTAGCCGGGCTCGCCGCCCGGGGCCTCCACGACACCGTCGAGCGAGATGAAAGCGGTGCTGATCAGGGTACGCATCTGGTCTTCCTCGGTGTCTCGTGTGTCCGGGTCTCGTGGCCCCGCTCCCGGCGGGCCCGGCCGGTGGCGCTCCGACGTTACTCACGACAGGGGCGCACCGGCTGTCCTTTCCGACCCCGGGTCACGGAGAAACTCATCGGTCGTCGTCCGCCCCTCCCGCCGCCCCGCACCGGCCGGCACCCGCCCTCGTCATGCGTCGCCGTCCCTGCGCCCCGCCACCCCCGTGTCGTGGGCGGCGCGGGCCTCGGCCATGGACGATCCCGGCGGCGTTCGGCCCGGCGACCCGTCCGGTGAGCGAGGTGGAGAGCTCCCCGCCATCGGGTGAGGCCGTACTCGACCCCGGGCGGCGGGGGCGGGATCGAGGGCGACGCCGGCTCCGACCCGGCCACCCTCACCGTGGCGTCGATTACCCGAGAGGTCATCGACCCCGACGCGCCCGGCTGCGAAGGTCGTCCGGTACGGACCCGACCGGCCCGCGCAGGAACCCGACCGACCGGAAGGCAGCCATGACCGCCTACGCCATCGCGCACCTCCAGGACGCCGCCCCGCACGGGGAGGTCGCCGAGTACATCGAGCGTCTCCCCGCCACCTTCGAGCCGTACGGCGGGCGCCTCCTGGTGCACGGCACACAGCACGAGACGAAGGAGGGCAGCTGGCCCGGGGCGGTCGTGATGATCGGCTTCCCCTCGATCACCGAGGCGCGGAAGTGGTGGGACTCGCCCGCCTACCGGGAGATCGCCCCGCTGCGGTCCCGGCACATCGCGGGTGACATCATCCTCGTCGAAGGCGTGCCCGACGGCTACGACCCGAAGACCACCGCGGCGGCGATCCGGGCGGCCCTGCCCGCCGAGTAGCCGCCGGCCCGGGCCGGCGCGCCGTGGCGGGGTCCGCCGTCCCGTCTGCAGGGGAACCTCGGACGTCCGTTCGCCATCAAGCAAGACGGACAGGCTGAGGCCTACGGACGACATGGGGTGGGACGGATGGACCGGCGGACCAGGGGGGCGGCGCTGGCCTGTGCCCTGCTCGCGACAGCCGTGGTGACGGGCTGTACGGCGGACGCCCCGAAGGACTCCCCGGCGAAGTCCCGTTCCGCCTCGCCGTCCGGCCAGGACCCGGCCGGTGAGCCTCCCCGCGGTGACGCGGGCGCGCCGGCGGCCACGGCGGCCGCCTGGCGCAAGTGGGGCGTCGAGCCGTTGGCCGCGCCGCCCGCGCCGCCGGCGTCCAGGCCGACGGGGCGGGCGACCGACGGCGGCCCGGTGCCGGTGATCAGCGAGATACCCACGCGGGAGAAGATCGTCTTCCTCACGTTCGACGACGGCGCCGAGAAGGACCCGGAGTTCGTGACGATGATGCGGGAGCTGAAGATCCCGTTCACGATGTTCCTGACCGACTCCGCCATCCGCACTGACTACGGCTACTTCGACAAACTCCGGCAGCTCGGCAACGGCGTCCAGAACCACACGCTGACCCACCCCAACCTCCGCACCCTGGGCGCGTCCGCCCAGAAGGAGGAGATCTGCGGCCAGCAGACCAAACTGAAGGATCGTTACGGCACCACACCGCGCCTGTTCCGCCCGCCCTACGGCAACTGGAACGAGGACACCCGGGCCGCCGCCGCGTCCTGCGGTGTCGAGGCGATCGTCCTGTGGCGCGAGTCCATGCAGATCGCCAACATGCAGTACCAGCGCGGCGACAAGAAGCTCCACCCGGGCGACATCATCCTGGCCCACTTCCGCGGCCCGTCCGAGCTCAAGGGCACGACGATGACCGAGATGACGGCGAACCTGCTGCGTCACATCCACGCACAGGGCTACACGGTCGCCCGCCTGGAGGACTACCTCTAGGGGTGCTCAGGGGACCGTCCCGGGCCGGGTCCGAAACCCGTCACGGCGCCGGGTGCGCGACCGTCCCGCCGCCGGGTGCGCGACCGTCACGGCGAGCGCAGCGCGTCGACGGCGATGCGGGCGGCCGTGCCGATGACCGCGTCGGCCGCGGGCAGCGTCGCGGCCGTGTGGGCGGTGCGGGTGAAGACGGCGACGGCGTAGCGGCCCCCGTCGGGGTACTCCACGACGCCGACCTCGTTGCGCACGGTCGGCAGGCTGCCGGTCTTGCCGGCGACGTGCACGTCGTCGAAGGGGAAGCCGGACGCCATGCGGTGCGGCCAGACCTGCAGGCCGAGGACGCGGCGCATGGCGTCGCCGTGCTCGGGCGGGCAGGCCTCGTCGCGCCAGACGGCGCCGAGCAGCCGGGTCATGTCGCGCGGGGTGCTGCGGTTGGAGCGGGCCGGGTCGAGGGCCCGCAGCCGGGTGAGGACGTGCGGGTCGGTCAACGCCCGCGCACCTTCGGGCCCGGCGTCCTCCCTGACGGTGGCGAGCATCTCGCCGAAGGAGTGGGCGGCGTACGTGCCGGTGAGGCCGAGACGGCGCGTGGTGGCGTTGACGGCGTCCAGGCCGACGCGCCGCAGCAGAAGGTCGGCGGCGGCGTTGTCGCTGACGGCGATCATCAGGTAGGCGGCGTCGCGCAGGGACATGCGCACGGGGTCGAGCATGGCGGCCAGCCCGGTGGGGCCCGGGGTACGGTCGGCCGGCGGGCACTCGATCTGTTCGCCGAGGTCCAGGTGTCCGGCCGCGGCGAGCTCGTGGAGGGCGACGAGCACGCACAGCTTGTGGACGCTGGCGGTGCACACGGGCCGGTCGCCACCGGCGTCGATCTGGGCGCCGGAGTCGATGTCGAGGGCGTGCAGCCAGCCGGTGACACCGGCCTCGGCGAAGGCCGCGCGGATGCGGCCGGGGGTGTCGGTCACAGCCAGTACTCCGAAGCCGGGCGAAGGTGCAGCGGCCGGGCGGACACGTCGGCGGTCGCACCGGCCGTCGTGCGCAGCGCCTGCGTGGCCGCCTCGGCGAAGGCGGTGACGGCGGCGTCACCGCGTCCCTTCGGCCAGGCGACCGAGTGCCGCCAGGCCAGCGGACCTCCGGCGAGCGGGCGCCAGACGACGTCCGCGTCCCGGTCGCGGACGTCCGCGGGCTGGACGTCGCGCGGCCCGAAGGCGACCGCCCGCGTCGACACGACCAGGCCGCGCACGAAGCTCGGGGCCTGGCCGTGCCGGACGGCGGCGGGGGTGTAGCCGCCCCGGGCGCATGTGGTCAGCAGGTCGTCGTACAGCGCCGGAGCGTCGGCGCGCGGGAAGAGGACGAGGTCGTGGCCGACGAGCGCCGCGAGCGGCACCTCCTCGTGCGCGGCCGCCGCGGCATCGCCCGGCAGCAGCACCCCCAGTTCGCGGCGCAGCACCGGGCCCAGTTCCAGTCCGGAGACGTCACAGGGGTGGTGGACGACCCCGACGTCCAGGTCGTGGGCGGCGAACCGGGCGAGCTGCTCGGTGGTGGACAGCTCGTGCAGCTCCAGTTCCAGACCGGCGTGACGGCGCTGGAAGTCCGCCAGCAGCGCGGCGACGGTCCGCCCGGCGATGTCGGGCGACAGCGCGGCGCGCAGCAGCCCGCTCTCACCGTCGCGGATGCGGCGCGCGGCGGACAGGAACGCCTCGGAGCGCGCGAGGAGTTCACGGGCCTCCGTCAGCAGCAGCGTGCCCGCCTCGGTGATGGTCACCCGTCGGCTGGTGCGCTCGAACAGGCGGACGCCCAACTCCCGCTCCAGGCGCTGGATGCGCTGCGACAGGGGCGGCTGAGCCATCCCCAGCCGGGCCGCGGCACGACCGAAGTGTGACTCTTCTGCAACAGCCACGAAGCACTCCAGGTGACGCATCAGGTCCACGAGCAGGAACCATACCGGCAGTTGATCGATCCGAGATCGATAGGTGTCTTGGACGGATCCCGGCGGGCACTGTTCTGCTCGGAGCATGGACCCGCTCACCCCCGTTCGCCGTGGCCACCCCCTGGGTTGGTGGTTCCGCGGACCCGTCCTCGCCCTCACCCTCGCCGCCTGTGGCACGGCCGCGCCGCCGCCCGCGTCGCCGCCGCCGGCCGCCGACCACCGCACCGCGGGCCCGGCGGACGGCGGTTCCCCGGGGCCCGGCGGTGACCGCCCCCCGGGCCCGGACGGCCGCTCCACCGCCCCGGCGGACGGCCGACCCCCGGGCCCGGCGGACGGCCGTTCCCCGATGTCGGCGACGACGGTCACCCGTGAGCGGCTGCGGGTGGACGGCCGTTCGCGCGCGTTCCTGCTGCACCGGCCGCCCGCCACGGCCGGCGCCCGGCCCGCAGCCCTGATCATCGCCTTCCACGGCCGCGGCGCCACCGCCTCCCACCTGCGCGCACAGAGCCGCCTGGAGGCGCACGCCGAGGCGCGCGACATGCTGGTCGCTTATCCCGAGGGCCTGGACGAGGGGTGGGCCGCCGGTACGGCGGCGACGCGGCGACGACCCGATCCGGACGCCGACGTGCGGTTCACCGAGACCCTGGTCGACGCCCTCGTGCGCACGGAGCGGGCCGACCCCGAGCGGGTCTTCGTCGTCGGGTTCTCCATGGGCGGCTCGATGGCCCTGCGCGTGGCGGCCCAGCGCCCCGGCCTGCTGGCGGGCGCGGCGGCGGTGTCCGGCCAACTGCCCACGGGGGCCGCGGCGGTCGTCCCCACCGGTCCGGTGCCCGTGATGGTCGTGCACGGGTCCGAGGACCCGGTCCGCCCCCTGGCGGGCCTCGCCCGCCCCGCCCCGGCTGCGGCCGGCGAGGAGCCCGTCACGCCGACCCTGTCGACGCGGGCCGGCGCCGAGGCGTTCGCCGCCGCGGGCGGCGCGGGCGCCCCGGTCACCCGCGCGGAGAAGGGCTACGACCGCACGGTGTGGCGACTGGAGGACGCGACGGCCACCGTCCAGCTCCTCGTCGTGCACGGTGGGGGACACACCTGGCCCGGCTCGCGCATCACCCCGCCCGCGGACTTCGGCCGCACCAGCACCGCACTGGACGCGACCGACACGATCCTCGACTTCTTCACCCACCCCGCACCCGCCACCGGCACTCCCACGGACAAGGACTGACCGCACATGTCTGACCACGGACACGTCACCACCGCTCCCGCCCCCCGCCGCCGGCCGCGTGCGACGGTCCGCGCCGTCACCGCACTGGCCGCGGTGGCCGCGGTGACGGGCGGGGCGTACGCGGCCGGCGTCGGCCCCTTCGCGCGGGGCGACGACGGCCCCGACCCCGCGGCCCTGACACAGGCGCGGGCGTTCCTCGCCGACTGGGCCGCCGGCCGCCTGCCCAGCGCGGCCGGCCGCACCACCAGACCCGACACGGCACGGGAGGTGCTCGGCAACTTCACCGCCGGACTCGACATCGCCGCGCCGACGCTCACGGCGGCGCGGCCCACCGAGGCCGAGGACGGCACCGTCCGCGTCCCCTTCACCGCTCGGATGCCGATCACCGACCTGGGCACCTGGACGTACCGGTCGGCCCTGCCGCTGCGCCGGCAGGACGACGGCACCTGGAAGGTGGACTGGACCCTGTCCCTCGTCCACCCGCGCCTCAGCGAGACCGAGAAGTTCCGCCTCGAACGCGAGGAGGTGAAGCCCGTCGAGGCCACCGACCGCGACGGCGTCCCCCTCTCGGCCGACGAGCACCCGTCCCTGACCCCTCTCCTGGCCTCTCTCGGCGGCGGAGCGGGTTCCGGCCCGCGCGGCGCCGTGCGACTCGTCGACCGGACCACCGGGAAGGTCGAGCGGACGGAGGTCACCTTCGGCACGCGGCCCGGCCCGTCGGCCGAACCGTCCGTGCGCACCACCCTCGACGCCGGCTGGCAGGCCGCCGCGGAGAAGGCCCTCGCCTCCGGGGCCGACGGCAGGAACGCCGCACTCGTCGCCCTCCGCGTCGACAACGGCGAGATCCTGGCCATGGCCAACTCGCCGGCGTCCGGGTTCAACCGCGCCGCCTCCGGAACCTACGCCCCCGGCTCCACGTGGAAGATCGTCACCACCAGCGCCCTGCTGCTCAAGGACGCCGTCGCACCCGACGACGTCGTGGACTGCCCCCGCTACCTCACCGTGGGCAAGCGGTTCCAGAACGTGGAGACCTCGGAGTTCCCCGGCGCCACCTTCCGCAAGGACTTCACCGAGTCGTGCAACACCGCGTTCATCAGCCTGCGCGACAAGCTCGCCGACGGCGAACCGGGCGAGGTCGCCGGCAGGTACTTCGGCGTCGGTCAGGAGTGGCACATCGGCATCCCCTCCTACGACGGTGCGGTGCCGGCTCCCCGGGACGAGACCGAGAAGGCCGCCTCGATGATCGGCCAGGGCAGGATCCAGGCCAACCCGCTGATCATGGCGTCGGTCACCGCGACCGCCGTCTCCGGCACCTTCCACCAGCCCTCGATCACGGCCGGCAACGAGGACACGACCACCACCACCCCGCTCCCGCCGAAGGTCGTCACCGCACTGCGCGAGATGATGCGCGCCACGGTCACCGACGGCACGGCGCGGATCCTGGCCGACCTGCCCGGCGACATCGGCGCCAAGACCGGCACCGCGGAGGTGTCCGAGGACCAGGAGAACAACGGCTGGCTGGTCGCCCACCGGGGCAACGTCGCCGTGGCCTGCGTCGTCGAGGAGGGCGTCACGGGCGGCGGTTCGGCCGGACCCGTCGTCCACGACCTGCTCGCCGCCGTGCCCGACGACCCCTCCTGACGCCCTCTTCCGGGCGGCGTCGGGCGGGACGGACCGTCACCGCCGGCAGCCGCACCCGGAGGCGTCCTCGGCCTCGGCCGCCGGGGTCGCTCGGCCGGCGGCCCGTTCGTCCGACGCGCAGCAGGCGGTGACGCCGCAGCACTCGTCCGCGGCCGGAACCGAGCCGCTCGTCGTGTTCCGGTCGGCGGGCTTCGTCGCGCGCACGACGGCGGAGTGCATGCCGTCGGCCACCGGGTGGGTCGGGGTGATCGCGACGTCGGTGAAGCCGGCGGCCTCCAGTCCGGCGCGGTACTCGGCGAAGGACAGGGCACCGGCGACGCACCCCACGTGGTCACCGCGCTCGGCGCGCTGCGCGGCGGTGAGGGCGTCGTCGGCGACGACGTCGCAGACGCCGACGCGGCCGCCGGGCCTGAGCACCCGGAAGGCCTCGGCGAAGACGGCGGGCTTGTCGACGGACAGGTTGATGACGCAGTTGGAGATCACGACGTCGACGGTGTGCGCGGGCAGCGGGATCGCCTCGATGGTCCCCTTGAGGAACTCCACGTTCGCCACGCCCGCCTTCCGCGCGTGGGACAGGGCCAGGGCCAGCATCTCCTCGGTCATGTCCAGCCCGTACGCCTTCCCCGTCGGTCCGACGCGGCGGGCGGAGAGCAGGACGTCGATGCCGCCGCCCGAGCCGAGATCCAGCACGCGCTCCCCCTCCCGCAGCTCCGCGACGGCGGTGGGGTTGCCGCAGCCGAGCGACGCGGCGACGGCCCGCGCGGGCAGGACGTCGCGCTCCTCGGCGGCGTAGAGGGTGGCGCCGAAGTTCTCGTCGACCTCGACGGGCTGCGGCCCACAGCAGGCGGTACCGCCGTCGGCGACCTCCACGGCCGCCGCGGCGTACCGTCGGCGGACGGCTTCGCGCAGGTCAGTGGCGTGCTCGGACATGACTCGACTCCTGGGCCGACGGGGCGCGTCGTCCGCACCCCGGAACGGCTTGTATCGACGTTCATTGATGCCATGACCAGCCTGCGCCTTGGATCGAAAGACGTCAACATAGACCCATGTCGAAACAGCAGGGGGAAAGCGGCTGCGCCTGCGCCTGGCCGGACTCATCGACGGGGAGCGGCCCGAAACCCGGCTGTCCTGCCGCCTCGCGGCAGCCGGCTGTCCTATAGGTGAGGGAGATCCGTCCGGGACCCGACCGACGACCGGGCTTCGCCGACGGCCGGGGGAAGACCTGCCGGCGCCGGCCGCACCCCACAGTCGTCCGAGCGAGCCGGCACGGCGCGGCGGGACACAGGTCCGGGTCCCGGAGTCGTACACACGCGAGTCGGCCCGCCCGCGCCCACCGCGATCAGCTCGAACCGGAACCGGCGCGCTCGGACGCCTCGTTCGCGGCACGGCGGTACTCGGCGTTGATGCGCTGAGCTTCCTCGAGCTGATCCTCGAGGATGACGATGCGGCAAGCGGCCTCGATGGGGGTTCCCCTGTCGACGAGCTCGCGGGCGCGGGCGGCGACCCGCAGTTGGTAGCGGGAGTACCGGCGATGTCCGCCTTCCGAGCGCAGCGGCGTGATGAGACGGGCCTCGCCGATGGCTCGGAGGAAGGCAGGGGTGGTGCCGAGCATCTCGGCGGCCCTGCCCATGGTGTATGCGGGGTAGTCGTCGTCGTCCAGACGATCGCTGAGTGGAGTATCTGCTGCTGCCATGTCACCTCGTTGTACAACGCGTCGAGGGGCCCTGGTGCCGTACGGCACCAGGGCCCCGAAGGAAATTCAACACCATCTGTCGGCCCTCATGCTGTGCCGACCTTCTGTTTCCGCTACCCGGCCCGGCTGCGGGAGGGGTGCGGGGATCGCGGCTGCGTGACCGGGGACCACCATCCAATCCGGGGTCTTGCGGTACCCGGTCCGATATCCGCTCGGGCCGGGCGATCCTGATGGCGCCTTGCTCCTCCGTCCTTGCTCCTTGGTCTCGGAACTCCGAGACCGTACTGACCTGCGATCTTCTGGTACTGCTACCCGCCAGTTCGTGTCTGCCGGGTCTCACTTGACCGTGTCAACGAGAAGAAGACTAACCGCATCGGGGGCCAATGTCTACTCTGACAAGAGCAGATTTTGGCGCCCAGTGGTCCGAGGTAACGTGCGGCCCGCGACAACGGGCGGAACGGGTCGTCGTGTGCGGCGCGAACACGGTGCTCACAGCGGCGAGGGACCGCCGGAACCCCACCCGCACGACGGGACGGCGGTACGACGACGAGGGCCCTGCCGACGCGCGTCGGCAGGGCCCTCGTCGGGTCTTGGGTGGCGGGTGTCCGCCGGCCTCACTCCTGCGGGGAGGCGGTACCGCCGAGCAGCGCCGACGCGGTCTGGAGCGGAGTGGGGACGCCCACCGGCGCGCTCTCGAGGTGGTCGTGGCAGACGAAGCCGAGGCGGGTCATGGCCCGGACGACCTCGCCGCTGGTGAAGTCGCGGCGGTCCTGCCGGGTGATGACCTGGCCCACCTGCTTGACCGGGTAGCGGCGGCGGCCGATGGTCACGGACTCACCCGTGACGAGTTCGGGCGTGATGCCCTTCATCGAGGCCAGCACCCCGTCCTTGGTCAGTTCGAACGGGTACCGGGCGATGACACAGCGCATGGATGCCTCACAGATGAGAAAGAAACGGACTGACCGGGGCGAGTGGATCAGCGGGCGAGGGCGGGGACGCCCGGGGTCCGGCCGTGCCCCTCGACGGCTCCGGGCCGGGCGCCGGCCGGGGGGAACGGTCCGGCGAGGACGTCCCGCAGGCGGACCCGGTCCGTGTAGGTGGGGCTGTCCCGGAGAACGGTGAGCCCCGCCAGAGTGATCAGGCCCGTGCTCTGGTCGTCCCCGTCGCAGAGGACGAGGTGGTCGACACGGGCACCCGCCATGAGGGACAGAGCCACCTCGACCGTCATGTCGTCACGGACCCGGGGTCCGGGCCCGTCCCCGTCGTCGGCCGCGACCGCGACCGCGCGGGAGCGATGCACTGCGCGGGGCGGCGTCTGAGCCGGCGTCATAGGTGCCTCCAACAGGGAAAGGATGGGCTGGTGATCACGGCGGCTCTAGGGGTGCTTCGAAAGTCCTGTGTGGGTGCTCTGCGGGACTCTCGAAACACCCCCTAGGCGGCCGAGCCGAAGCCGGTCCGCCGCTGTGCCCTGCGGCGCCCCGCTTCGCCGACGGGCCGGCCCTGACCCGCGCGACCCCGGCCACCCCGGCGGCCCTGGGACGGTGCGGACGCGCCGCGGGGGCGTTCCACGCTCGGCGCGCTGACGACGACCGGGACACCGGAAGGGGCCTGGGCGCCCGTGATGCGGCTCAGCTCCGCCTCGCCCGAACGCACCTGGGCGACCTGCGGGGTGATGCCCGCCGAAGCCATCAGCCGGGTCATACCGCGCCGCTGGCCGGGGGTCACCAGGGTGACGACGCTGCCGGACGCGCCGGCGCGGGCGGTACGGCCGCCGCGGTGGAGGTAGTCCTTGTGGTCGCTGGGCGGATCCACGTTGACGACCATGTCGAGGTTGTCGACGTGGATGCCGCGTGCCGCCACGTTCGTCGCCACCAGCACCGTCACCTGCCCGCTCTTGAACTGCGCCAGGGTCCGGGTGCGCTGCGGCTGGGACTTGCCGCCGTGCAGGGCCGCGGCGCGCACGCCACTGCTCAGCAGGTGCTTGGCCAGCCGGTCCACCGCGTGCTTGGTGTCGAGGAACATGATCACCCGGCCGTCCCGCGCCGCGATCTCGGTGGTCGTCCGGTGCTTGTCCGCGTCGTGCACGTGGAGCACGTGGTGCTCCATCGTGGTCACCGCGCCCGCCGACGGGTCGACGGAGTGGACCACCGGGTCCGTCAGGTAGCGGCGGACCAGCAGGTCGACGTTGCGGTCCAGGGTGGCGGAGAAGAGCATCCGCTGCCCGTCGGGACGCACCTGGTCGAGCAGGGCGGTGACCTGCGGCATGAAGCCCATGTCGGCCATCTGGTCGGCCTCGTCGAGGACGGTGACGGCGACGTCGCCCAGCCGGCAGTCGCCCCGGTCGATGAGGTCCTTGAGCCGTCCGGGCGTCGCGACGACCACCTCGGCCCCGGAGCGCAGCGCACCGGCCTGCCTGCCGACGGACATCCCGCCGACGACGGTGGCGAGCCGCAGGCTCACCGCGCGGGCGTACGGGGCGAGCGCGTCGGTGACCTGCTGGGCCAGCTCGCGGGTGGGGACCAGCACGAGGGCGAGCGGCTGCCGCGGCTCGGCACGCCGCCCCGCCGTACGGGCCAGGAGGGCCAGGCCGAAGGCGAGGGTCTTGCCCGAACCGGTGCGACCGCGGCCGAGTACGTCACGACCGGCCAGGGAGTTCGGCAGGGTCGCCCCCTGGATGGGGAACGGTACGGTCACACCCTCGCGGCCGAGCGTGGCCAACAGCCGCGCGGGCATGGCGAGATCGTCGAACGACGCGACGGCGGGCAGGGCGGGTGTGACCGTCTTTGGTGGCGCGAACTCGCTCCGGACGGCCTGTCGCTTTCCGTGATCCTTCGCACGCCGCTGCCCACCGGAGCGGTCGGCGGCAGCGCCTCCTTTGAAGCGATCATATGTGCGGGTTTTGTGTGTGCGATTCATGCGGAACCTTCCTTGATACGGCACGTGGCAAGGAATTCCCGCAGCAAAGAGGCGGCGCAGAGAATTTCGAGAACGAGCCATGAGTGATGCGGGCCGCGCCCGGAAAACGCAGCGAGCCGGGGCCCGCACCCCAGAGGTGCGGGCCCCAGCTGCGAAGTATGCGTGAGCGCCGGTGTCAGGCGGGAACGATGTTCTCGGCCGTCGGGCCCTTCTGGCCCTGCGCGATGTCGAAGGACACCTTCTGGCCTTCCAGCAGCTCACGGAAGCCCTGGGTGGCGATGTTCGAGTAGTGGGCGAAGACGTCGGCGCCGCCGCCGTCCTGCTCGATGAAGCCGAAACCCTTTTCCGCGTTGAACCACTTCACGGTGCCAGTAGCCATTTCATTTCTCCTTCGGAGACGGTGTCAGGAACTCGCCCTGTGCGAATTCCGTGTCGCCGTGATGATTACCCCAACGGAAATGAACCTGCTGGCAACCACAACTGCAACTGAGATCGACAGTAGCACGGTGCGATCGGCCCTGCACGGTCGACAATTGCGTTTCGTCCTGGGTCCGAGGAATACTGGCCGTGTCCCGCACCGATTTCTCATTCCGCGGGAACAGATATTGCTCTGCGTGGGCGGGTCCTTTCTGCCGCCCACTGCCGCCCGCAGCCCTGTGACCTCCGGCGACGACGGATGTGCCGCAGCGACCGTCGCCCGCGCGGGGCACTCCGGCGACCCGCCCGGGACCACCCCCACGGGAGGAAGGTCACATCGTCCGCGACGCGTGCGCGGGGCGCGCCCGGCGGCCGGCGCGGTGGCCGCATGCGACCGCCCGGACCCGCCCGGCGCGTCGGCCGCTGCCGTGGCGGCGGCCCGGCCCGCACCCTCCGGCGAGAGGTTCGCGTCTCGGGCGGGCGTCGGCGGGCGGCGGCCGTGGGCTTCGCGTCAGTCGCTCTGCGGGGGTGCGGCCGACTCTTCTTCCTCCTCCATGACGCGGATGCCCTCATGGGTCAGTGACGCGGTGGCGGGAGTCCGGTGCGAGGTCCAGTCGACGGTGATCAGGCCCGCGTCGGCCAGGTAGGAGCAGGCCGCGGAGAGATCCGCGTCGGGAAGACGGACCTCGTCACGCAGGGTCGCTCCGCTGACCTCGGGACGATTGCGTTCGACGGCCTCGTAAAGGGAGCGGAGAACCGCTTTGCGATAGGTCTTGCGTTCACGGAGTGTCGTCATGGCTGTCGCTCTCGGGCTGGTGGCCGACGGTGCGGGCGCTGACGAGGCGGGCGTACGCCCCTTTCCTTGCAGCCTATGCCGCGACGGGGCCCGCAGTGCGCCGAAGTTCCCGAGAGTTCCCACCAGGCCCTGTGATCGGCGCCGGAACCATCGCCAAGAAGTGGACCGGCAACGCCACCTTCGCCGACTGCGTCGCGGTATGGGCCTGTGACCCCGACGACAACCACGTCAAGGGATTCGTCGTCGAGAAGGGCAAGCGTGGCGTAGAGCGGCGCCTGCAACTCGTCGGTGAGCCGCTCGGCACGCCGCCACCGGGGGGCCAGGGTTTCGGCGGCGGGCTGCGGCTCGGGCCAGCCGTAGTGGGCCGCCCGTCCCACCCCGAGGTTGACGATCATGGCCTCTCGGGCGCTCAGCCCGCACAGGCGCACCGCCGCCAGATGGCAGGCGCCCCGGTGTTCCCGCCCCCCGCTGCTCGACGATCCGCTGCTCGTCGTCACCTCGGCCGACCGGGGCGGCGAACGGCCCGTCGCCCTGCGGGAGCCCACGGCGCGCTACGTCACCGCCGACATCGCCGCCCAGCTCGCCCTCGCACGGGCCGGCCTCGCCACCGCGCTCGTCCCCCGGACGGCCATCGACCCGGCCGCACCCGGAATCCGCACGGCGCCCATCGAGGACCACCCGATCCTGCGCCTGCTGTTCGCCGCGACGCGTCACACCGAGACCGCGAACCCGAC
The DNA here is from genome assembly GCF_055573695.1 of Streptomyces sp. NPDC030143. Lineage (NCBI taxonomy): Bacteria > Bacillati > Actinomycetota > Actinomycetes > Kitasatosporales > Streptomycetaceae > Streptomyces > Streptomyces sp. NPDC030143. The sequence goes on from NZ_JBVIAY010000004.1 coordinate 493,059, forward strand.
GACCACGGCCGTTGTCGCGGCGCTGCGCGCAGCGGCGCGGGAGAACCACCTCCCGCGCCGTCCGCCGGCCTGAGAGCCGCCAACCGGAGGGGGAGTCCGGCTCGCCTTCGTTCGGAGCTTCAGGACACGCCGTCGAGCGGTCGCAGGAAGCGGCGCTCGTAGCGCTTGATGCAGCGGGTGTCACGGGCCAGTCGGAACGCGTCCTGGCACTCCGGGTCGGACATGCTGTCCGTGCGGTACTGCTCGTACGCGGCCAGGCTGGGAAAGGAGAAGAGGGCGTAGGCGATGTCGCTGTCGCCCTCGCTCGGCAGGAAGTAGCCGTGGTGCGTCCCGCCGAAACGGTTGACGAGCCGGACCCAGCGGCGGCCGTACTCCTCGAAATCGTCGAGCTTGTCGGCGTCGATCTCGTACTTCAGATGAATGGTGATCACGCCTGCATGATGCCGTGGGACGGTTCGGGCGATGAGGAGCCGATGACGGCGGGGCCTGATGCCGGCCCGGGACGGTGCGCGACCCGTCCTAGCCGGTGCGTTCGGCGGTCCAGGTGATGTGCGGGGGCTGCACTCGTGCGCAGAGGGGCCCGCCCTGAGCGTCGGTCAGGCCGAGGCGTCCGACCAGCAGTCCGTCGCGTGCGGCGGCGGCGAGTACGTCGGCGGGGATGACGTCGAGCATCAGCTTGGCGCGGCGGAACATCGTGAAGGTGCCCGACTCGTCGAGCGTGCCCCACGACAGGTAGATGAACCGTCGGCCCAGACGGTCCTGCACGTAGGGGCCTTCGATCTCGATGCCGGTCGGCGAGACGCTCGTGGTGCACTCCAGGGTCCAGGTCGCGGACGGTGCGTCACCGGGCTGCGGCGCGAGGACCTCGGCCGGACGGTCGCGGCGTTGCACGGCGACGTGGACATTGCCGTACGCAGGGGCCTTGCCCTCGACGGGGGCCGGGCAGGTGAGGCCGGGCAGGTCGACGGCGTCGATGCGGATACGCATGCCGACCATCATCCCGTCATCGTCCACGCGGGGCCGACCGGCCCCCGAATCCACTCGGTGGCGCCGGGCCGCCTCCACCTCGCACGGATGGGCCAGGTGAGGAACCCCGGCCGGCGTGCGGCCGGGGTTTCCACGGGTCCTCGGCGTGAGGGGCGGCAGCGGTGCGGACACGGGCTCGGTGATCGAAGGGCCGCGGTCGACCGGCTTCGGAGCTCTTGAGGCGCGCTGTGGGCACGCCGTCCGATCGCATTCGCCCGGAGCCTCCCTCGACGGTCGAGAAGTGGCGGAGCGCCGAAAGCGAGGGGTGGGCGGAGGTGTGCCGTTGCGGGAGCACACGGAGGAACCCGCTTGCGCGCTCACCTTCGCTCCGTCGACCTCAGTGGAAGCGTGCCGCGAACTCACCCGCCGCTACGGGCCGTTCGGACAGCAGGACCACGAACGGCTGTCGCGTCAGCCTGCCGCATCGGCCGAGCGGAAGATGCGGTCGAGATGGTCGTCCAGAACCGCGGCTGCGGACTCGGGACTGCGCTGACCGACGAGGATGCCGGTGCCGAGCCCCGCGGACATCGCGAGCAGACCGGCCGCCGTCAACTGCGCGTCCACGCCGGGCTGCAGCAGATCCGCGGCCTGCGCCTGCCGGAGGATGTCGGTCAGGGCGCCTTCGGCTGCGTCGGGGTCCTTGATGAAGGGCTGGGCCGCGAGCGTCCGGTCGGTCACGGCCAGCACGGCGTACGAGGTGTAGAGGTGGTGGAAGACGCGGCTCTCCTCGTCGGTCGGCAGCGCTGTCATCAGCAGCGCCTCGACCATCGCGCGCGGCCCCGGCCCGTCCCCGGCGGCTCGGATGCGGGCGGCGAGCCGCTCCCCGAACCTCTCGGTCAGGTGCTGCAGTCCGAAGAGCAGCAACTTCTCCTTGGTCTCGAAGTAGTACTGCACCAGCCGCAGTGACACGCCCGCCTCGGCTGCCACGTCGCGCATCCCCACGGCATGCAGCCCGCGTCGCCCGGCGACCCGGACGAGCGCCTCCGCGATCTCGGTGCGCCGTTCCGCATGGTCCACCCGCTTGGGCATGCTGGTTCTCCGCTCATCGTCCGCCGGATCCGCACCCGGCCGTTTTATGGTACATCCGTATCAACATCATGATACGTTCGTACCACGAAACCGAGCCCCTCCGGAGGTGGCCGTGTCCGAGACCACTGCCCGCACCCAGGCCGACGTCGGCCGCTACGTGAGCGACGCCTGGCGCGAGCGCTACTTCGCCGCCTGTGACGCCGTCTACGCGCTGGGACCACCCGCCCTCGCGGAGCAGGACGTGGAGACCGCGTTCGGTACCACGCACGTGTACCGCTACGGACCCGCCGACCCCGCGGCCCGGTCCCGCACCCCGGTCGTCCTGGTGCACGGAGCGGGCTCCTGCTCCGCCATGTGGTACCCGAACACCCCCGCCCTCGGCGCCGCCCGCCCCGTCTACGCCGTCGACACTCCCGGCGACCCCGGCCGCAGCGTGCAGCGCGAGCCGATCCACCAGCCCGAACGCGCCGCACAGTGGCTGGACGAGACGCTCGACGGGCTCGGGCTCGAACGCGTCCACCTCGTCGGCACCTCCTACGGAGGCTGGCTCGCCCTGAACCAGGCGCACCGCCGGCCCGAACGCCTCGCGTCGGTCACCCTGCTCGACCCGGGCGGGCTCGAGAAGGTCGGGCTGCGCTTCTTCGTCTGGATCTTCGCCGGCTTCTTCGCGACCTTCGCACCCGCATCACTGCGCCCACGTCTGGCGGCCTGGCTGGAACAACCGGTCCTGGTCATGCCCGAGCTGCGCACGATGGTCAGGACCGCGGTCCGCGCCTACCGCATCCGTCGCCCGGCACCGCTCCCCCTGTCCGAGACGGAACTGTCCACCATCCGTACGCCCCTCTACCTGGTACTCGGCAGGCGCAGCCTCCTGCTCCACCCCGAGCGGCAGAGGGAGCGCGTTCCGCGCCTGATACCGGGCGCCCGTGCCGAGATCATCACCGGTACCGGACACGGACCGCAGATCGACCACGCGCAGGAAGTGAACCGCAGGATGCTGGACTTCATGGCCTCCGTCGACTGACCAGCGCCGCGCCGACGGGCGATCCGGACAGGGCGGGCGGGGGCCCGGAGGCCGTCCGGCAACCGGACCCCGGCTCACGTGGTCGGGCCGACGGCGCAAGGCTCCCCCCTGCCGCGGTGCGCGCAGGAAGCCGGGCAGCGTGTCGGCGTTCTGCGGCGGCTCACTCCCGTGACGGTCCTCGCGCCCGAAGGCACCTGTTCCGCGGCGTTGTTCGAGGAGGGTGCCACCGATGTGCCGGACCCCGGCACGCCGATCGAGGACCGGCCGCCCGGCTGACGGCGGATCAGCGGTGGACCGCCGGGGAGGACGAGACTGGTGGGGCCCACGCGCCCCGGCCCCCGGGCACCGGACCCGCTGCCGCTTCATACGCCGCCCCCGCACACGTCGCGGAGAGTCCTTCTGCGGCTCGTCCTCGCCGATCCCCATCCCCGGTGCCGCCACGGTCCGACCCATGTCCCGGGCCCGGCCGGGCAGCCGCTGACCGGGCCGGCTCTTCGCGCCCGCATGCCGAGACCGGAACCTCACCTCGGCCGCCTCGGACCGGCCCCGCGCAGGACCGGCGGCTGGGGCCGCTTCCCCTCTTTCTGTGTGACGGGGATCACGTCAACGGGAAAACCCGGCGTCCGGGACCGCCGTCTAGAGGGTGTGAGATCAGTCGGGAAGGCACCGGGTGAGCTGGACGAGGAGCGTCTCGTCCGGTTGGTGGCCAAGGGCGACCGTGCCGCG